>NZ_JBNVZR010000069.1:0-249 GCF_052527415.1 Legionella navarrensis | reverse complement strand
GCGCGCCTCGTTCTGAGCATCGTTAAACACAATGAAATCCTGATGGTACGAGTGGACGACCCGTTTCTTCACAGGCTCCCTTATCGCGGCCGCAGACGATTCAAGCGTGTCTTCGTAACGCATGATATCTATCAACGAATCAGCGTTCAGCTTTTCCTTATAGTCACGAGCGACCCCAGGATCCATGAACTTGCTTTTATAGATCTTATGTGGGCCTATATTCAGCAGCTGCAGCAAAGGCACGCCGTC
>NZ_JBNVZR010000068.1:0-249 GCF_052527415.1 Legionella navarrensis | reverse complement strand
ACGCGCCTCGTTCTGAGCATCGTTAAACACAATGAAATCCTGATGGTACGAGTGGACGACCCGTTTCTTCTCAGGCTCCCTTATCGCGGCCGCAGACGATTCAAGCGTGTCTTCGTAACGCATGATATCTATCAACGAATCAGCATTCAGCTTTTCCTTATAGTCACGAGCGACCCCAGGATCCATGAACTTGCTTTTATAGATCTTATGTGGGCCTATATTCAGCAGCTGCAGCAAAGGCACGCCGTT
>NZ_JBNVZR010000067.1:0-273 GCF_052527415.1 Legionella navarrensis | reverse complement strand
GCTGGCAGTGCGCATTTTATCCAATGGTATAAGAAGCACAGCAAGGATGTCGCCCGCAGTCATCCTGTGCCTGACTATCTCAGCGCCAAACAAATGGAAGAAGAGTTGCGTATTATAACGGGGTACAGCAATTCTGATTACAAGGCTCTGAGCGCGAAACAATCGCTGGTGAATGCCGAAGACCGGGAGCGTTGCATCCAGATCTGCGAACTTTACCGTTCGATCTGCCTTGACGAGGGCGTGATTAATCCGGATTTTATCGAGACACGGTTT
>NZ_JBNVZR010000066.1:0-275 GCF_052527415.1 Legionella navarrensis | reverse complement strand
TGGTTTTTTTCCGTAATTGCCACACCCGAATCCTGCAGCACCTGCACCCAGGTTTTAAAGCTCACCATACCCTCCGGCAACTCGCCCGCCAGTGGCGAGAGGCTCCAGCTCCGTCTCATTTCTTCGACCAGATAGGGTTTGGATGTGACGTACAACACCCGGAAATCCGGATCATCCAGCGGCCGCTCGGCCACCACACGCTCAAGAATAGCCTCCGACACCAGCGTCTTACCCGATCCGGCATCACCCATGAGCAGCAGCGGCATCGCCGCGTA
>NZ_JBNVZR010000065.1:0-298 GCF_052527415.1 Legionella navarrensis | reverse complement strand
AAAACTGTGGAATCATTTTTTGGCACCATTGTTTATTCATGGCTTTATGCAAAAGCAAGGAGTGAGCGTGTTGCTGAAACTGGTAAATAGCGTTTATAGCCGGATTGTCTTCAAGAAAAGCATCCCGCTTACGTTTACATTTGGGCGTCAACCTGTCAGGACGAGTACGTAGTACGGCCAGTATTCCACGGTTACTTTTTACCTGCTTTGATAATTCGCGATAGGTCACCATGCATTGATGCTGAAGAAGGCGTATGACATGGAACCGGTCTGCCACTATTTTTGCATTAGGGAAGTG
>NZ_JBNVZR010000064.1:0-298 GCF_052527415.1 Legionella navarrensis | reverse complement strand
TTATTAGGGCCTGTTGACAATTCACCCTGCCGCCTACGTGCCGCGGCTTGTCCGCGGCATCCAGACGATCTGATTAACGGCAAATATCTTCGTACAGATCACGCCATTCTGCATTCAACTGTTCAATGGTGTTTATTTTCCATTGGCGTGGCCAATTCTTGAAACGTTTTTCACGCCGGGCAGCCTCGATATAGCTCTGATGGATTTCATAATAAACCAGCATATGCGTATTGTAGGTAGCAGTAAACCCCGGAACCACCTTCTGTTTGTGCTCCCAAACACGTTTGATCAAATCCAC
>NZ_JBNVZR010000063.1:0-302 GCF_052527415.1 Legionella navarrensis | reverse complement strand
GTGCTGCTCAAATCCATACAGACCACCCTGACGCGCTCTTTTCCTGTAAGAGAGGCCAGGTAGCCGGCAAGGTCTGATTCGCTTCGTCCTTTCACGATATCAAAAATTTTATGTTTTCTAAGGTCGCAAAGCGTTGTGGCAAAGCCCTGCCTTCGACTGAAAAAATGCTCATCAATACCAATAACCGTTGGGCATGGCGTATTCATCAGCTCTTTTGATTGCTCCTGATACTGGCGATGATACCAGCGTTCAATCGTTGCCTTTCCCTTATTAAATTGCTGAGCAAGGTCTTTCTGCGATAT
>NZ_JBNVZR010000062.1:0-309 GCF_052527415.1 Legionella navarrensis | reverse complement strand
CTTAAATTTACCGGGATTTACCATACAAAAAGTGAGTGGATATCAGCCATTAATATTGGATATTATCTGGACTCGATTGCCACGTTGCGCTCACTGTGACAGTAAAGCGGTACGCAAGAAGTCTTCGTATATACGAACGGTTTCACATGAGTTAATTGGTCATCGGCGAAGTCTCTTGCGATTCAAAGCGTATAAGCTCTACTGCAATAAGTGCCAGCGGTATGGTAATCAACAGTTTCCGGGCATTAATAAACATCAGCGTTCGACCTGGCGTTTACAGGCTGCGGTCTTCCATAGTCATACGCGAGG
>NZ_JBNVZR010000061.1:0-350 GCF_052527415.1 Legionella navarrensis | reverse complement strand
CTCCTTCACTCGTTCGCATTCATGCCTCGATAAAAGAAAAAATCCTTGCAAACACCCTTTTTAAGGGGTTAAGTCATTGAAGGTCATACAAACATAAGATCATACTAATTCGCTTGTGTTACCTCAATTTTTACCATATTTTTAATGAACATCTGGATATTCCAGATAAAAATACACTCTATAAATGCACTTTTATCTCGACTATCCCGGCTAAACTGGTGGGTCTGGGTGGACTCGAACCACCGGCCTCACCCTTATCAGGGGTGCGCTCTAACCAACTGAGCTACAGACCCAAATTCTGCCGCTACTTCTCTGAAAACAAACTGTGTGGGCGCTTTAAATCACTCTCG
>NZ_JBNVZR010000060.1:0-422 GCF_052527415.1 Legionella navarrensis | reverse complement strand
ACGTTCCTATGGTTTGCCCGGCACTCAGCGTATCCGTCAGCACCAGATCCGATGCGTTGGCTGCCGTAGTAATCACCGCCTGCAGGCTGTAGTCAATGGTGTCACCAGCCGCAACAACAGTACCGGTCGCAGGATTGGCGGAGTTGCTCACCGCGATAATTGCGGGGGCTATCGGATGCGTGGTCGTACAGGTCGTGCAGGTCGGCGTCGTCGTGCTGCCACCCGTCGGCACCACCGCATTGCTCACTGAACCGGTTGCTGTTTGATTTACCGTTGTCGGATAGGTAAAGCTGTAGGTACCAGGTGCCGTGCCAGCCGGAATGGTACAGGTAATCACCTGACCTGATGCCGTACAGCCTGCCGGCAACGTTCCTATGGTTTGCCCGGCACTCAGGGTATCCGTCAGCACCAGATTCGATGCG
>NZ_JBNVZR010000006.1:0-130357 GCF_052527415.1 Legionella navarrensis | reverse complement strand
CCACCCTGCCCACTATGGATACCGGTCGAACTGGAGTAGTAAACAGACTTTATGATCAACGAACAGTTTTTAAATAGCCTCGGTGCCTTTGGCAGCGTATTCTTCCTTCTGCTTGCCCGCTTCAGCACCACCTTTGCGTCCATATCCTTCTTTCGACGCGAACTCCTGCCTGCCCGGATTAGCCTGCTGTTGTCCATTGTATTGAGTACATTTGTCATGCTTTACGATGTTATAGGGCAGAATATCCCCCATATCCCATCCGGAGCGTTGTTTCTCAGTCTGGCGGTGCAGGTAGCCCTGGGCCTGCTCACGGGCTTTATTCTCAACCTCTTTGTTGACGTCTTTCTTGCGCTTGGGCAGATTATTTCAATCCAGTCCGGTCTGGGGTTTGTCAACCTGTTCGTGCCCAGAGTGGGCTCCATTACGCCTTTGTCGCAGTTCTTCTTTATTACCGCCACGCTGATTTTTTTCGAATTGAACGGCCATCTGCTGCTGGTTAAAATGATCATTGAATCCTGCAGGGCACAGTTGCTTGGAGTAGGGCACCTTGATATGGATGTGCTGCGTCAGGTGATGATTTATACCAAGGTTATTTTCAGCGCGGCTCTGATGCTGTCGCTCGCGGTCATCATTGCCTTGCTGGTTGCCAACATTACGCTGGCCATCATGACCAAATTTTCGCCCCAGCTCAATATTTTTTCCATTGGTATCACCATTTCTCTGATCACGGGCTTTTTCATGCTGTATCTTTGTTTTGATGCCATCAGTGAAAACGGGCGCATTTTATTGAATGATATTCTGCAGTTTTGCGGTTTTGTGATGAAAAATCTTCTTATCAGGTGATGAGATATGAGTGAAGAAGCTCAGGAAAAGCAGTATCAGCCCTCGTTAAAACGGCTGGAAGAATTAAAAAAGAAAGGGACCTTTCTCCGTTCGCGTGATCTGAACGGTGGGGCGATCATTATGATTGCCATCATCATTATCCTGGTCATGCTGACCAGTTTTTACCAGGTTATCAGCAGCAGCTTCGTGCTGTCTTTTACCCAGTTCGACACGCTCGAGCATCTGAGCGAAGCACCAGATTTTCTCTATAAACGACTGGCCCTGAAAAATTTTTACATGCTGCTGCCACTCATCATAGCGCTGTTTTGCGTGCCATTTGTCTTTGCTTTTGCCTTTGGCGGCTTTGGCTTATCCTGGCAGCTGGTTAAATTTAAAATGGAGCGTATTAATCCCTTTAAAAATCTGGGGAGGATTTTTTCCTTTAGCAACCTGATCGAAATCGTTAAATCCGTCGCCAAGTTTCTTTTGTTTATTTCGCTGCTGCTTTTTTTCATTCAGGCTAATCGCGATGAACTGCCTGCCCTGACTGGCTTTCGTGACGAACAGCTGGTCAGTCGAGGCTTTGATCTGATCAGGGGCTATCTGCTGCTGATTGTCACGGGGACGGGTCTTATCGTTGCCATAGACATGCTGTACAGCTTTTTCAGCTTCCAGAAAAAAATCAAAATGTCGCATCAGGAAATGAAGGATGAACACAAGGAAACCGATGGCAGCCCTGAAACCAAACGGCGAATTCGCGAAGTTCAGCTGGCCATATCGCGTCAGCGCATTCAAAGGGATGTGCCCGGTGCCACGGTGATTATCACCAACCCTACCCACTATGCGGTAGCACTTAAGTACGACGACAGGCAGGATAAGGCGCCCAGAATCGTGGCCATGGGTGTGGACACCGTGGCGGCAGAGATTCGCCTGATTGCCATTAAGCACGCCATACCCATCTATGAGGCACCGCAACTGGCTCGCGCCATCTATTATACTGGAAAACCTGGCGCTTATATTCACCAGGATCTTTACATGGCGGTAGCAATAGTGCTTTCATACATCGTTCAGTTAAAAGATTATCAAATGGGCCTCGGTGCGAAACCGGCCTGGGTCACGGATTTGAAAATTCCGAAAGAATTACATTTTGATCTATAAAAAGGATTTGAAGACGTCATGTTAAAGGGAATGGTTAATGTCAGGCAGTTAAGAACAGTCAATCTGGGATCCGCCTTTCTGATTATCGCCATGTTGCTGATGATCGTGATTCCGCTGCCACCGGTTGTTCTGGATTTGCTTTTTTCATTCAATATCACGCTGTCGCTCATCATTCTGATGGCCTGTATTTACATCGTCAGCCCATTAGAGTTCAGTCTGTTTCCGACCATACTGCTTATCACAACCCTGTTGCGCCTGACGCTGAATATTGCCTCCACGCGCGTGGTTCTGCTGCACGGACATGAAGGCCCCTACGCAGCCGGAGAGGTTATTCGTGCCTTTGGTGAGGTGGTGATTGGCGGTAACTTTGTGGTGGGTATGATCATCTTTATCATTCTGATGATCATCAACTTCATCGTCATCACCAAGGGCGCGGGGCGAATTTCTGAGGTAACGGCGCGTTTTACCCTTGATGCCATGCCCGGCAAGCAAATGTCCATCGATGCGGATTTAAATGCCGGTGTCATCAATCAGGACGAAGCCAAACGTCGCCGAAAGCAGGTTATCCAGGAGTCGGAATTTTACGGTTCCATGGACGGTGCCAGTAAATTTGTGCGCGGTGATGCGATTGCCGGTCTCTTAATTCTGTTCATCAACATGATTGGCGGGATCATCATCGGGGTATTTCAGAACGGTATGACCTTTGAGGCTGCGGTCGAGAACTTTTCGATTCTGACCATCGGTGATGGTCTGGTCGCGCAGATACCCTCGCTGTTGCTGTCGATATCGGCGGCCATCATCGTCACACGTGTTTCTACTGACGAAGACATCAGCCAGCAAACTCTGACGCAGCTGTTTACCAATCCCAGACCTCTGCTGGTTACGTCCGTTATTCTGCTCAGCCTGGCATTGATTCCTAAAATGCCTCACATGCCTCTGATGATTTTTTCCCTGCTGGTTCTGGTGCTGGCATCCTGGATTGAGAAAAAGAAAGCCGCCCCTGCTAAAAGCAAGACTGGCACGGAGGCAAGTCTACCAGAGGAAAGTCAGATACGTGTGGAAACGGATCTTGACTGGAGTGATGTCGCTATTATTGACCGGATTTCACTTGAAATAGGGTATGGTCTGATAAGCCTCGTTGGCATGAAAAAGGACGGGCAGCTGATCTCGAGGATCAAGGGCATCCGTAAAAAAATATCGCGGGATTATGGTTTTCTGATACCGACCATTCACGTCAAGGACAACATCAATCTACCGCCCAACACCTACCGCGTGCATCTGAAGGGCGTTATGGTCGCTGAGGCGAATGTGTATCCGGATAAATTTCTGGCCATTAATCCCGGACACATCACCGAAACCCTGCCCGGTGTGCCCTGCAAGGATCCGTCTTTTAATCTGGATGCATTCTGGATTGCCGAGGAGCAGAAGGACTATGCACAGGGACTCGGCTTTACCATTGTCGATGTCAGCACGGTGATTGCCACCAACATTAATCAGATCATCCGTGAAAATCTCTCCCATATTCTGGGATATGAAGAAGTGCATCAGCTGATCAGCCGTCTGGCCAATCAGGATCCGAAGCTGGCCGAGGCCTTTACCTCCCCCGCAACGGGGATTCCCCTGACGATTATATTCAGCGTATTGCAGAAACTATTGCAGTCCGGCGTGCCGATTATTGATTTTCGGACCATCGCGGAAAAAATGGTGGATGCCTGGTCTAAATCCAAGGATCAGGATATTCTGACCGATGCGGTTCGGGTAGCCCTGAAGCATCTGATTGTTTACAGCATCTGCGGCAGCGAAAAAGAGCTTCCTGTTGCGGTGCTCGATAATGATCTGGCACAGATATTGCTGAAGTCTATTCAAATGAATCAGGGGGCAGGGGAGAAGATGGTAGTTTTAGAACCCTCTCTGACCGAAAAAATATACACCCGTCTGCTGGAGTATGTACAAACCTGTCATTTAAAGTCGTTACCGGTGATTATGCTGTTAACCAACGAGTTAAGACCTCTGTTGGAGCGCTTGTTCAGACCGACTATTCCCAATATGCATTTTTTGTCTTTTTCTGAAATTCCTGAAGACAAACAAATAAAAATTATTGAGAAGGTTGGTTAAAGGAGACTGGTATTTTGCAAGGGATCGAGTGTTATAAGCACGTTGAGCAGGACAAGGGAGACTTGTCCGGCTTTGTTATGACGTACAGTCCATTGATTAAACGCATAGCCAATCACATAAAATGCCGTTTGCCCGCCACCATTGAGCTGGATGATTTGCTGCAAGCGGGCCTGATTGGATTGCTGGAGGCCCGCACCCATTTTTCGGATGAGGGCGGTGCGGCCTTTGAAACCTATGCCTCCATCAAAATACGTGGGGCCATGATTGATGAAGTGAGACGAAACACGGGTATTACGCGTGATATCAGCCAGAACATGAAAAAAATTGCCATGGCTAAATCGCTGCTGGAAAATCAGGATGAGGACAGCATTTTGATCAGTCCACGGGCCTTGTCTGACAAGATGGGCATCAGCGAAAAAAAATACACGCATATGGTGTCGGAAATCAACGCGTATCAGGCCGTGAGCATGAACGACGTGGGCAGCATAGACGACATCCCCTGTTCCAGATCACCCGACCCGCTGGCCAACGTAGAGCGCGACAGTATACGGGCTTCGATTAAGGCCTTAATCAGCACCCTGCCCAAACGCGAACAGCAGGTGCTGGCGCTGTATTACAACGAACAGCTGAGTTTTAAGGAAATCGCAGACATACTGGATTTGACCGAAGCACGGATTTCCCAGATTCACTCTCTGTCTCTGGAGAAGATAAAAAAAAGATATGGATATACGCACGGGGAATGAATATACGCTCCCTTGTGCGCCGAATGACTTAACGTAGGTTGGGCCTTGGCCCAACAATTAACCTGGATGCCAATTCCATGTTGGGCCAAGGCCCAACCTACGTATCAACATGTATTGTTTTAATCATTCGGCGCTCCAGGGTTTACAACAGACACGCTCAAGGTGCCATCATGAAACATTATGTTGCTGTCGCTGTTGGGTTATTATTTATCTGTCAAAATGCCTGGTGCATACAGCGTTACGGCGAACGCATCTGCCACGAGGCACCGTATCGTTGCCAGACGATTAAGCGTGGAGACAGTTGGGCGCAGTTATTTCCCGATCCAGTTCAGCGTGATCTGGTGAAACGTGTGAACCGCATGAATGTTTTCCTGCAACCTGACATGATTATCGCTGTTCCGAAAAATCTGGCCAGTGTGCAGGTCAACGATCTGGCTCCTTTCGCACAGACAATCAAGGCCGATGGCGATAAGCGTATTATCATCAATCTGGCTGCCTTTGCCTGGGCTGCCTATAATGAGCAAGGGCATCTGCTTAAATGGGGGCCGATATCACCAGGGGCGAAAAAATGTCTGGATATTGCTGAAGGCTGCACCACTCCTGAGGGTGAGTATTACGTTACACGCAAAGACGGCGAAGACTGCCTGTCGAAAAGTTACCCCCACCGCATCAGCGGTGTGCGGGGCGGTGGTGAAATGCCCTGGTGTATTTATTTTTATAAGGGCTATGCTTTACATGGAAGTTCTGAGCTGCCGGGTTACGAAGCCAGTTATGGCTGTGTGCGCATGCTCGTTGAAGACGCTGAATGGCTAAACAGACAGTTTGTTGATCTCCCTACGGCTGGGAAACCAGGAACCCGGGTGATCATCAAATCCAGTTAATGACAATGACAAGGAGAACGTCGTGAAATACCTAATGCTTTGCATGACCTTTTTTATTGGAACGGCCTTTGCCGATACAACCCCTCCCGACATGGTAACCAAAGTGATTGCCATCCAGTATTTGCAGGCAGATGCTCTGGCTAAGCAGTTAAAGCCCTTGCTCGGCCCCGGTGAAACGATCACCAGCAGTGGTTCTTCCCTGATTGTCAACGTGTCGCCCAATACGCTGACGCGTATTCGTCCGGTGATCCATCAGCTTGACGTGCCACCGGTAGTGTTCAATATCAGTATTCATCAAGGCAGCAACGACTGGCTGAATCAGGGCGGCGGCAGTTCCGTAACCTACAGCGCGACCTCCAACAGCGAAGCTGCGAATAACCAGTCGGTCAGCGTTATGAGTGGTCAGAGCGCCTTTGTGGCGACCGGTTCAGACCGGCCTGTGATCAGCGGCGTATCCGGTGGCTGGGTGCCTGGTGTTTCCTATGAACAAAAATCGGAAACTCAGGGCTTTTATATTGCCCCGGTCATGCAGGGTTCCCGTGTAAAAATCACCATTCACCGTGTGAGAGATCAGGCTAATGCCACCGACACTCAGCAATCCAGCAACCAGGCTGTCGACACCACCACGATGGTTCCGCTCGATACCTGGGTTAAACTCGGCTCACCCAATCAGGGAAATAATGATAACAACAACGCCGAAGCAGGGGATGCAACCACATACACCGCATCTAATTCCTATAATAATCAGGCGGCTTTGTATATTAAAATCAGCGTAACGCCGCAGTAAGGAAATCGGCGTAAAGCTGCCTGCAAATGGCAAAACCCTGTCATGCCCGCGAAAGCGGGCACTTCCAGTTAGCCTTATGTTTTCTTGACACTCACATCATAACCGGCGCTTCCCGTTGGTTATCCTTCGTTGAGCTGGAAGCCTGGGAGGGCTCACGTCTTGCGAAAAATGCTCCTGAGGTAGATGAAGACAAGGCTCTGGAGTTATCCCTTTTTGCAAATTCTGCTATTTTTTTGTCAATGTTATCAAGTCTGCTTTTTAACTCATCTCGCTCAATGAACAATTCCAGTAATGCATCCGGCGTTTCCTGCAAATCTTCATCCGTTATCTCACATATTTTATCAAGCATAAAAATTTGTTTGATGATTGCCATCATTCGAGCTATGTCGTGCACTTTAATGCCCATCTTATCACGCAGGCCAGCCTGTTTATCAGCTACCAGTCTGCTGTAATAATCGCCATGTGCATGTTTGTCCGGCTTTACAAACTCAAGTAAACAATAGGCTATAACCAGTTGCTGCTGTGTTTCAAACACTCGTGCAGCATTAAATAAAACAGCAGAGTCCGATGTCGGCAACTCATTAAAAAACAAAAAATCTCTTGGTGATCTCGCTGCCAGAGAGGCTGTCATTTGTTCTGTGAGCAAAGCATCTCCGCTGTAGGGTATATATTTAGACGCGTTGCTGCAGTACTTATTAAAAACAAATACTTTTGTCTTTGTATTGAGAACTTTTGTATCGCGATAATATTGTGCTAAAAATAAATAGAATTCCGAAGCGGTCTTTTTGTCACTATGGAACAATCTTGACATTTTAATTGACCAGTTAGTGTAAGCGCCTTCGAAATCAGTTCTTAAAGTGTTGCCGATGCTATCAATTTTTTTACATAATTTTTCAACAAGCTCTTGACAGCCCTGTCTAAGAAAAAATTTTGCAAGATGAAGCAATACTTTCGGATCATTGTCATTACTGTCCAGCATGCTGAGCAATTCATCTTTATCAATCGGCTCCAGTACGTTCTGCAAGAAAACATCGTTTAGCTGGTCAATATTATTTCTTCCCCACTCAAGCACGAGCCTGAAAAAATTAATTTTATCATCAAGCGTGTTGAGTGGCGCCAATCGGATCAAATGTGGGTATGGATCGTTGCTTGCGTGGCGGGAGGGTGGAACTTTTTTAAATAATGTAATTGCCTCATCAGTTCTGGACAGCTCTTCCAGCCTGCAGGCAACAGGAAAGCAGTAGTGGGAACTGGTTACCCACGAAAATATTTTCACCGCTTTCTCAAAATCCAATTTCTCCGTGAGCGTTGCATACCAGGCAAGCTCATTGTCGTTCAGCATACCATACACAAATGTAAGCACTGTCTGAAGATCATCTTCACCCAATTCGAGGATGTTGTTATTCACGAGCTCCAGTAATTGGACTGTCGGCACACAATCTCTAAAGGTAAAGACAACCAGTTTTTCATTATCCGATAATACACTTTGATATGGATAGTAATGAGTACTATGGGCAAGCCAGGCATCCTTTGTTGTTTTGTGTTCAATAGCAACGTTAAATACGCACTCATGCCCAGGCTCATCATGCGGTGGCTCACGAAAAATATAAATTGACTGAACCAAAGCGGAATGTTCAAACGTTACAACAATACCCTGTTTATCAATTACACCAAATTGTTCCAAGTCACTGTTTTCAATAGGTCTGATGTTTTTTAATACAAGAGATGAGGTGTTTTCTGGAATAACCTCTGATGAAGATGCAGCCATAATTACTCCCTGTGATGTATGCCTGCTGGAAATAGTACATTGTAGGTGAATGAAAGAATAGCTGTATCCGCATTATTAACCGCTGTTGCCCTGTTGTGTAGCCAGTTCATTGCCCAAATACCCTAAGATATTGCGATCAACATCTATAGCGGGATGCAGGGCTGTCCCATCTTAATTTGAGCTGAAGTTAATCAGTTGAGACGATCGGCTCCCTTCTCCCTTGAGGGAGAAGGGCTGGGGATGAGGGTGGTGGGTGTGGCAAAGTCTCGAGTAAATCAAGAATGCCGTCCATCACTCCCTGTATATTTTTAAAAACCTCATGGTTCCATTACGCATTTCAATGCTTTTTGCGTGCCCATCGCATCGATCGTAACGATCTGGCCCTTCAAATCCAACAAGTCTAATAATTTCGGGTCGCCGTTATGCAGTGAATATAATTTAGATCGAGCAATACGCGGATCATTTAACACGCCAAAATGAGACTTAAATGAGCTGGAAACATCCTTATTCACTTTGCTGTATCCATCGATTAGTTAATAAAAACAGACGGATAAACCAATCAAGTACCGTATTTCAATGTATTTATTCAGGCCGTGCCACCCCCACCACCCTCATCCCCAGCCCTTCTCCCTCAAGGGAGAAGGGAGCAGATCGTCTCAACTGATTAACTTCAGTTCAAATTAAGATGGGACAGCCCTGTAGCGGGATGCTCTGTACTGGACAAATCTTCGGGTTGTCATTCCCGCGCATGGAGGACAAATTATGTGCTGAGAGGATAAATAATATAAAGATTACAAAATTGTCCAGTACAGAGAGCGGGATGCCGGTTACGCCATAGTTTAATACTGTGTTAATGTTCATTTGTTATCATAAAAAAAAATTTCTGTAAGTAATTTATGGTAGCCATGAAATGAAAGAACATTATGATCTTGTAATATCTGGAATGGGCCCTGCGGGAATGGCATGTGCGCTTACTGTGGCGGAAAATATGAATAAAAATATTTTGATTATATCCAATCGTGGAGATGAGTTTTCTCGTGTTCAGCATATTATTTTTGATATGGGCTTCGTTTACTATTTAAGTAAAATAATCAAAAAAATCCCCCAGGATAAATTAGATGGCATGCCTTATTTAAGGAAAATTAAAGGCAATATTTTAAGGATTGGTGTGGCATTAAAAGATATTGAAAGAGCCTTGCACGAGTGCATTAAATTTCTTCCAAATATTGACATAATGTATTTTTCAGAACTGTCTGAAATCAACATGGAAAATGGTGTCGCTGAGATTGCTGATCTGAAAGACGAAATAAAAAAAACATCTGTATCTTTTTCTCATATCATCGGGGCAGATGGTGTCAAACATCATGCGGCCAATATCTATAATGCCAGTTGCTCTCTAAATGAAGATAAAATACATTATGAACCGAGCGCATTATCATCCGCTTTACATCCATGGCATTTTTTTTGCTGCCTGACACTGAGCACTAAAGATGGATGCCCAATCAGGGTGCCAGAAAAAAGTTTTTTTGTTTCTGTGCTGGAAGAATCATCTTCAACTGAACTTCAATTATTAGGAATGATGTTTTTATATCCATCTCGTAAACCAGCTAAAAGTAATCAGTTGAAAATAAAGTTGTCAAGTGACATTACAGAAGAACTATACATGAGACTAAAAGTAGATGCGGGGCGGGATGACGCAATGCGTCTTGTCCAAAATCATGTGGAAGACGCATTAAAGCAATCCGGTTTTACCGAGTCAGAAATCAGCAATATTGAAATTGGCAATCCTGGTTTAAGTGTTAAATCAGGCATAAAAAAAACGCCATGAAATGGCAGGTTTTTCAGCGGGAAATAACGGTTTCCAGTCGGTCAATAGTTGAGAAGAACGGGCGAAGATTTATTTTAATTGGAGACGCCTTGAGATCTCCTGATTATCAGGTTGGTCATGGAGTAAATGACGTATTTTCTATGCTATGGACATTAAATAGTCTTATGACAGACCCGGCTCAGGAACTGGTCTCCTGGCAGGAAAAATCTGCAACACTTTCGAGCGATGTTGATTTTATGGAAAATATTATTCTTTCTGAAAAAAAGAAGTATGCTCAAATGCTTTCTGAAAAGACAGATCTTATGCTAATGGATAATTTAAAAAATGAGTTTATAGCGTTGGTTCGTGAAAAAAATAAGGATGAATTGTCCATTTTTCTTGCGGGCAAACGTATTTCTCCGATAGAGTTTCTTCCGTATGCATTCAGCATCATAAATGATCCTGAGATGCAGGATTTTCTGCTTCATCAAACAATTGATAATCTCGATCTTTCTGTAATTGACACGATACCCCCTTTTTCTCTTTCAGGTGGTTTGATAAACAGAGCAATAAGTGCTGGCGCTTCCGCTGAATTGATTGGCTTTTTACTAGAAAAGGGTGTGCAGCCAAATGTTAAGTATCGTCTATCAACTTATGATAATTTTGATAATTCCTCTCTAAGATCAGCATGCCGAGCCGGTAAAGCTGAGCTGGTGCAAGTACTGCTTGCACATAAAAGTACCTTTCACGGTTTAACGCAAGACTATTTAATCGCTTTGAGAAAGGCTCTTTCTTCATACTGCTTTTATATGGAACAAGATAATCGAGTTGAAATTACCAGGCATATAGATACCGCTCTTTCTATTATGCAAGCCGCACAATCTGAAGCGGCAACACCAATCGAGGAGGCATCTACAAAATACTGTGCACCCGCGCGCTCGCCCTCTCCACACCTGTCTTTTTTTCGTGCTGCCCAGTCAGCGCCTGTGCCCATGTCTTCAACGATGGATCCACAGGCATCCATCTCTGGTAGCCTGTGATTATTTACAACACGCTCAGGGTGATATACCTGCCATTAAATAAGTAGTCGTTCTGAGGGCTATGGCACTGGAGCCGGGCTGTCCGGCTCATCGCTGTGGACGCGCACCGTGTCAGTCAGCTTCCCTTTGAACTCATGGAACCGATTCATGCTTTCAGCTGCAGCCTCCTGATGCGGCGAAGCAGCTGTTCGAGGACGCTCCGCAATAATCTGATCTTTTCTCGAAATGATCTCCTCAAAACGCTGCCTTAACTGGTTTGGATTTATATCCAGCTTGTCCCGCAGATGCATTACGACGGCATCATCGGAGCAGAGTCGGTTGATAAGCCAGTTTGCCGAATGGGTGTCGGAGGCGTATTTTGCCCGGCCAGGCAGTGTAAACCGACGCTCGCAGCTGGCCAGGCACAGTGAGTCAAATGTTTTTTTCATGTTTTCAATGTCGTTTGCCTTCGCATACGAGCACAACGCTCTCATTTCATTATTAAGGAACATTTCCTTATGGCCTGCCGTTTTTCCCAGATAACTGTTCGTGCTTGTTTTCCGTTCATGACTAAATTTACCCGCGAACTCGAGATAATCGACTAACCCTAAGTTACCTTCGTTTTCTCCTGAGTTTGAAGACGCATTAGAAGGCCATTGAATACGACTCCGAGTCTCATAAGACGCATAAATAAAATACCGCGTGAAATCCCGCTCCAGGAACTGTTTCTGTACATTTTCCTGAGCATGCTGTAGTAAAGAACTGTCTTTTTCGATCAGCCTTGATTGTGTTTCAGCTGAAAGTTTTGAAAATGTTTTCATCAAAATTTTATTTTTAATCCCGTCCAGGCTGTAGTTTCTCAACGACAGGCTATCCGGATCAGGGGCTGTTTGACTAGGGCTTCGTTGTTTTGCATAGGCATATATGAATCGCTGTCTATTAAGAAAAAAATCCTCGTTAATTAATGGGTTGAGTAATTTCAGGATAGTTTCTTCCTTGTCTCCAGCACGTTCGGCCAGCTCCGCAAGATAACTGGATCCCGGATTTTCCTTTGTTGCCGGGTCCATCAGGTCTTTAAAGTAGAATTTCATGAGAGTACTGAGATAGTTATAAAGCCAGGACTCGCTGGATTGATGCTTGTGCTCGCTATCCAACAGATAATCGACAGCGGCCATTCTATCCTGTCTTCTCAACGCTTTATATTGCTGCTTTGTTTCAGTACAGGCATCAGCGAAGCGTATTGGGTGTCCATTTCTCTGGCTGTTTCTCATTAGATCCGAAGCCATTTGCAAATGCATGGAAATATTAGAGTTTGCCAAGGTGCAGTTACCCGTTTTTTGATCCTTTTTGATTATGATTCCGGCTAACTCTTTTGCCGCGATTACGTTTGCATCATTCGGCTTTTTTTCCTGCTCAGCCAGTTTTCGATTCAAAAATTCTGAAATACGTTCTCTGCCATGAAAATAACTTGAGTGTACTGCATCGGCCATTTCCTGGGCGAACACGTCTGCCTCTGCGTTGGGAACAGTAAACACGAGCGTATTGGGAGGGGCCTTCTCCCCGGGAGGCTGGATATGACTTAATCCGCTGTTGACGTAGATAAAATGCGTTCGCTCACCTTCCTTAACGGCATGAAACGAATACGAATGACCACTGAATGGAAAGGCTTTTGACATATTGATTCGCGTCCAGTTAGCCGAGAACCCGATATATTCTCCATCCTTAAGTGTGGCTACGCGGGCACCGGCTATCAGTGCGTTCTTACTGTCTAACTGATGAAAATTAAGCTCAGTGCCATGATTTAGCGCAGTAAATCTTCGCCTGAGACTGGCTACCGCCTGGTCATTGGTCCAGCCCGTGTTTCTAAGTATCTCTGGGAACGGGTTGTTATCCAAACCCAGGATATGGGCCATTTCTTTGTGTGATTCTATCATAAAGCCATGGTCTAAAAATATCCATATTGTCAGTATAGTATAACAAATGTGTTTGCTGCTGGACAAACCAGATACGGTGTTATACATTGACCGTTTTAGCAGGAAATCCTTATGCGTATTGCCTTAGGGGTTGAGTACGATGGAAGTCAGTACCACGGCTGGCAGGCTCAGACTGGTCTTCATACCGTTCAGCAGGTTTTGGAATCCGCCCTGTCGCGCGTGGCCGATACCGACGTAAGCGTGGTCTGTGCCGGCCGAACGGACACCGGCGTTCATGCTACCAACCAGATTATTCATTTTGATTGCGACAACGAACGCAGTATCCGTTCCTGGATTCATGGCGCCAACTCGTATCTGCCCAAAGATGTCTGTGTGAAATGGGGCCGGGAAATGCCTGACGAGTTCCATGCCCGTTACTCCGCGCTCTCCCGTCGTTACCGTTATATTATCTATAATTCCTCCATACGACCGGCGCTGCTGCGCAGCAACGTTACCTGGCAGTATCGCCAGCTCAATCATCGCGACATGAACGATGCCGGGCAGCTGCTGCTGGGCGAAAACGATTTCACCTCCTTTCGCTCCGTTGAGTGTCAGTCCAATACGCCGATGCGTCGGGTTACCCGTCTGCAGGTCAGCCGTCACCATGATTTGGTAATGATAGACATTTGCGCCAACGCGTTTCTGCATCATATGGTCAGAAACATTGCCGGTGTCCTGATTGCGGTTGGTTCGGGGAAAAAACCCGTTTCCTGGGTAGCGGACGTACTGGCTGCCAAAGACCGGCGAATGGGGGCCGAAACCGCTCCGGCCTATGGTTTGTACCTTGTACAGGTCGAATACCCAAAAGAGTTTGGAGTGAATCAGTCCTCTCTCGGCCCTCTGTTTCCTTTGGGGGGATTTGACTGATGAAGGCTCGGGTCCGGGTAAAAATGTGTGGCATGACACGAGAAGAGGATATTCACCTGGCCGCGAGCCTCGGTGTGGATGCCGTCGGGGTGATTTTATATCCAGGCAGTCGTCGTTATGTCCATTCAGAGCAGGCCCAGACTCTGTTAAAGAATGTACCGCCTTTTGTCGATGTAGTGGCTGTGCTGGTTAATCCCCACGCTGACGAGGTTCAGGCCGCTTTGCAGAATCTGTCGATCCAGTATCTGCAGTTTCATGGCGAGGAAACGGCGGAATTCTGCCGACAGTTTGCCAGGCCATATATTAAATCGATTGCAGCGACATCGCGGCAGGCAATTGAAGCGGCGATGACGCGATATCCTGATGCCAGCGCGTTTTTACTGGATACGCCCTGCGGCGACGAGCGCGGCGGCAGCGGCAGGGTGTTTGACTGGCAGCACATACCCCAGACAGACAGACCCTTGATACTCGCTGGCGGATTAACGCCGGATAATGTGAAACAGGCTGTTAGCGCTGTAAGGCCTTACGCTCTTGATCTGTGTTCTGGCATTGAACAATCGCCTGGCATCAAGGATCACGAAAAAATGACACGTTTTATAACTGCCCTGAGAGGTGTTGACCATGAATGATACGTCGCTTCCTGATGCCGCCGGCCATTTTGGCCCGTATGGCGGTCTGTTTGTTTCTGATACCCTGATTTTTGCACTGGATGAGCTGAAGGCGGCATACGAACGCTACCGCCATGATCCACAGTTCCTTGCCGAGTTGTCGCACGAACTAAGCGATTATGTTGGACGCGCCACGCCACTGTACCATGCCGAGCGGCTGAGCCGGGAGAATGGCGGGGCGCAGATCTGGCTGAAACGCGAGGATCTCAATCATACTGGTGCGCACAAGGTTAATAATACCGTGGGCCAGGCACTGCTGGCCAAACGCATGGGCAAGACACGTATCATTGCCGAAACCGGTGCGGGCCAGCATGGCGTAGCCACGGCCACGGTAGCTGCAAAACTGGGGCTGGAGTGCGTTGTGTACATGGGCGAGTTAGACGTAGCCCGGCAGGAAAGCAACGTGTACCGTATGAAGCTGCTTGGCGCAACAGTGGTACCGGTCACGGCAGGATCGAAAACCCTGAAGGACGCGCTTAACGAAGCCATGCGTGACTGGGTCAGCCACATTGATAATACCTATTATATCATCGGCACCGTAGCCGGCCCGCATCCTTATCCTCAGATCGTCAGAGATTTTCAATCCGTCATTGGCCGTGAGGCCCGTGAGCAATGTCTGGCAAAAACGGGCAGTCTGCCGGACGCGCTGGTCGCCTGCGTGGGTGGCGGCTCAAATGCGATTGGTCTGTTCCATCCTTTTTTACAGGACGAGGGTGTAGCCATTTATGGTGTAGAAGCCGGCGGTAAAGGTCTGGAAACCGGTCAGCACTCTGCTTCGCTGCTGGCAGGCAAACCAGGCGTACTGCATGGCAACCGCACTTATCTGCTCTGCGACGAATATGGCCAGATCACTGACACACACTCTATTTCTGCGGGTCTCGACTACCCGGGTGTTGGCCCTGAGCATGCCTGGTTGAAGGACAGCGGAAGAGCCACTTATGTCGCCATCAACGATGATGAGGCCCTGGATGCTTTCTTCAGGCTGACGCGGGTGGAGGGCATTATCCCGGCGCTGGAATCGAGCCATGCCATTGCCTATGCGCTGAAACTGGCCAAAACCATGAAGCCAGAACAGCGGATTATTGTGAATTTGTCCGGTCGGGGTGATAAAGACATGCACACCGTGGCCCAGGCCTGTGGATCCTTTTCCGGAGACTCGTATGAACCGAATCGATAAAACCCTGGCTGCGCTGCAGCGCAGTGGTAAAAAAATGCTGAGTCCGTATATCACCGCTGGCGATCCGTCACCGGACTACACCGTCGGATTAATGCACGCACTGGTGCAGGCCGGCGCTGATGTATTGGAGCTGGGCATTCCCTTTTCCGATCCCATGGCCGAAGGCCCTGTTATTCAGGCTGCCATGGAGCGTTCGCTTGCCCATAAGGTGCATTGTGATGATGTGTTTGCCATGGTTGAGCGCTTTCGCGAACAGGATATGGAAACACCCATTATTCTGATGGGCTACGTGAATCCTGTCGAAACCTACGGTTATGAGTGTTTTGCCAGGCGCGCGGCAGAGGCTGGCGTGGATGGCACCATTATGGTAGACATGCCGCCCGAGGAAAGTGCAGATGTTAAACCCATCTGGGATGCGCATGGTCTGTACTCTATCTACCTTTGCTCACCAACCACAACACCCGAACGAATGAAGCTTATTAATCAGTACGGCAAAGGCTACCTTTATTATGTTTCTCTGAAAGGGGTGACGGGTTCGAACGACCTTGATCCCGGCGCAGTGGAAGCAGAATACCAACAGCGCAAAAATCAGTGTAAGCTGCCCTTGATGCTGGGATTTGGAATTAAAACACCCGCCATGGCGGCCAGTGTAACGCGGTTTGCCGATGGCGTGATCGTTGGCGCCGCGCTGGTGTCCGCCATCTTCAAGGCTCACGAAACAAAACAAGATATGTATCAGGCTGCAGACTCTCTGATAAGAGGCATGCGTCTGGCAATTGACAATGGATAAGATTATGACCGAAACCAGTGAAAAAAGAGCGCATTTTATCAGACAGTTAATCACAGACGAGCTGGCCTCCGGCAAGCACAAATCAGTGATTACCCGTTTTCCGCCTGAGCCGAATGGCTATCTGCATGTAGGGCATGCCAAATCGATCTGTCTGAACTTTGGTCTGGCCAATGAGTTTAAAGGGCAATGTCTGTTGCGCTTTGATGACACCAATCCAACGAAGGAAGAAGAAGAGTACGTCAACGCCATCATCGACGACGTGCGCTGGCTTGGTTTTGAATGGTCGGCCATGACCCACTCATCTGATTATTATCAGGAGCTGTATGATTTCGCTGTGCTGCTGATCAAAAACGGTAAAGCCTACGTTGACAGCCTGAGTATGGAAGAAATCCGTGCGCACAGAGGCACCCTGCAGGAGCCGGGTCGCGACAGCCCATACCGGAATCGCTCCATTGAGGAAAATCTGGATTTATTTGCCCGCATGAAGGCTGGCGAATTTCCTGATGGCACGCACGTGTTACGTGCGCGCATTGACATGCAGTCGGGCAACGTCAATATGCGTGATCCCGTGCTGTATCGTATTCGTCACGCGCACCATCAGCGCACCGGCGACGCCTGGTGTATCTATCCGATGTATGACTACGCACATCCTGTATCCGATGCGCTGGAGCACATCACCCATTCGCTGTGTACCCTTGAGTTTCAGGATCATCGACCTCTGTACGACTGGTTCATTGAACACCTGCCTTTGCCGGCAAAGCCTGTGCAGACTGAGTTTGCACGTCTGAATCTGTCGCACACCATCACCAGCAAGCGCAAGCTGCGCGAGCTGGTAGAAAAAGGCGTAGTCACTGGCTGGGACGATCCGCGTCTGCCCACCCTGCGTGGTATGCGTCAACGCGGGTATCCACCTGCCGCTATTCGTGAATTTTGCGAGCAGATTGGCATATCACGCAGCGATTCGGTCATTGACATGAGTATTTTTGAAGCCTGCGTTCGTGATGAGCTGAATAAAAGCGCCAAACGTGCCCTGTGCGTGATGGAGCCGTTGAAGCTGGTTATTGAAAATTACCCTGAGGATCAGATAGAAAACCTTAGCGTGTCCTTCAACCAGCAGGATCCAGACGCGCCTCTGCGTACTATGCCCTTTGCACGGGAAATCTACATCGAGCAAAGCGATTTTATGGAAGAGCCGGTTAAAGGCTATTTTCGTCTGGCACCTGGCACGGAAGTGCGACTGCGTCATGCCTACGTTATTCGTTGTACATCTGTTATTCATGATGAAAATGGCAGGGTAAAGGAGCTGCGCTGCAGCTATGACCCCGAGACCCTCGGTAAAAACCCGGTTGATCGCAAGGTCAAGGGCGTGATTCACTGGGTAGCGGCCAATCAGGCCATACCCATGACAATTTATCAGTATGACCGCCTGTTTAACGATGCCAACCCGGGTCGCGAGGAAGATTTTTTACAGTTTTTGAATCACGAATCCATGTCGATTCAGCAGGCGTTCTGCGAGCCTGCCCTGGCTACACAGCCTCTGCATGAGGTGTTCCAGTTTGAACGCCTGGGTTACTATTGTGTGAATCAGCGCGAAAACGACAGGGTTACGGTGTTTCATCGTATTGTTGGCTTAAAGGATACCTGGGCTAAAATCAGTTAAGAGGCGAACATGCTGCAAATTTATAATTCACTGACGCGAAACAAAGAAGAATTCAAACCGCTCGTACCAGGTAAAATCAGCCTGTATGCCTGTGGTATCACCGTTTACGATCGTTGTCATCTCGGGCATGCGCGTTCCATGGTGGCTTTTGATGTCATCGTTCGATTTCTGCGTAGTCAGGCCTGGGATGTAACCTTCGTGCGTAATATCACCGACATCGACGACAAAATCATTACCCGTGCACACGAGCGGGGCATTTCGATCGAGGAGCTGACAAGCCACTATATTCAGACCATGGACGACGACGCGCGCGCGCTGAATCTGGTCAAGCCTGATATAGAGCCTCGCGCCACCACGCACATACCGCATATTATCAAGCTGATTACGCGCCTGCTGGACAAGCAGGTTGCCTACGTCAGTGACAATGGCGATGTCTGTTTTGAAGTCAGTAAGTTTCAGGACTATGGCAAACTATCCAACCGTGATCTGGACAGCCTCGTTGCCGGCTCGCGTGTTGAGGTGGTGCGCGAAAAGCGATCCCCGCTCGATTTTGTTCTGTGGAAGCGGGCGAAACCAGGCGAGCCAAGCTGGCCTTCGCCCTGGGGTGAAGGACGTCCCGGCTGGCATATCGAATGCTCTGCCATGGCCATGCACGAGCTGGGAGAGCATTTTGATATTCACGGCGGTGGTCTGGATCTGCTTTTTCCTCATCATGAAAATGAAATCGCGCAGAGTGAGGCGGCTACAGGAAGCTGTTTTGCCAATTATTGGATGCACGTAGGTCTGCTGCAGATAAACGGCGAGAAAATGGCCAAATCAACAGGCAATTTTTTCACCATAGATGACGTACTGCAGCAGCATCAGGCCGAAGTGGTGCGCTACTTCCTGCTGAGCAGTCATTATCGCAGCCCGCTGAATTATTCAGAAGAAAACTTTAACAATGCTCACAAGGCATTGACCCGTCTTTACCAGTCAATCAAAGACATCGACTGCTCCGCCGATCAATCACTGGATGAGCACTGGGTAAGCCAGTTTAACGACGCCATGAACGATGACTTCAACACACCGGTAGCCTTATCCGTTTTGTTCCAGCTGAGTCATGAGCTGAATAAGACACGCTCACCGAAGCTGGCTAATACCCTGAAACAGTTATCCGGCATCCTTGGGATACTGGAGCAGGCTCCAGCCGATTTTCTGCAGGGCGGTGTACAGGACAGTAAAAAAGAAGCTATCGAGCGGCTTATCGCAGAGCGGCTGAGCGCGCGGGCTGATAAGCAATGGAGTCGGGCTGACGAGATTCGTCAGGAGCTCTTGACCATGGGGGTCGAGCTGGAAGATACGGCTCAGGGTACAACCTGGCGCCTGCGAGCCGAGTAGCCATGGCTAATCCGTTATCGTCTTACTATCTGCAGCAAATGGGTATCGATGTCTGGGTAGAAAGACAAAGCGCCAGGGAAAAGGAGCTGGCTCATTTAAATCAGAGTACGGCCCTGTCTACCTGCGGGAATCCAGACGCCCAGCTGATGGTTATTGCCCGAAAGCCCATTTTTGATAAGGCTGCCTTGCTGTTATCGCGAATGCTGCAGAGCATTGGTTTTGATGAGCCGGATGTGTTTATTGCCTCGTCCGATAATCCGGAGCTGCTGGCGCGACAGATTGATCTGACTGCTCCCCGCGCTGTATTGAATCTAGCGGGTGTTGAGCTGGATACGTCCTCGTTTGCAGGTACCTGTGTGACCTGTCTGCACCCGGAACATCTGCTTCAACATCCTAAGGATAAAAAAGCGGCGTTTATGAATTTACAAAAGCTCAAGGCTCTGGCCAGGCATGAAGTCTGAACCGGGATTCAGTCTGGTTGAGCTTTTGATTTGCCTGCTCCTGCTGTCTGCTCTGGCCGTGGCGAGTGTTTCATTCGGTCATATCTGGCAAAGAAATCACCTGCAGGTTTTATCCAGTGAACTTCAGGCGGCCCTGCACTACGCTCGCAACAGCGCCATCATGACTGCCCATTCCGTGTTGCTGGTTCCTTCCGGCAAGCCTGCGGACTGGTCAACAGGAATGCTTCTTTGTCTGGATAACCCCGCACACCAGTGTCTGGATGAACAAGCCGTTCTGCACCAGTGGGCATGGGGAAAAACGGGAATAACGGTGCGTTGGCAGGGATTTTCTTCACCAGATTACCTTGTTTTTTCGCCGCAGCCTGCTCACGCACGGGCCAGCGGAAGTTTTCATCTGATAAGCCAGGGGGGCGAGCAGCGAACGATTACGCTTAACCGTATTGGGCGTATTAAAACTGAGAATAACCTATAATCAAAACAAAACAGGATGAATGGGACTGACATGATGTTAACTCACTCGGCGCGCAGACGCATGGGTTTTACCCTGATAGAATTTTTAATCACCATGACGATCGCGGCTGTTTTTCTTGCAGTAGCCGTACCATCCTATTTCGCCATGATTCAGAATAATCGTGTGGTCACGTTCACCAACAGCCTGTCGGCTGCCTTCAGCTATGCCCGGATAGAGGCCATCAGGCGAGGTGTGCGCGTTTCGGTCTGCTCAGCAGCCAGCAGTGCATTAACAGGCTGCGGCACCGCGGCGCAATGGACACAGGGCTGGATCGTATTTGTTGATGCAGATAATAACAATCAGGTTGATACTACAAACAACCTTGTCAAAATCAACGAAGCCGCGCCGACGAATGTGAATATAACGGCCAGCAGTGGTCTGGTCAGCTTTGATGGCTCGGGATTCACCAGTACAGGTACGTTCACCATGACAATTACCGCTGCGGCCTGCACAGGCAATAATGCACGTACGCTGACCTTGTCATCGAGTGGTCGCCTGAGTATTGTCAGAACGGCGTGCTAGTCAGCCTGTCCGGTCTATACAGGAAGACAGATCCTGACCCGAAATCCGCCGCCGGGCAGATTACTCGCCACAATCTCACCCTGATGCAAATGAATCGCCTTTTCAGCAATCGACAATCCCAGCCCATACCCGCCAGTTTTTTTCTCACGTGAAGGATCAACACGATAAAAAGGATTAAAAATAGTTGTCAGCTGGTCCTCAGGTACGCCAGGGCCTTCGTCTTCAATATCAATATTGAGGCGAGAGTGCTCCATATCAGAACTGATGCTAAGGCGCACGGGCTTATCAGGCGGGGAGTAACGCAAGGCATTGCGGACGATGTTTTCTATTGCCCGGTGAATCAATCGTTTATCAGCAAAGACAGGTCTGGCCTGAGTTGGTACCATGGTGACGTGAGGGCTTTCCGTTCCCGATTCGAAATTGGCATCCTCGCAGATATGAAGCAGGAGCTCCGTCAGATCGAAGCTGGTTTTGTTTAATTCGTCTGCTGATTTATCCAGACGCGCAAATTCAAGAATTTCCCCAATCAGTGTATTTAAACGCAGGCATTCGGTTTCCATGCGGTTAAACTCTGTTTCAGCCAGCTTATCTGCCTTCTTGCGTCCCAGCTCCAGAGCGATGTGCAGACGGGCAAGCGGGGAGCGCAGCTCATGAGAAATGTCCTGCAGCAAACGCTCTTTTGAGTGAACCAGCGCCTCCAGCTGCTCGGCCATGCGGTCAAATTCACTGCTCAGATCCGCAATTTCATCGCGGTTATGGCCTTTAAAGGATCCCACCCGCGTGTTCAGTTTTCCGGTAGCGATGGATCTGGCCGCCAGTCTCAGGGAACGCAGGGGCTTGGTCAGGTAGATGGACAGCAGATAACAAATCAAACCACTGATGACGATGGCGATGGTCAACCGGATGGTCAGCCCCGCCCAGGGAATGATAACAAAGTGAGACAGGGGTTTTTCACTGACCGCGGCCAGACGATAGGCTTTGCCGCTGGTGGACAGTATTTCGTGACTGACAACGAGGTTGCCAAACTTCAGCATGCCTACGTCCAGCTCCTCACTGGCAAGGTCAGCCGCAATGCGTTTGACTTCGGTCGGAGCTGGGTGATTACTGATGATTTCACCCGTGCTGCACAGCAGAAACAAGGTCATTTTCTTTGCTTCGCCGGTCTGTTCCAGCCATCTTTTCAATGCGTCGTGCTGTCCGGATTCGAAGGTAGCCACGGCCGCATTGGCATAGCTGTCCATAAATACCTGCTCACGCACCGGGATGGATGATTTCTGCGCTATTTCACTGGTTACCCAGGCGGTGGTAAAGATAATCAGGATAGTAGCCAGCCAGAAGGACAGGAAAATCTTCCAGTACAGGCTACGCATCAATCATGTATCCAAAGCCCCTCACGGTTTTGACCAGCGGTTCACCGTGCTGATTATTACCCAGTTTGTTACGCAGATTGCTGATATGTACGTCAATACTGCGGTCGTAGGCTGTGTATTTTCGTCCCAGTGCGTATTCGGTCAGTTCTTCTTTGGAGTAGGCCTGACCAGGCGATTTAATCAGCATTTCGAGAATATTGAATTCGGCATTGGTCAGATCCATGGCCTTGCCGTTTTGCATGGCGATGCGCTTGGAGCAATCCACCAGGATGTTGTGATGTTCAATGACAGGGCGCTGGGCCGGAATTTTCTGCGTGCGTCTTAAAATGGCGCGTAGACGGGCTACCAGCTCGCGTGGATTGCAGGGCTTGGGCAGGTAATCATCAGCGCCAATTTCCAGACCGACAATCCGGTCGATGTCGTCACCACGGGCGGTCAGCATCAGCACCGGTGTCTGTAAATGTTCGCGGATGGCCTTCAGCACTTCAAAGCCATTCAGCCTGGGCAGCATCACATCGAGCACAATGGCGTCAAATACCTGATTCAGTGCTTTTTTGACAGCGCTTTCACCATCGTGAGCGCAGACCACAACAAAACCTTCTGGTTCGAGGTATTGCGTCAGCAGCTCGGTCAGTTCGGTGTCGTCATCTACAATCAGAATACTGTGGTTCATGGCATCACGTCCCTCTGTCGCGTTTGTCTATACAGCTTAACAGCTTTATGCGCCTGGCATCAGCGTTTATGATTTTAAATTCAAATCCGTTAATCGTGATTACCTCGCCACGTTTTGGTAAATATCCAAAGCCGGCCATCACGATCCCGCCGATGGTGTCGTAGTTGTCGTCAGAAAACGAGGCGTTCAGCTGCTCGTTAAATTCTTCAATAGGGGTATGAGATTTTACAATGTAATGCGAATCAAGATGTTCCTTGATGTAGGCCTCTTCATCGACGTCAAACTCATCTTCAATGTCGCCAATGATCTGTTCAATGATATCTTCGATGGTCACAAATCCGCTGACAGCGCCGTATTCGTCAACTACCAGCGCCATGTGGTTGCGGTTGCTGCGAAACTCGCTGAGCAGTAAATCCAGGCGCTTGCTTTCGGGTACGAACGTGGCAGAGCGCACGATGTCGTCCAGATCAAAGTCATCATCGCGGGCGTCCTGAAAACGCAGCAGATCCTTGGCGTGCAGGATGCCTATCACTTCATCCTTGTTGTTACCGGTCACCGGAAAACGTGAATGACCAGAAGCACTGACCGTTTCAATGACCTGGGCGAGACTGTCATTGACCGAGAGACAGGTCATTTGATTTTTAGGCAGCATGATGTCGCGAACCCGCATTTGCGCAAACTGAATCACGCCTTCAATCATGCCCAGCGTTTCGGAATCAATCAGTGAGCGGGACTGGGCATCCCGTAGCAATGTAATCAGTTCCTCTCTATTCTGTGGTTCCACATGCAGGAAATGTTTCAGGCTCGAAAACCAGGACGAGCCGCCATCGTCGTCTTTACTCACGGTGATTGTCCTCTTGTTGCCAGGGATTGGGGAAGCCGAAGTGGGTCATCAAACGGGTTTCCATGGTCTGCATGTTGGTAATGTCAGGTTCTTCATAATGATCATAGCCAAGCAAATGCAGGGTGCCATGGATGATGATATGGGCCCAGTGCGCATTCAGGGGAATCTGCTGCTCCACCGACTCCGTTGCCAGCACCTCTGGACAAACGATGATATCCCCAAGAAAGGCATGGTCAAGACTGATATGTTCAGGCAGACTGCTCGGGAAGGCCAGCACGTTGGTTGGTCCGTCTTTTTTTCGATAGGTTTTATTCAGCTCGCTGATCTCGTCGCTGTTAACCAGACGCAGCGTCAGTTCGCGTTCGCTGCCGTGTTCATCAAGGACGGCGCTTATCCAGGCACTGAGGTCAGACTCCGATACGGGCGGTGGATTATTACAGGCTATCTGTATATCAATCACATGCTTCATTTGCTCCTCCTGTCCGTGCTCGGGCTGTCGTAGCAATCAACAATCTGCGTGATAAGTGGATGGCGAACCACTTCACGGCTGGTGAAGCTGTGGATGCTGATGCGGTCGAGGCTGGCCAGGATTTTGATGGCGTGCTCAAGGCCGGACTGCGTGCCTCTGGGCAAATCAACCTGGGTCATGTCACCGGTAACAACCACTTTGGAGCCAAAACCCATACGGGTCAGGAACATTTTCATTTGTGGCACGCTGGTGTTTTGCGCTTCATCGAGAATAATGAACGCTTCATTCAGTGTTCGACCGCGCATAAAGGCTAGAGGAAGGATTTCTATCACATCGCTTTGAATCAGTTTTTGTGCTTCTTTAAACCCAACCATTTCATAGAGCGCATCGTAGATTGGCCGCAGGTAAGGGAGCACTTTTTCCACTAGGTCTCCCGGAAGAAAGCCAAGCTTTTCTCCTGCCTCCACCGCAGGTCTGACAAAGACCAGACGCTGTACTTCGCCTTTTTCAAAACATTCCAGAGCCTTGGTAACGGCGAGGTAGGTTTTGCCGGTTCCGGCCGGGCCAACGGCGAACACGATGTCTTTCTCGTCGATGCTTTTTAAATAGTCGGCCTGCCTGCTGTTTCGAGCCTGGATGGTTTTACGGGTTAATTTAATCGGAGACATAAATACTTGATTTTCCTCGATGGGACACTGTGTTGAACATGATTTATATGTGTAAAGGATAGTCGATATTCTGGTTGTTTGGCAAGTTTGTGATGGTCATACTGCCTTGCTTGCGCCTGGCCGCAAAGTCCCGGATTACGGCTTTGCCTAATCCGGGCTAAGGTTCCGGGAAACACCGGAATCAATGTACCGTATTTTTGCCGGTCTGTATCTTTTCCACCTGATTCAACAGGTCATCCATCTGATTCTCAAGACCCGGCAAGGCTTTCATCAGGCGATCTGCGGCTAAATCTGCACTGTGCTCATTGGCCATGATAATCTCCGTTATCGCTGCCAGAAAGCAGTTGCCGCCCATGGCCTTTGATTTCATCAGCCACTGATTCGCCATAGCCGTATTTTTGCGCAGAGCATAAACCAGCGCCATACCAGCCAGTGCTTCCGCCTGCTCAGGATCAGCAGCCATAGCCTGCTGGTATGAATGTTCAGCATCATCCACGTCATTCTGAAACAGCTGACACCAGGCCAGGCTGATCCAGCAATCATAGGCCTGCGGCCATAAGGTTGTCGTCTGCTTAAAGGCAAATGCGGCATTGCTCATGTTCAGATTCTGCATTTCAGCCATACCCAGCGCAAACCACAGACGGCATTCACCAGGTCGTTCATCCAGCATGTCATTAATTTCGCGAACCCCGGCTTCATTTTTCAATACACTCAGTAACAGATTCACCAGGCGGCCTTCGTAATGGCGAGGGTTGGCTTCAAGGCATTTACGGCTGAAGAGTTCTGCCTCATCCATATTATTCTCATCAAAACTCATCAGCGCGAGCAGACCACAGACATCCGCGTGCGACGCATCGCGTCGGAATAAGTCTTCCAGTAGTAAACGGGCTTCATAAGGTCGTTTCAGACAATGGTAAAGCCTCGCTTTTAAGAAGTCCGATTCGTAAAGATTGCTGTTGTTACCCAGACTTTCCAGCAGGGCAAGCGCTGATTCATGCTCCTGATTAAGGAACAGACAAAAAGCCAGCTGATAACGGCTTATGGGGGTATCCTCTTCAGACAGGGCGTTGGTCAGTGCTTCTTTAGCAAGCAGAATATTACCCGCATCCAGGTACAACAGCCCCTGCTCGGTCCAGAAGTCCTTGCCGGCCTGTATTTTGGCACGGGTAAGATACAGCTGGGCCTGTTCTGGTTTGGACAACTGGCGATAGCACAGGCTGATATTTTTGAGCAGAGTCGGGTTGTTTTCGTCCTGAGCCAGAAACTGAAGGTAACGCTGAAGTTTTGCCTCAATCTCAATAAGTGTCATACTTAGTCCTCTTAATGAAAGCTGGTTACCAGTGCCTGTACAACCAGGTCGAAACCATCTATCAGTACAAATAATAAAATTTTTATGGGCAGCGAAATGGTCATGGGTGGCATCATCATCATACCCATGGTCATTAAAATACCCGATACTATCAAATCTACGAGCAAAAAGGGTAGAAAAATCATAAACCCAATCTGAAAGGCCGTTTGCAGTTCGCTGAGTAAAAAGGCCGGCATCAGCTGATAAAATCTGACGTCATCAGCGCGGCTGGGCAGCGGCTCTCTGGCCAGCTGCAATACCAGTTGCAGATCCTTTTCCCGCGTCTGCTTCAGCATAAACTGGCGAAGAGGACCGGCGGCACGCTCAAGGGCCTGTTCACTGCCCATGGTTTTAGCCTGCAACGGTTGCCAGGCTTCAGTGTAGATCTGTTTTGCCACCGGCATCATGGTAAACAGGGTAAGGAAAAGGGCAAGGCTTATGAGCACCGTGTTGGGCGGAGTCTGCTGTAATCCCAGCGCATTCCGCAACATCGACAAAACCACCACAATGCGCGTAAACGACGTAAGCATGATGAGAATACCAGGTGCCAGGCTCAATACTGTTAATAAGGCAAAGGCCTGCAAAGCAGGGGAGACATTGTTCTCGTCAAACTGAATCGCTCCGAACAGGCTGTTATCTGCGGCGAGACTGACGCCTGCAGAGAACAGTAATACGAGCGCAACAATCCCTCTAGTCGTGTTCATTGTGCGGTCCGCCTGTCAGTGGGTAAAGCGTCAGTGCCTGCTGGTTGTCTGCCAGCAAAAACTGTTGATTGTGATAGTTCAGGACGTAAATCACCGTTTTATTGCCCAGGTATTTTTTCTCCACTACCTGGCAGGCGGATTTGCCTGATGCCACGGGTTTCATTTTCCTGGCAATCACGACGGCGCCTATTATCAGCAGCAGCAAGACCACGACGTAGTTCATCCAGCTGATTTTTGGCGCCAGGTTCTGTTTGAACAGCAGCTGATCGCCGGCCATGGCCATGCCGCTTAACGCGGTTATGAAACAGGCAGAAAACCAGCGCTTCATGAGCAAAGTCCGGTAATCTGAATGGCAAATCTGTCATCACAGGTCATCAGATCGCCATGCGCGATAACCTGATCGTTCAGCAGAATTTCAACCGGCTCGCTGCTGCTCTGCTCCAGAGACAGGGTCTGACCCAGCTTCAATTGACGCAGAGCGGCAACAGTAAGGCTCAGAGTGCCGATGCGCACCATGCAGTTTACCGGAACCGAGCCAATCAGGCCGAGGCTGTTTTCGCATGCCAGGTTGTCAGCGCGACGATCAGGCTGTTCCGCAAGGGCTATTTTTTTTACAGTAATAGTCATAATGAACTCTCAATTTGAATGGTTTTGGAAATGCCATCTGCTCCAGCCCGGACAAGACAAATGCCCTGGTTCTGGCAGACAAGCGACAAAGGTTTGTCAAGTGGATGATCGGTACTCAGCACATCGCCAACCTGCAGGTTCAGCAGATCGTCGAGGGACAGGCTCATCGGCAGCAGTTCAACCTGGCAGCTTACTGACAGAGACTGCAATGCGTCGTCCAGAACACCCAGGCGAGGCTTTTTGCCAGCCCTGACCGACAAGGCACTCAAAACCCATTGCGGGTGCAGATACAGTTCGATGCGGTACTGCCCGGTTGACAACACGAGGCACAGCGATGCCGAACCCTTGTAAAACCAGTCTGCCGGTTCTACTGAATACTGTGGTGCAGGCAGCACCGGTGTTTCCAGCAGCTCCCCTATAAGCTTTATAAACAAACCATGACTGATTCGTTCAAAGGACGAGGAGACATCGGCAAACAGACTGTATTTCACGGCACTTAAGTCCGTGTTTATCATCAGCGCCAGCGGGTAGTGACTGGTGTCGCAGATTGCCTGCATGGCAGTAGAGCCCAGAGGCGTAACAGGGCTGCGCTGCAGGTCACTGGATAAGGGAAACAGCGCGTGCTCTTTGTTCCAGTTTTGCAGGCGGGCGGCAAGCCGCTCCTGTAGACAGGCGATTTCCTGATCGTTGATCAGGCGGAAAGGTTTGAACGCGGTTATCATTTTTTCTCGATCTCTTCCAGTAGTTGTTTATCAATGTCCATGATTTGCGAACAGGCCTGAAACATTCGCTGCAGCACCACGATATTGGCGAATTCGGTGGTGGAATCGACGTTGGCGGCTTCCAGTTTTTTTGTCTGTATGGCACCCAGACCCTGTTTATTGGGTCGACTGATAAACTGTCCATGATCGTGGCGGGCACGAAACAGGCCATCTGGTGTGCGTACGAGGGTATGAGCCAGATCATCAAAACCGGCCAGAGCCACATGCAGGCCTTCGATGCTCTGGCCGTTGTCGTAGCTGTAGGAAATCAGCCCGTTGTCATCAAAAGATGCGCCAATTTGTCTACCGACAGCGTAGCCGTCTTGTTTTTTGACTTCTATTTTTGAGCTGGAATGATCGATTTGAGAATATTCGTAGAGCCGAACGGATGAAGACGCGTCATCACCTTTGTCTGAAAATTTCAGTTTTATTTTTTGAGTTCCGTTCAGGGTAATAGTGACGGCGCTTTCATACACACTCGTTGAGTTGGTATATGATTCAAATTTTATGCTTTCCTCACTAAAATTCACAGGGCTCCCTTCCTTACAGGAAGCTGATTTGAGCACCCAGCGCAACCCCTTTTGATTAGGTGGCGGGATGCCCGCGCCAAGGTCTAAATCTTCTGCCTTAAACTCCAGGGTGATGGTTTTAGCCTTTCCCGACTCATCATATACGGTGACGTCAAAGCTGACGGGCATATATTTGTCTTTATCGTGTTGTTGGCTGGCATCTAATTCCTTTAGAATAAACTCTCCTTTCAACTCTATCAGACCGCTTGCCTTGCCAGCACTGATTTTCGGCCCAGACTGGCTGATCGGCGCCAGTTCACCCTGTTTGTTATACCCCTGTACCAGGCCACCACTGTGTCTGTCTATCATCCAGCCATCGTCATTGAAACCAAACTCTCCCGAGCGGGTATACAGGTATTCGCCGTTTTTCATCTTCACCACAAAGAAGCCGTTGCCAATAATCGCCAGGTCTGAGGGGCTGGCTGAATCCAGATAGCTGCCAGTGGAAAAATTTGTGCTTTGACCGCCCACGTAAACACCAGAACCAAGGCCGTTCTGACCATTGCCGTTACCCAGCGATGAATAGAAAACATCGTTGCGTTTGTAGCCAGCGGTATGCATATTGGCTATGTTATTCGAGGTGTTTTGCAGGCCATAGCTGGCGGCCATCATGCCGCTTAAACTCGTGTAATAGGTTGAACTCATATTCCTTTCCTTATAGTGATGCTTCAATAATGTCATCCAGCTTCCGGGTGATGGACTGACCTTTCGACGCCAGAATCAGTTTGGCGCCGCCTTCGCCGGCAAAGGACACGCCCTTAACCTCGAATGGTTCGCTGCTGTCTGCGAATTTTACGTGTTTTCCCAGGAGCATCAGGCTTTGATTGCCTATGGTTGTTCCCAGCAGGCGACCGATATACTCGGTGCTCTGCTGTGCCTCCTGCAGGGCGGTGAACTGCGCCATCTGGGCCATAAACTCACGGTTGTCTATGGGTTTTAAGGGATCCTGATAGGTCAGTTCCTGCATGAACAGTTTCATGTAGTCTGTCTGGCTGACGCCGGAAACGGCTTCGCTCATTGTGTTACTCCATTAATGATTAATCGGGTCAGGGTGTATCCTTTATGTCTTATCCATTGAAGAATCTGTTTTTTCAGCTCCCGGACTTCGTTTGGTCTTAGCTCTCTGGTGTTTAAACTCAATTCGACCTGTCTATCGTCCACAAACAGTTGATGTGATGAATGAGGGTTGCGGCTTACTGTGCCAGCACCCGGAGTGTGAGCTGCCTGAGCTTCGCCCGACGCCCGCTCCGGAGGGCTGTTGGCAAAAGAAAGTGCGATGCCGGTGTTATCTTTAAGCATCTGCAGTAAAGACTGGCGATCGCTGCTGGATAATGGCTGTCGTGGCAGGCAGGAATAGTCAGCCTGATATGCCGATACCATCCTGAGCCTGCCAGCGCTCTGTTCCTGCCCGGATAAATCAGGCTCTTCCGACGAAGGTTGTCGAACGGGCTGTCCGGGGCTCACTGGCTGGCTTACTGAAGCGGGGCGGGCATCAAATCGCAGAGCCGATTGCTGCAGCTGCTCCTGGTGCCGCCTGTAATAGTCATCCCCTGAGCTTCCCTGATGTTTGACGGTCAGCCACGCTGCAAATAAATCCGGTCCAGTGGCCTGCTGCGGGTTTTGTTCTGTGAAAGATAATGGGCTGGACTCGATCTTCATCCCGGCTCACCCCGTAACAGACACCATTCGTCTGCGCGATTCTGTTCGGCATTAAGGCGGCTTTGCCTTGCCTTAGCGCTTTGTTTTTCCTGATAGGTTTCCAGCAGGTGTAACTCCATATTCAAACGACGTATTTTTTCTGTTATCTGCCTGTGATGCACCTGCCGTTCCTCTATCTGACTTTGCAGGCGGGCCTGTTGCGGCTGTTGATTCATCATAAAATTCAGGCGGGCCATCTCCTGCTCAGGTAACAGGCGGGCGGGCTGGGCGCAGGCCTGTTCTGTTCGTGCGCGCGAATCGTTCAACTGCAGCTGAAGCGCTTTTTTCTCCGTGACGAGCTGTTCAAGCCGTTGCTGCTCTCCGCTGATCTGCCATTGTATTTTCGTCATTAACGCGCGGATGGTTTTGCTCATTGCATAATCTCCCGTACACGCGCCAGCAGCTCATCCCTTGACTGGCTTTCGCTTATGGATTGTCTTAAGACCTGGTTCAAGGCATCGATGCGCTGCACGGCAAAGTCGAGTCTGGGATTTTGACCGGATTTCCAGGCCCCCAGTTCAATTAAATCCCTGTTTTGCCGGTACAGGCTCAGCAGAGCCATCAATTCCCGCATCAGTTCCTGCTCGTCTGCGCTCACCAGCTGATTCGACAAACGCGACACGCTCTGCAGCACGTCGATGGCCGGATAATGCCCCCGTTGTGCCAGTTCGCGTGTCAGAATAATATGACCATCCAGCAGCGAGCGCATGGTGTCGGCTATGGGTTCGTTGAAGTCGTCTCCTTCGACCAGCACGGTATACAAGGCGGTGATACTGCCTTTGCCGCTAAAGTTGCCCGCACGTTCGACAAGCCCGGGCAGCAGAGAAAACACCGAGGGGGTGTAGCCGCGTGCGGTTGGCGGTTCGCCTACACTGAGGCCGATTTCCCGCTGTGCCATGGCAAAGCGGGTAACCGAGTCCATAAACAACATGACGTCCTTTCCCTGGCTGCAGAAATATTCGGCAATGGCCGTAGCGGTATAGGCTGCCTGTCTGCGCATCAGAGCAAAGTCATCGCTGCAGGCCACAACCACAATGGATTTTTTCAACGTGTCAGCATCGAGGTGGTTATGAATAAAATCCTGCACTTCGCGGCCACGTTCGCCAATCAGTGCAATGACGTTGATGTCGCTGTTCATATGACGGGTCATCATGCCCAGGAGAACCGATTTTCCGACGCCGCTGCCGGCAAACAGACCGACACGCTGTCCCTTGCCAATGGGCAGCAGGCAGTCAATGGCGTGAATTCCGGTAGACAGGCGCTCATCGATACGCTGCCGACTCAGGGGATTGCATTTGCCGCTGTGCAGACTGACGCGTGCCTGCGTTGTTATTCGACCGAGATCATCCAGAGGATTTCCAGTCGCATCAATAATTCTGCCGCACAGCTGTTCCCCAACGGACACACTCATTCCGCGACCAGTAGCGCGCACTTTAAAACCCGCGCTGACAGGTTTTGAGGCCATGGGCATTAAAAAAACCTGACCTTTGTTAAAGCCTGTTACCTCAGCCTGCATGACGATCTGATTCTGTGTGTTTAATATCTCACACAGCTCGCCAATAAATGCCTGCGGCGGACCACTGGCTGTGAGCCTGAGACCGATGCTTTGTTCAATGCTGCCAAGTCGCTCAACGACCTGCAATGTGTCAGCCCAGCTCATCGTGACGCTCCCCGTTTTTAATGCGCAGCAGTACCTGCTTTAAATTATCAATCTGACGCTCCAGACCTGCGTCAAATAAGCCATGCTCGCTTTTGATAAGACAGCCGCCCAGGTGCAGACTGTCATCGCTGACGATTTTCAGATTTTTACATCCCTGTAAATCAAGGTTTAGTTCCCCTTGTTTTAAGGCCTGTATGTCATCGGGATGCAGAGATAACTCCAGATTGTGTCTGCTGTTAAGCAGCTGGATGCTTTGTTCAATTCGCCGGCTCAGACTGTCTGGATCCTGTTGCTGATGAATAAACAGGGGTTGCACAATGCTGAATACGATGTCCGCGATTTCACTGGCCATTTGCTTCCGGTTATCACAGACAGCCTGAGGAATACTGGCTAAGAGGGCATGCAGGCGGGTGATGTGCTCCGCCATTTCCCGGCGGGCCTGTTCCTGTCCCTGAATGAATCCCTGTTGACGATATTTTTCCAGAAGAGCCGAATGATCGTCTTCGCCTGAAACGCTGGCTTCTTGGGTATCGTTCACGGGAATGGGATGCGATTGCCCCAGATAATGTATCGCGTCACTGATATGAACCTGTTTTAAGATCTCAGCCATGAGGGTGCTCCAGCAAATGCTCAAAGGGCAGTTGTTGCCTCCACTCTTCAAACACGGCTTTTTTGACCGGCTCCTTGATGTCGGGTACCAGCGCATCGAGAGCCTGGCGAATCGCGCCATCCTGATCGTTGTTCTGCAGCAATTGCGATTGCCACGGGAACGCACCCTGATCGAGCACGATGGCGGCGAACAGCGGTGCTTCCAGTAACAAGGTCTGTGCGAAGGCTGGCAGCGTGTGTTCCTGAGCCACTGGAGCCGTGGTCTTTGGAACAGGCAGTGTTTTAAATCGCTGCGCCTCATTCAGCCATGCCATACCCTGATGCGATTGCAGCTGCGCATGTTGCTCGGCTGACAACTGATTGAGAATCCAGCGCTGATCGCTCTTTGGCAGGCGGGCAATTTGCAGCAAAAGCCGTTTTAAATCGTTAAACATGTTCAATCAGCCATTGGTTTAATTCAATTAACAGTTGCTGCCGGCGTTTCAGGCGGGCGCGTCGATTCATGGCATAGGCCACCGGGAGGAGCAGAAAAACAGGCAGTCCCAGATGAAAGAGGGGCGTCATTTGTTTCTCAGATTGTGGCGGATTGACACCGGCTGTCGGTACAAAATCATCTGTCGGCCTGACGATTAAGGCTTCCAGGCTGATGCTGTCGCCACGCTGTTCGTTAAAGCCAACCACCGATTTGACCAGGCGCTCAATCTGTTGCCGGGTTGCCTCATCGGTATTTCTGGGCAGCACAACACTGATGGTTAAACGCTCAATGCTGCCGCTGGCCTTGATAAATCTTTCCTTTTCATGGCCCAGTTCATACGTTTTTTCACGCGTCACATCCTGCCTGACTGGGTTTTTATCGTTCTTACTGGTGCTCGAATGCTGGGTTTCCTTTTCGTGCGTGATCAGCCCGGTTTGCTGAGGTTGTTCACGTTCACGCTGCAATTCGTCGTAATTGAGCGAAGCATCGATTTTAACCAGCACATCACCCTCGGGAAAAACCCGATTGAGCATTGGCATGACCTTGTCCGTAAGATAACGCTCCACGCGTTTTTTAGCGGCAAAATGAGCACTGCTGCTGTCGTCCTCGCTGGTTGTCAGGCCGTTACCGTTTTGATCGACAATCACAATGTTGGCCAGCGGCAGATTGGCTACACTGGCGCTGATTAACTGCTGGATGCTTTTAATTTGCTGCGGACCAAGAGGATGCTTCAGGTGCAGGGTAACCGCGACACGTGGCTGATTGCTTTCCTGTTGAAACAGATGCGTCTCGGGAATCACCAGCTGAACACGCGCCTGCCTGACTTCATCCAGACTGTTGATGGTTCGTTCCAGCTCACCCTGCAGCGCACGCTGATAGTTTATTTTCTGCGAAAAATCTGTCATGCCAAAATCGGTTTTGTCGAACAGCTCAAAGCCGATGCTGTTATTTAATGAAAGATCATGCCCCATCAACATGATGCGTGTTTTATCGACCTGTGCCTTGTTGACCAGAATGTCGCGCCCCTGATTACGCAGCTGGTAGGGAATGCCGGCTTCGTCGAGGCGGCTGATGATTTGACTGGCGTCACGGCTGTCCAGCTGGTTGAACAATACCCCGTAATCAGGAGACAAGACCCACCAGACCGACAGAAGACTCATGACCGCTATCATCAGCAGACCACTGAGCAGACTTATTTTACGATTCCTGCTTTGTTGTCGGAACCAGTCAAGACCTGAGTGCAGATACATCATGTTAAATTTGCTCCTTTAAGATGTCCTGGTAAGCAGACATCAGGCGATTACGAACCTGTTCCAGAAACTGAAAAGACAGCTTTGCCTCTTCCATGGTCAGCATGCTTTGGTGCAGACTGACGGCCTGGCCGCTGGCCAGTTGCTCCAGGCTGTGATCGGCAGTCAGCAGTTTCGTGTTGGTGTCTGCGATCGCATCACTCAGCCAGGACGTAAACGAAGGAGCCGTTTTCTCTGTCCGGTTCACAGGCAGAAACGGAGCATTCAGATCGAGTGTTGTGATGGGTTCAATCGTCATCGTTCTTCTCCAATGCTCAGGCTTTGTAAATACAGACTGTGTGCGGTGTTGATGAGCTTAATGCTGGCTTCGTAGGCACGGGAAGCCCGCAGCAGGGTGGTCATTTCATCCAGCGTGCTGATTCCAGGGTAAGTTACATAACCACGTTTGTCTGCGGCGGGGTGACCTGGCTGCCAGACCTTGCTGGGCGGCAGATTTTGCGCCACCAGCTCAGCCGAGGGCAGGCTGTCGCTGGGATTATCCAGCCATGCATCGAAAGGTTTTGCTGTGGCCAGTACCTGCATCGGCTGATAGCCGCTGCCATCGACGCTGAGCACGGTGTGCTGGTTGGCTATGTTGTTGGCCACGGTATCGACACGCAGCTTTTCAATGCTCATTGCGCGTGAGGCAATGGCATAAATCCTGTCGTAACTCATGATGCGTTGTTTCCCTGTACAGCCAGTTTCATGATGGCCAGTCTGTGATTTAATCCCTTGATCAGGGCCCGGAACTGCGTGGCATTTTTGACACTCAGAGCCATTTGCTCATCGATAGATGAATCAAGCCCGCTCAGCTCATAAAAGGGACGAACGTCACTGATCGATGCGCTATTCAACTGCTCTTCAAAATTAACCTGTATGCTCTGATATCCAGGCGTACTGGCGTTGGCGATGTTGTTGGTAATCGCCGTTTGCCGCATCAGCGCGGCGTCCAGCGCGCGACTGACCAACTCTATGCACTTGTCTTGACTCATGTTTTTATCCTCACTGAATAACCAGATCCGCATGCAGGGCTCCGGCGCGTTTTAAACTTTCCAGAATCGCAATCATGTCTCGCGTAGAGGTACGCATTTTGCTCAAGGCGGCCATCAGATCTTCGATGCTGGAGCCTTCCTTCAGGCGCAGCATATTAGCGTCCGGTTCTTTTACGGTCAGGCTGGTGACGGGGGTGGTCACTGTTCGTACCTGCCGGCTTACATCTCGAACCAGCGTCGGTTGTGATACGTTGTAGCTGTTGGCAATGGTAATCTGCAGGTTGCCGTGTGAAATAGTGACTGCGTCAATTTTGACGTCGGCTCCGGCAACCACTACCCCGGTGCGTTCGTTGACAACCACGGTGGGCAGACTGTCGGTGGTAATCGTCACATTTTCCAGATCGCTGATGAAGCGTATAAAATGCTGCCTTGCTTCGCGGGGCGGATGAACCTCGATATCCTGAGCGCTGCGCGCCATGGCCACGCTGGGGCCAAAACGTTTGTTCAGAGCCTGCTCGACATGATCGGCTGTTGTGTAATCCGGGCGGTTTAAAATGACATGCAAATCACCGGTTTTTTCGATGACGTCGTTATAGAGCGTTTTTTCAACCACGGCACCATCCGGGATGATTCCAGCTGTTGGGTGATTTTTCTGTACCACATTGCCAAACGAATCGTATTTGAAGCCACCAATGGAAAGCGGCCCCTGAGCCAGCGCGTAGATATGGTTATCCGGGCCTTTCAATGGCGTCGCCAGCAGGGTGCCACCGAGCAGACTTTTGGCGTCACCGAGAGAGGCCACGTTAATATCCAGTTTGTCGCCCTGATGAGCGTGAGCGGGCAGGCTGGTGGTGATGATGACTGTCGCTGAGTTACGGCTGTTCACGTCGTTTGGGCTGACATTGATGCCAAACCCCTGCAGCAGATTGGATATTGACTGGGTGGTATCCTTGCTGCGCCTCGAATCTCCCGATCCAGCCAGGCCAATTACCAGACCATAGCCCGTGAGTGGGTTTTCCTGCAGACCTGACAGGCGGGCAATCGATTTCAGACGTACCGCCGGATGAGCGGCAGACGAGAGCAGACTGGTCAGCAGAGCAAGTATCAGAACGTATGTTTTTGGTTGATTCATCAGAGCAGCCCCATAAATGACAGAACCTTGTAGATGTAATTACGGCGCTGGGAGTTAGACACCGAACCATCACCGGTGTAGGTAATCTGGGCATCGGCAATACGCGTAGAAAGCACCGTATTCTGCGGGCTGATGTCTTCCTGACGAACCAGACCACCCAGCGTAATGCTTTGCAGCTCGCCATTGATTTGAATCATTTGCCGGCCTTCAATCAGGTAAGTACCATTCGGCAGAATATCCTTGACGCGCACGGTTAACGACGCCTTGATTCGGCCATTGCGGCCGGTTTTGGCGTTAACCTGACCCTTGCCATGCAGACCAAAACCCACTTCGTGCTGGTCTTTATTGTAATTGACGCTCAGGGTGGTTTTGATGTCTTTGCTGGAGGCCAGATCCGCGCCTGTCTGCGCATTGGACGTTTCCACCACAATGACGGTCAGTACATCACCGGGTAAATACGCGCGGCGGTCTGCAATCAGGGGATGGTAGATTATTTCGTCGAATAGATTGATACTCCATGCCACTGGACTGAGCAGAATCCAGGCTGCCAGTATCGGGATGACTTTTCTCATGCGATCACCTCCGCCTGCCCGTCACCCATGACCTCCACAAGAAAGCGCTGGTGAGTCTGTGGGATTTTTACCTTGATGCGCTGTCCGCGGCAGCCATCCATCAACGCGATAGCCTCCATGGAAAGATTAATGCGGTTTTGCAGCACATGGATGCGTACTCGCTGCCCCGCAAGCACCTGTGAAACACATTTATTGACGCGTATGGATTTTTTGCCTGCCCAGACAATATCCACCGGGCCAAGTGTGTCTGTCATCCAGGCCACGATACGATCCTGGCTCAGGTATTCGCCCGGAGCGGGATGACTCTTTAAAGGCAGAGCAGACCAGTCCGCCCTGTTGGGTTTCATCAGCAGCAGATCACCTAAACGACTGGCGTCTGGGGTGATATGCGATTGGAAACGCAAAACTGTAGCTGCAGGGCATACGCTGCTCATCATCAGCAGAGCTGGCAGCAGAATGTTAATCACGTAGTTCATTGGTCAGCTTTTCCAGTTCATCCGCAATCTGTACGGCCTTGGCGTTTAATTGGTATACACGCTGTGCCATAGTGAGCTGCATCAGCGAGCTCACCATGTCTACGTTGGATCCTTCGATTTGTTTCTGCAGCAGCTCGCCCATGCCACTGCTGCCAGGACTATCAATCATGGCCTCCCCGGCCTGGTCAGTGCTGCTGTATATTCCGGCTCCCAGAGGGTTCAGTTCGTCCGGATTGATAAATCTGGCCAGCTTGATGGTGCCGAGCAGCTGCGGTTCGGTATCATCCGCCATCACAACCGATACATCGCCATTCTTATCTATCGTAATGTCGAGAAAGTCCTCCGGAATCTGGATGTTGTCGGCCAGGCGAAGTCCGTCGCTGGTAGCCAGATAGTGCTCGCTGTCAAGGCTCAGGCTGGAATTGCGCGAGTACAGCAGGTTGCCGTCGTTGTTCATCACCTGAAAAAAACCTTTGCCGTTAATAGCTACGTCGCTCCACAGGCTGCCGGGTTTCAACGGTCCGGTACTAAAATCCTTTGAGCTGCTGTGCACCGACGTACCCAGGCCGATTTTAGCGCTGGCCTGATTAGCAAACAGTGGATTGCTGCCGTCGAGGTTCTGGTACAAAACGTCCTCAAAGCGCAATCGTGCCGCTTTGTAGTTATTGGTGTTTAAATTAGCCAGGTCATTAGCGATACGGTCGATATAAAATTCTTCCGATTTCAAACCGCTGGCGGCAATGGCAAGCGCGTCAGACATTTCCTTCTCCTAACTGATTGATAGCGGTCGACATCAGATTATCAGCGGTACGCATGACGCGTTGTGCTGCTTCAAAATGACGGGAGGTTTTTACCATGTCCATCATTTCATCGATGGATTTCACATTGGACTGCTCCAGCGAGCCTTGAATAACCCGGGTCTCGATACCGGCTGAAAGCGGTGCTTCTGTGCTGTAATACAGGCCTTCTCCCTGATATGAGAGTTGATCCGGATGCTCGAAACTGACGATCTTCAGCTGGTCTGTTTTTTGATTGTCGATGATCAGGTTGCCACTGGAATCGATTTTATAGCTGTTGTCATCCACATGAATCGGCCCGCTTTTGCCAAGCAGACGTGCGTTGCTGGCTGTCACCAGCTCGCCTTGACTGTTGACATGAAAATCACCGCGACGCGTGTAAAACACACCTTCATCGGTTTGAACTTCGAAATAACCATCGCCTGTCAGTGCGAGCTCGGCAGGGTTTTCACTGGCTGACAGAACGCCCTGAGTATGTTGAGTGGACAGGTGCATTTGCTGACTGACCGTGGCCATTTGTGCCTGGATCTGATCATCAAAGCTGCCGACATCCAGCAGTTCGCGTTTATAGCCGGGTGTCTGCATGTTGCTGACATTCTGACTGATGGATTGCAGGCGCAGCTGATCCTGAAGCATGGCAACCTGACTGGCGGTGATGGCATCTAACATGTCTATTCCTTATTAACGACGGCATACGATTCAACGTGGATATTGATTGGAATTTCGTTCATTCCCAGTACCGTTAACTGAGGAATGACACGCTGCGTCAGCTGCCTGATTTGCCGTCTTAACAACGACGGGCACAGCAACACAGGGCGGATTCTTTCGCTTATCATTTTTTCTACCTGATTAGCCAGTGAGTGGATAAAGCCCTCCGTCAATCCCGGTTCCAGTGCAAACTGGTTATTGCTCAGGCTCTGACTCAGCTTTTGCTCCAGCGCGCCAGCCAGCGTCAGGACGGGCAGGGTGTTCTGGCTGGAGAGGAGTTTCTGACAAATGGGGGTCGCCAGACGTGCGCGAACCAGTTCCGTGAGCTGAACGGGATCCGTCACCATTTTTCCATGCTCCAGCAGCGTTTCCAGAATGATGGACAAATAACGGATGGATACTCTTTCCTGCAGCAGATTCTGCAAAATCCGCTGTACATGCCCAAAGGGCAATAAAACAGGAATCAGCTCATCATGCAGATTACGAACTGCAGGCTGACTCAACAGAGTTTCGGTTTCGTTACGGCTCAACAGATCCGCCAGATTATCCTGCACGACCTGGTTAAGGTGGTTGGCCAGTATTTTGACCGGTTCACGCAGCGTAAAGCCGGCGTTTGACAGTGACAGACTCTGCTCACGAGCGACCCAGCGGGCAGGAAGGCCGTAAACAGGTTCCGGCATGTCCACGCCTGGTGCTATCACGTTGTCCTGATGCGCAACCTGAGTTCCTGCGATGGCCAGTATTTTATCCATGTGAAGCTGGCTGACCCCCTGTTCATTTCCCTGGATCACAATGGCATAAAACGGGTATTTCAATTTTGCTTCTGCACGCAGCTTCACCTCAGGAATAACGAAGCCTGAATCGAAGGCAATGTTTTCACGCATCTGCTGAATACAGAGCAGAATCTCTGCTTCATGCGCAGACAGTTCATGATATAAATCCGGGTTTAACTGAATTTCAACAGGGTAAATGCGAATCTGCTCGTACAGGGATTCCTCGCTGCGATCGGGGGTGGCTTCGTCCTGTTTTTTGGTACGCAGCGCATACCACGCGGCTGTTGCAAACAGAGACAGAACCAACAGGACAGGCATTGCCGGAATGCCTTTCAGGAACAGCAGGGCCAGCAGACACAGACAGACCATGAGCAGACTTTTGGGGTAGGAGCTGACCTGTTTCGCTACTTCGTTGCCCAGTTGCGCATCCGTAGCGGCACGGGTCACGATAATACCGGTTGCCATGGCAATCGTCAGTGCTGGAATCTGAGTGATCAGCCCATCGCCCACCGTCAACAGAGAGTAGGTATGCAGTGATTCGCTCAGGCTCATCCCTTTTTGTGCCATGCCAATGGCAAAGCCACCAATCAGATCCACCAAAACAATCAGGATCCCGGCTATGGCATCACCCTTAACGAATTTACTGGCACCATCCATGGCGCCGTAAAAATTAGCCTCTTTTTCTATCTGCGAGCGCCTCAGCCTTGCTTCGTCCTGCGACACCAGCCCCATATTCAAATCGGCATCAATGCTCATTTGTTTACCGGGCATACTGTCTAATGTGAAACGTGCAGCGACCTCAGCAACCCTTTGGGCACCATTGGTGACAACTACGTATTGAACAATAATCAGGATCAAAAATACGACCAGGCCCATGACGTAATTATCATGAATGACGTACTGACCTATCGCGCCAATCACCTGACCGGCATGAGCGTCCGATAAAATCAAACGGGTGGCCGACACATTCAGGGCGAGGCGGAAGAGGGTGGATATCAGCAATAAAGCAGGAAATGTTGAAAAATCCAAAGGCTTGTCGGTATAAAAGGCCAGCAGCAGAATCGTAAGCGCCCAGCTGAAATTGGCAATCAACAGCAGATCCAGAACAGCGGACGGAATCGGTACGAATAAAATCAGCAGAATGCCTGCGGCAAACCCGGTCATGACGAGTTCACTGCTGTTATGTAAGAGACTTTTTGTCAACATCAGACGGCCGCCCTGCTGCGATACAGCTCTCGAAATATTTGTGCTGCGACCGGGAAATGCTCGCGCTCAATCCATTTGTTCAAATCACAGGTGGCAAACAAGGCCCGTGCGAACACTTTGTTTTCTATCAGAGGCACCTGATGCCGGGCAGCCAGTTTTTTTACCTGAATCACCATGTCGCCCTGGGCTTTGCATACGACTTTAGGTGCCGGCATGATGCTGCGATCATATTTCAGAGCAATAGCCAGATGAGTGGGATTGGTGATGACAACATCGGCCGTTTTGACCTGTTCCAGAGAAGCGCTTTTTTGACGCAGCTGTTGCTGCAGCTGTTTGATTTTGGCCTTGATTTTCGGATCGCCTTCACGCTGGCGGTATTCGTCTTTCAACTCCTGTTTGCTCATGCGCTGATCTTTGGCAAATTTCCAGCGTGTATAAAGCTTGTCAATCACCGACAGGGCCAGAAGCAGGGATAGTAACTGCAGCAGTATTTTCGCCACTAACGCCATGATCCGGGCCGGAATCTGTGTTGGATTGTTGTTTATAAGATGTATCAGTCCTGGGATTTCGTACCGCATGCTCAGCATCAGTAACAGCGTTACCAACCCGAGCTTCAGGCTGCTTTTTCCCGCCTCAAACAAGGATTTGACAGAAAACAGTCGTTTGAATCCCTTGCTGATATCCAGTCGTTTAAAATCAGGTGCCAGGGCTTTGGTTGACCAGACAAAGCCTGTCTGTGCGGTAGTTGACAGCACAATGGCCAGAATACCGGCCAGAGCAAATGGCAGCCAGAGTGTAATCAGTCTTGACGCGAGCATTTGCTGCAGCTTAACGATGCTGCTTACACCAAAACGGATTTGGGAGCTCGTCAGAAGCAGATGTTTTATCAGTGCCTTCAACTCCGCTAGAATGGACGGCCACAGCGCCATCGTTATCAGAAGAAGTACCATTAATAATATACAGGTATTTAATTCTGTGCTTTTACTGACCTGTCCCTGTTCTTTTGCCTTGTGCAGTTTATGCGGAGTCGCCTTTTCCGTTTTTTCGCTCATCTCATCACCTTATCCAGCAATTCAGCATGTGACTGAAATAATTTGTCCATAAATGGATTGATATAATTCAACAGTAAAGTGAACATAAAAAAACCGAGCATAATCTTGATGGGCAGGGTTAAAAAATAGGTACTGACCTGTGGCATGTTTCTTGTAATCATGGCTCCAGAAAGGTCTACAATCAGCAGGCTGAAGATGATGGGTCCTGCCAGCATCAGGGAAAAAGAAAACATCAGAGAAAATTGTTGAAAAATGGGTGATAAGTGCTCAAATATAAGTGGTTTGCCAGGCGGAATAGCTGAAAAGGAAAACACGATGCCCTGCATCAGTCTGTGATGCCCGTTCAGTGCAAAAAAGAACAGTACAGACAACATCATCAACAGGCGCCCACTCAGAGGATCGTGCGAGTCATCCGTGGGGTTCAATACGGCCAGAGCGTTCATGCCCATCTGCGTATCAATTAATTGTCCGGCAATCTGAAAAACGGCAAAACAGGCATACAGACCGAGGGTCAGAATCAGGCCGTTACAAAACTCACTTAATCCGCTTAAACCCAGTGATACATTATCAGCGCTGATCGCCGGCATCGATACATTGCCAGCTATAAACAGACTGAGCATCAATACCAGCAACAGCCTGGCATGAACGGGCAGCACGCGAAACGCCTCAACAGGAGAGAACAGAACAACCGTTCCCAGGCGTATGGCGATCATGAATATTTTGGTCATAGGGAAGACAGACACGCTAATCATCCTGTTACCCTCGGGATGTCGCTGATGGTGTGCCTTGCGAAGTCAACCAGCGCGTGCAGCATCCATTCTCCACAGAGCATCAGCATTAATACAACGACTAAAATTTTGGGTGCGATACTGAGCGTTGAATCCTGAATCTGCGTAGCGACCTGTAAAATGGAAACCAAAAGCCCACACAGGAGGGATGCGATAATGACAGGGGATGAAATGAGCAGGGCGTTCCAGAACAATTGTTTGGATAAATATACAGCGATGTCATCAGACATGATTCCTTTTCCTTTTCCATTGTCCTGCTTTTTCAGGCAGGTTCCAGCGAGCGTATGGCCATCTTCGCGAATTGGTTTCCGTGATAATTTTTCGCTACGACCGAAGCGGATTAAAGCAAATTAAAATGCGTCAGGCAAGCGAAATTTTAAGTATAAAAAATATTTTTTTTATTGCATTTCAGATCTTGACTCGTGAATTTCTCTTAATTACTATCGCTGTCGAAAATCTCGTAAAGTTAATGGAAATCAAGGATGTACTTTAAATGGAAACCAAACGTTGTCACATTAAAAAATTTCCCTATATCGGTAGCGCATCAGCAGGTACCTTCGACCTGTATGTTCCAGATTTCAAAATTATTGAGCAATTTTACGCGAGCGGGAACCGGCTCCCTTATACCTCTGTTTAGGGAGAAGGGCTGGGGATGAGGGGCATCTCATCAGCCAACCCCGGTATAAAAAAAACAAAAATCCAACCAGCACTAACAAAGGACGAGGACAGCATGACACAGATATTCACCGGAAGCGGACTGGGAGCCCTGGGCTCATCGATTGGCCAGCTGGGCAGCTTTGGCCCCAAGGGTAGTGCGGCGCTGGGTCAGGGCGGGGCCTCGGTTTCGGTGAATGCGGCGAATGGCAACCTGGTTCTGGGGCAGGCAGACGGGTTTCTGGCTGACAGTGGCATGGGCCTTGATTTGTTCCAGAGCTATAACGCTCAGGGCGGCGACGGCCGCTGGCGCTTTAATCTGGATACGCGCCTGCAGGTGCCGGCGAGGGCCAATGTGCCGGGTTCGGTGGTCAGCCGCGTGGACGAAGACGGTCATGTCAGTGGCTTCCACTATGATGAAAGGCAGGGCGCGTATCTTGCAGACGACGGTGGGCTCGCGCGCCTTGTCTATGCCGATGGCAGCTGGACATACCAGAACGGCAGCGCCGGGACGTACCAGGTCTACGACGCTGCGGGACTTTTGCAATACATCCGTGACCGCGACGGCCATGCCTTTAGTCTGAACTATGAGCAGGGAAGACTGTCTTCGATAGTGGACGCCAGCGGCAGACAGAACATCACCTGGGTGTTCCGCGACGGCCTGCTGCGGGAGGTGGTGACCCGCAGTGACGGTGAAATCGTCCACCGGCTGCGCTACGAGTATGATGCGGCGGGCCGTGTCAGCCGGGCAATGCGTGAGCTCGGAAATGGCCAGAGTTATTGGATACGCTACGGCTACGCGGGCTCCAGCAGCCTGATTACGGACATTGAGCAGTCAGACGGCAGCAGCCTGCACATCGACTACGATGAAGAGGGCCGGGTAAGGCGGCTGACTGATGGCGCGGGCTGTATCACCAGCTGGCGCTACGAGCGCGGGTGCACCATCATCAGTAACGGCGCTGGCGACAGCTGGACGTATTTTTACGATGAACAGAACCGCCTGACTGGTATTGATGGACCAGAAGGCTACCGTATCCGCTACGAATACGAAGGCCTGTATCTCTGCTCGGTGGTGGAGGGCAGCCAGCGCTGGCGCTTTACCTGGAGTGATTCGGGCGACTGCCTGTCGATTGAATACCCCGATGGGGCGCTTATCCGCCGCTGCTACGACCAGGAACACCGTCTCTTGAGCGAAACCCGCAGCCATGTACCGGACGAACAGCATCAGACAGTGCGGACTGAAACCCGGCGCTTCGTCTACGACGAGCGCGGGCATCTGCGCTTTGAGATACAGGCCGATGGCGTGGTCAGTGAGTACCGCTACAACGCGGAGGGGCTGTGCGTGTCGAAGCGCATCTGGCTTAAGAGCGTTTACGACATCCTGTCGCTGCCGGATGAGCAAAGCCCAAGTCTCGAGCAGCTGACTCTCTGGACGACGTGCCAGAACCCACAGGCCATCCAGTTGACGGAGTACTGCTACGACTGGCGCGGTGAATTGACTGAGGAGCGCCGCTACACGGCCATTGACGCCGAAGGCGGCGGAATAGAGACCACGGATACGCAAATCACGCGCTGCCGTTATGATGCCGCCGGGCGTCTTATTGAAAAATCGACGCCCGGTTCAGGTGGGCTTAACAGCACCTGGTATACTTATGATGACCTCGGCCGCCTCATCCTTGTGATGGACAGCCAGGGACACACCCAGAGCATCGAATACGACGACGCACATCAGCGCATCATCAAAACAGACGCCCACGGCGTGCAGCGCATCGAGCTCTATGACCGGCGCGGCCTGCTTCTGTCGGTGCATACGCTCACCGATGAGCATGACTTTGGCACAGTGAGCTACTGTTACGATGACAGCGGACGCCTGACGGCTGAAACCGGAGTGGATGGCCGAACGGCCCTGGTGTTCTACGACCGCCTCGGACGCATAAAGGCACGGATCAATGCCGCCGGCGAAGTCACGGAATATCGCTACGACCTCAACGGCCACGTCATCCAGACACACCAGCTGGCCACCCACCTGAATACCCGCGCCATCAATCTTGAGGCGCTGCCGGACTGGTCTGCCATCCGCCCAGCGTACAGCACACAGGACCGCATCACTCAGGTGATATACAACGAATACCAGCAAATCGCCTTTGAAATCGACGCCAGCGGCGCAGTCACCGCCTGGGAGTACGACGGGCAGAACCGCGTGGCAGCAAAACGCGTTTACGCAGAGCGCCTGGAGGATTACGAAGCCGGTACCCTTCTCAGCGCCGACGACATCAGTCTTAAGCCGGGCAACGACGATCGCATCATCCGCTATTACTACGATGCCTGCGGTCGCCTGCAGGGCGAAATAAACGGCGAGGGTGCAGTCACCGAATACCAGTACGACGCGCGCGGTCTTCTGACACAGACCCGGCGACTTTATCAGCGCGCCCGTAAGGATTTGAACGGGGACTGGTCGCACGACGTTCCGTGTGGCGATTCAGGGGACCTTATCAGCCTGAGCCTGTACAACGCCGCCGGTCTTAAAACAGCCGACCTTGATGCTCAGGGCTTTCTTACCGAATACTGCTACGATGCCGCCGGGCTGCTCGTTGAGCGAATCGCCTTTGAGACGGCCGTGCAGTATCCGCTGCAGGAGCCTTTGTCTCTGGGCGAGATCCGCCCGCACAGCGGGGGTAACGACCGCCGTACGCTCTACCGCTACAATGACCTGCATCAACTCATAGAGGAAGAAACACAAAGTGGCCTTAAAACCAGCTATACCTGGAACGACCAGGGGCTGCTCAGCAGCAAAACCAGGACTGACACACGCCAGCAGAAGCAGCGCGCTGAACGCTACCGCTACGATGCACTCGGCCGCCTCATTCAAAGCCTTAACGCGGAAGGCGTGGCACTCCTTGCCGAAACAGACGCATCAGACTCAGGTCTGACAGAAGCTGTCTGGCGCAATTACAGCATACGCTTCGAGTATGACCTGGCTGGCCGCCTGCTGCAGAAAACCAGTCCTGGTCAGGAGTACGAGCGCTACTACTACGGCGAAGACGGTCTGCTCCTCTACACCCTGAACGCCGCCGGCGGCATCACCGAGACCCGCCATAACGCCTTTCAGCAGCCAGAGACCCGTATTCGCTACCACGCGGTCTGGAAGGGTACAGATATACCTTCCCTTGACGCGTTGCGGGATTTTCTTGAAACAGCCGCCGACCCTGCCCACGATGAGGTCAGCCACTATGAATACAACGAACTCGGTCTGCTCATCAGTAAACGCGAGGGCACAGCGGGGCTTATCACTCTCGATTACAATGCCTTTGCTGAAGTAGCGGTGAAAAAAAGCTGGCATGACGGGCATGTCTCGCTGACCACCGAATACCAGTACGATCATCAGGGCCTGCTGCTCGGTGAGAGCCGTGAGGACGACGGCCATATCCACCAGACTCAGAGCTTTGCATACGATGCTTTCGGCCGTCTGAAAACGGCTACCGATGCCCGGAACGGCGTCACCAGCTACCAGACAAACCGGCGCGGGGAGGTGACCCTTATCGAAGACCCCCTCCAGCAGCGGACATCCACTCGCTACGACGCTTTTGGCCGTGTGCTCAGCATCGAGAAAGAGGGTAATACCGAGCGCTACAGCTACGATGACCAGAAGGGTACACTCACCCTGAAGCGGCAGAACGGGGCAACCATCGTCACGGAATTCAATGCTTTCGGCGATAAAATCAGCCTGACAGATGCACTCGGTAATATTCACCTCTGGCATTACGACGAGCAGGGACGGCTCATTCAGGTCTCAGGCCCCGAGGGCAGCCGCACAGACTACCACTACGACCGCAGTGGTCATCTTCTGACGGAGAAAGACGCCAGTGGGCGCCTGATTCGCTACGACTACGACGCAGCAGGTCGGATACTGAGCCAGCGCATCGACCCCGATGGTCTTAATCTGACCAGCCTTTTCACCTACGACGGCATCGGTCGTCAGCTCAGTGTGAGCCTTGGCGGGCGGCTCACCCAATACGAGTACGATGCACGGGGGCTGCTGATATCGCAGTGTATCGACCCGCAGGGTTTAAACCTTGTTACCGACTATGAATACAGCGACCAGGGCCTGCTCATCCGCGAAACAAGACATAACCCGGGTGGTGTCGACCAGGTGCAGACTCACACATGGGATGCGCTGGCCCGCCGCCTGTCAACAACGGTCGACCCGGACGGCTTAAACCTCGTCACCCGCTTCGAGTACGATGAGAGCGATAACCTGACGGGAAAAGTTAACGCCCTTGGTCAGCGCACGCAGTACCTCTATGACGCGGGCAACCGTCTCAGCTACAGCATTGATCCGATGGGCGGGGTGGTGTCCCACCGCTACGACCGGACCGGCAACGAACTGCAGCGTGTGAGTCATGCCCGCAGACTGCCGCCGGGTAACTACACTGATGAAGCGGCTGTTACCGGCGTCCTCGAGCCTGACGCCGCTGATCAGTATCAGTTTTACACCTACGATGGGCAGGGGCGTCTCATTCTGTCCTACGACAGCCTCGGATACGTTACCCGCTGCAGCTACGATCTGTCAGGCAATCTGCTGGAGAAAAGAGCCTTTGCGGTACCCTGTTCGCTGGATGCCTTAAAGCAGGGAGAGCATCCCGTGCCAAAAGACAGCACGCTCTCCCGCAGCACGCGCTACGCCTGGGATGGTCTTGCGCGCCTGCGCTACCAAATCAGCCCCGATGGCGCGTTGAGCGAATTCGTCTACGATAAGGCTGGTCGTGTGATTCAGGAAATACGTTATGCCACCCGGCTGAAAGAGGGCGCCATGAAGGACGATTATTCTTCAGCGAATATCGATGCCTGCAAAACCCGTCATTCCGATGATCAGATTACGCGCTTTGCCTTTGACCACGCTGGTCGCCTTAGCGGACGCGTCAGTGCGGAGGGCGTGGTCAGCGCATTCCGCTACGATGCCGCCGGCCAGCTGCTGGAAAAAACCGAGCATGCCCAGCTTCTGACCCGCGAGGAGCGGGAGCGGGATGATTTTATGGCGGCTGTGCGGGTCAGCGGCAACGACCGCCACACTCAGTCTCTGTTCGACGCCGCCGGGCGTGAACTGTACCGCATCAGCCCCGGTGGCTCGGTGGTCGAGCGTCGCTACGACGCGGTGGGCAATGTACTGTCGGAGATAAGCCATGCCCGCCTCGTCAAAGTGAAACCCTACGACCTCGGTGAGCTCAGAACCGCACTTGGTACCGCCAGCCCGTCTGATCGCTTAAGCGTCTTTGCCTACGATGCGGCCGGGCGTCTCCAGCTGAAGACCGACGCCATGAACCATGAGACCCGCTACGATTACGATGACAATGGTAACGTGCTCACCAGGCAGGAGGCCAATGGCGCCTGCTGGACCTATGTGTATGATGCCTGCGACCGCCTTATCGAAACCAGTACGCCACAGACGACCTTCAGCGTCTATCGCAACGGCCGCTATGAGGACGAAACGCGCGCCATCATCAATAAAAATGAATACGATGCCTTCGGCAATCTGACGGCGGAGATCAAGGACGTCGGCGGTCTCAATCAGTGTACAAGCTACGTCTACGACCATAACAACCGCAAAACCGCAATTCTGTATCCTGAGCGTGCCGTCAGCACGGCCGGCAGTACCAGCACAGGTGCGCGCGAGGAATCCCTGCGGAAGCCGGTCGAATACCTGAGCTACAACGCCTTTGGTGAGCTGACGGCACGCTGCGACCCGGCCGGAAACATCAGACGCTGGGTCTATGACCAGGCCGGGCAAGTGTCCCGCTCGCTGGATGCCCGCCAGGCACTGACCTCATACGAGTACGACGCCTTTGGCAATCTGAAACGCAAAACACTGGCCGCCACGCCACTCGACCTCTCGTCAGAATCCTTTGACGGCGAGCTCCTGCAAAACAGTCAGCCCAGCGATCATGACCGCCATGAAGACTACGTTTATGATCACGATAACCGCCTCATCGAGCTGAAAAAGGACAGCGTATTAAGCTACGATGCCAGAACCCAGACCTATGAGCGTGGCCGCCCGGCCAGCGTGTATCGTTACAACGCCTTTGGTGAGCTCATTTCCAGCAGCACGCGCATCAATAGCCGCGAATTCGCCGTAACACGCTATGGATACAATCACGATGGCCTGCAGACCTCCTGTCAGGACGCGGAAGGGTACCTGACGACCAAAAGCTACGACGCCTTTCGTCAGTTGAGTGGCGAGATACAATACGCCCTGCGGGCAAAACCATTCAGTGGCAGTGCATTCGTGCCCACCCCATCAAATGAGGATCGGCGCATCAGCTGCCAGTACGACGCCCTTGGCCGCCTTATCAGTAAAACCCAGCATCAGGTGCGCCATCAGCGTCTGAGTCAAAACGGCACTAAGTATGAGGACGTCACCGCCGATCTTAAAACTACCTGGCAATACGATGCCATGGGCAACCTTATAAAAACCACCGACCCGCTGGGGCACAGTACGCTGTCGTATTACAATGCCATAGGTCTCCTGACAGCTGGCATCGGCGCTGAAACACAGGCAGGCCGTGCCGCAACCACCTACCGCTTTGACGCCCTGGGCAACCTTGTTGAAAGCCATCGCCATGCCAACGGCGCCCGGAACGCGAACGAGGACGGATATCAGCTTAGCGCCGCATCCGCAGCTGACATCGTGCAGCTGAACCTCTACGATGCCTGCGGCCAGCTCATCGAGCAGCGCGACGGCACTGGTGCGGCCGTCTTCTTCAGCTACGACATCCAGGGCAACATCGCCCGTCGCTGGCAAATCCTGACCCGCCCCGACCAGAGCCACATCGTTCAGGACAAACGCTACCATTACGACGCCGAAAACCAGCTCATTCAGACGGCAACCTTCAAAGCCGGGGGGCAGGCAGCCACCGAGGATGCCCGCTACAACGTCTTTGGCGAAGTCGTTGCAAAAGGCATCAATGGACACTTCAGCACCCACATCGATTACGACCGGGCAGGGCGCGTCTGGCGCTCCAATACCGAGGGTTATTACCGCATCTTTGTCTATGACCTCAACAACAACCTGACTCAGGTGGTTATGTCTACGAATGTCTGGGATGAAACCCATCATGATATGGGCGTTGATCTCTCAGAGAGCAGTTATGAGCAGGCGATTAACTACAATCAGGACGTCTGGCGCTATCAACTGCAGCGTCAGGACTATGAATACGATGCGCTGGGGCATCTTCTGGTCCAAAGCAAGGATGGCAGCAGCAGCTTACTTGATAAACAGAACGGAAGGCTGGTTGATCGCGCCCGCCAGGTACAGGTGGTTGATCGCTGGGGCAACGTGATCGCGCATACCAATGCCAATCACTATACCACTTACTATGAATACAACGCACTTGATCAGGTAATCAGACAGATTATGCCAGAAGTTCGCGTGGTGGACGAACACGGTATTGCTAAACAGGTAAAACCTGTGCTGCGATACGCATACGATGCCCTGGGGCGTTTAATCGCCGCTACAGATGCCAATGGACATAATCGTACCAAAGTGCTGGATGCCGAAGGACGCGTGATCGAGGAAATCGATGCGCTGGGCGGGCGTCGTTACAAACAATACAATTTACTCGATCAAATGAGCAGCAGTCGTAATGAAAACGGCGCAGTCACATTATATACCTACGACAAGGCCAGCCGCCTCATCTCAATCAGCACCAATAACAGCTGGAAGGGCTATGTCTATGATGAGGCTGGTCAGCTCATTGAGCAGCACATTCAGGATGGAGGTTCTGTCAAAAATTTCTACGATACTCAGGGTAATCTGGTGCAGCGGATACAGTCCGGTATCTCAAGCCGCTATGAATATGATGATGCAGGCCACAAAACGGCTCAGTACGATGCCAAAGGTAACAGTCAGCACTGGTATTATGATGAATATGGGCACCTTGTCCGGCATCAGGATATGGGCGGGCGTGAAACCATTTACGAATACAATCGAAACGGTTTGATATTAAAGCAACACTCCGATCATGGGAAAAACATCTCCTGGCTCTATTACAGCGATGGACAGGTGCAGGAGTATCGAGATCTGGCGCAGGAAGAGGTTGTTGATTTTACCTACGATGCCGAAGGTCAGGTCTTGAGCAAAGACAGTTCACGCAAGGATTTCTGGATACTGGAAACCGATCATTACCAATACGATGCGCTCGGTCGTCTGGTTCAGATAAGACGTCGCAACCCAGAGGACAGCAGCCACAGTGCGCCCGATCTGGATCACGCCCTCTTATCCATTGATTACGAATACGATGCGGCAGGTAATATCCGCGACACCCGCGTCATGACTCATTACGGTGCCTATGAGCGCAAGACGCACGAAGACTACTTCCTGTACGATGCCAATAATCGTCTGCGTATCAACAAAGGTCAGTTAATCAACGGTACGATACAGATAACGACCGGCCAGGGCAGCGAGATCGAGTACGACGGAGCCGGGAATATTATCTCATCCGCAACCTGGAAGGCTGGGAGCAGGCAGGAGTACCAATATGAGTACAACGAGGACAATCTGCTGACGGGCATTAAAAAAAATCATCGCGACCTGCAGAAAAAGTATTATGACAAGGCCGGTAATGTCGTGGACGAATATGATTACGACACCAGGGGCAATAAATCGCAGCATAACCAGATGATTTACGAAGCCGGACGCCTGGTCGCCAGCATAGGCAGAGGTGCTGATGAAGATAAGAACCTAAGCCGCAACGATTATGCGTACGATGAAGCAGGCAACCTCATCTCACTGACTACCCGAGTGTTTGATCAGGGAAAAAGCAAAGGCTACATACAGACACATCGATACGAGTATGCGCTCTGGGACAGCTACCAGCAGTCGCGGGATGACGCGACGCTTGAGATTGAAGGCAAGCCCGACATCACCGGCAGCAACCTGCGCTCCTACGATGTGAACGGTCAGCTGAGCGAGGCATCGGATACGGCCGTTGGAGAAACGGGTCTCAAGACAGCTCATTACCTTAACAGCAGCCTCGATGGTCTGCGCGCACGCCAGGATCTGAACGGGCAGACAAGCTATCTGAATGTGGCCGGAAAAACCATAGGCGATCTGCATTTTGACTCAGGCGGCAATACCGTACTGGATGTATACAGTGGTTTCACTCCAACGGGCACAGCAAAATTCGCATTTGAATCTGGCAGAAAATTGTCAGAATCGGTTGATAAATATTCTGAAGCGGTAAACAGCGGCCCGCTGGACGGCATACTTCCCAATATCCCACAGGATAACCTTGGCACCTGGACCCTGCAGGTCGGCGATACGCTCGAAAGCATTGCCATGCAGGTTTATGGTGATTCCAGTCTGTGGTATCTGATAGCAGACGCCAACGGCATAACCGATCGCAACGCCCAGGCAGGCGAAAAAGGCGGCCAGCTGCATGCCGGCCAACAAATCACCATACCCCCGGCAGCCAGCAACCAGCATCACGACAGCAGCACACAAATCAAGCTGTCGAGTAACGATCTGATGGGCAATCTCACGGCTACGGTACTGTTTCCCCTGTCACCACCGGTTAAGACAAAGCGGTCACCCTGGAAAATACTGGGCATGGTGGCAATTGCGGCACTGGTGGCCTTTGCAACCTACATGACCGCAGGCGTCATGGGCGTTCTGGCAGGGGGCGGCAATCTCAGTTCAGTTGGCCTTGGTACCATCATGTCCATGGGGCAATCTGTTCTGGCAGGAGTATCAGGAACCATAGCCAACACAGCAATGTCAGCCGCCGCATCCTTTGCTTCAGGTTTTGTCGGCAGCGCCATAGGCCAGGGGGTAGCCAACCTGGCAAAGCTGCAAAAAGGCTTCGATTTTACTGGCGCTCTCCTCGCCGGCGTGGGAGCGGCTGTGGCATCCGCCGGTTTGAATAAATTTATAACGGGTAACTCTATGTATAAAAATTTGGCAGAAAAAACAAAAAATATCGCATGGTTTAATATGGGAAGCGCCACCTCCACAATGGAACAAGGCATCGTAAGCCAAGGCCTCAACACCGCCTTCCACCGCCAGAACCATATAGACTGGAAGGACATTGGCATCAGCGCCGTAACCGCCGGCGTTGTGGGAGGAAAAGTAGGAGAGGGATACAGTAAAAGAGTAAACAGCATATTCAAAGACTACGCCCCTACCGTAGACCATGAGCTAAGAGCACTGGCTGAAGGCGCAACCGCGGCGATGATAAATGGTGGTCATTTTAATGCTACTGAAGTTTTGATAAATAATATTGGCCCCGCACTGACTGATAATTTTATTAATAACAGCACTCAGGAGTATCATGAGCGTCTTGTCGAGGCTGAGGCGGTGAAAGAGGTAAAACAGGAGATTGAGCTTTTAGGAATCGATGAGTTGGTTGATGGGGCGCTAAAAAATGCCAGACAAGAGGCTACAAAAAATTACGAATATTATGGTTCGGATCTTATTAGTAACGTTGGAGATTATCTCTATGGAGAGACATACGAAGCTGGAATTGGGCAAGGGCCATTGTCAAAAAAAATGATAGCTGGGGGAAAACAAAACAAAATCGAAACAACATTCCATGGCACGGAATTACTGGGTGTCGCCGGTATAGAAGCTTATCCTGATCCTTATTTATTTGGGCCGGGGCAGGGAATGTATTCGTTTGGAGCATTAACAGAAATAAAAATACCTTTTCGAATTAAATCAAGCTCCGTAAATCTAGACAGAGACCGTTTCAGCTTGATTCAAAAGCAGATATTTGGCGAGGAAGGAGGTGTTAGTAATCATCCAAATGACTTAGGTGGATTTACTAATAGAGGAATTACTTTTGATACATTTAAAAAATTTGCGGAATCAGACTTGGGGGTCAAGCCAACATTATCAAATTTAAGAAACTTAACTATCGAACAAGCGACGATCATTTATAAAAATCGGTATTGGGATCCTTTGTGCGGAGATGAGATAGAGTCCTTAAGTGTGACTCATGTGTTTTATGATTTTCATGTAAACTCAGGTCAGGCTGTAAGGCTGATGCAGGAAGCAGTGAACCAATTGGGTGGGAGTTTGATTGTAGATAATAAAATGGGTCCAAAGACAATCAGCGAAATTAATAAAATTGATCCACGAAGATTGCATGAGCTCTATAAGGAAAAAAGAATTAACTTTTATATGGATTTGGTAAAAATAAAACCAAGTCAGAAGGTATTCGAGGAGGGCTGGATTAAGCGTGTCAATAAAATTAAATATAGGAGCAATGATGAGTGGCGATAGGAATTTTTTTGGGGTTTAGCTATTGTTTTTACTTTTTACACCATCAAGATAAAAGCCATATAATTTTTCTGGTACATTGTGTTGGGGTAATGATAGTTAGATAAGTGCTTTTTCATTAGTAATCAAAAAAATATCGAATTCATACACAGGAGGATATCTATCGGTTACTTCAAAAATTTTTTTATCGATGATAATTAAAATTCTTTCCGTTTTCCATTTGATAGAAAAAGAAAATGTTGTCGTAAATGTGAAAGTAGAATGAGCAGAAATAACTGCTCTAGTGAGGCTTGAAATTAAAGATAATGCTAAATAAATTTTGACGGCCTTTAAACAGCCTGATGAAGATTTTAGAATCCCAAAAAAGACGACACTTTTAAAGTAGAAATAAAATTACCTGATGCTAATTAGGCAATATCGAACAATATCAGAATAGGAGACTTCTGTGCATAAAAGAAAAAAAAATTTTTATGAGCTGGTAAAAATAAAATTTATAATTTTCACTACGGCTGGGTTACTATTTCATACCGTTGAAGGAGTTGCAGGAAACTATAATAGGTGTATCTCCAAAGCAGTTACCACAGCCGATACCAGAAACTGTATTGAGGTAGAGAATAAGGTTGCCGATAAGCAATTAAATGAATCTTATATAAATCTTTTAAAATTACTATCACTATCAGGACAAAAAAAACTTAAATATTCGGAGCGAGCATGGTTAAAATTCAGAGATGCAGAGTGTAAGTTTTCAGGCCACTCAATGGAAGGGGGAACAGGTGAGTATATTTTGATAAGGAGGTGTTATCTTACAATGACAGAAGAGCGGATTATACAACTTAATAAAGAGTTGGATTTTTATAAAAAATATCCAACAGTATAAGTCATGATATGATATGATATGATAGGGATAGGGATTTTGAGGCCTGTATCATTTCTGAAAATGAAGGTGCTTACTAGGACCCAGCGTTCTTGATGCTTCGCAAGAAATAAAGTCAGCAAGCGTAGGTCGGGCGCATCGCCCGACATTCCAATTTACATCAAAAACACTTAAAGTGAATAATCGTGGCTTCAATCGCGGAGTGGCAAAGATGTTTCGCATATCAAAAGGTCAAGTTTAATACTTCAATATATTCAAGAAGCAATCAATGAGTTCAAATAAATGTGTATAAAACAGGTGCGACTTTAGTACGCAGACAGAACAGGGAGAGGTCGTACGAAGCGCTTTACTTGCGCTTGCTAATTTAAACGAACCATGTGTATTATATCCCCAATTTTATACCTCGATATGAATCATTCGAAACTTATACATGAAAAAAATCGCGTTGTTGGATCTTGGTGGAACTATCTCAAGCTGCGCTCTACAAAATACATCTGAGTTTTATAATCAACCTGGTTATTCAATAAATTCATTTGTTAATGACTTTGATTTTTCAGAAGAAATTGCAATTACCTATATGTATTTTTGCAATAAAATAAGTCACGAGCTAAATGCCACAGATCTGTTGTCTCTCGGAAATAGAATTCAGGATATCGTAGATACACCAGATATATTTGGAGTAGTTGTTTCCATGGGGACCAATGCACTGGAAGATGTCGCGTATTTTATTGGACTGGTTGTCAATACCCGGAAAAATATAGTTTTTACAGGTTCCCATTTTCCTCAAAATAGCCTCGCATTTGATGGTAAAAAAAATTTATTCAATGCGTTGGTGGTTGCAAAATCGGACGCTAATCCGGGTATGGGAGTCGTTATTACATTCAATGATACTGTTGTGTCGTCAAGATGGGCAACAAAGAGCAAGCCAGGTATTCCTAATGATTTTTCCTTTGATGGATTTGGTATATTAGGATATGTAGTTGGCGGTAATTTTCATCAAAAAATGCTACCTCTCTACAGACATACATTCAATAGTGAGTTTGCCATTAGAACAATAACCGCGCTTCCTGAAGTTATAATTTTTTATGCACATATTAGCGCTAATTGTGATTATATAAACTATGTAATTGATAATGAAAAATGTGATGGCATCGTAAGTGCAGGATATGGAAAAGGATATCAGACTAAAGAAATAAGCAATCTATTGTCCAAAGCGGCATCAAGAGGGATTAAAGTTGTTCGTTGCGCCAGAACAGGGCAATCGGTAACAAATATTGATGGGCAATATGATGATAGGTATGGCTTTATCGTAGCACCATTTTTTTCTCCTCATAAAGCCAGTCTACTTTTATCTGTTTGTTTGAGTAAGGAATTAACGAACACTGATGTCCAAAATATATTTAAGGAGTACTAAATAGTGCGTTTTTGTCAAAAAATATAATCTTTATTAATTTTGCTAAAAATATAAAAAAATAGTTGCAGGAATTTAAAAATAAGAGAGCGTTCATTTAACTGTGTCAGCTCAGTAACGGCCCATTTTTTTGTAGTCAATGATATTAGTTGTTAACTAACTGTTTTCACAAGAAATTAACCAGACGATGCTGAATCAGAATATTGATCAGCTCCGGCCTGTCTTGACAACTCGTTTTGATTTTTAGCGATTCTATATGCGTCTCAACTGTCGGTGGAGAAATATGTAAGTGGTCGGATATCATTCGATTTGTTTTACCCTGCGCTACTAAACGGGCGCATTCATACTCTCTTTTCGTGAGATAGACTTCGCGGTCTTCAATATGTAAATATAATTTTTTTGGAGTGAGGCTGCTAATGATATTGTTAAGTATTCTGGAGTCTGCATCTTTTTTCTCAACTATTTCGCTGGTTGTTTTCCACGCTTTTATTAATGGACTTTTGCAGGCACTTTGAATTTGAATTCGCGCTGTGTTTGTAAAGTACAAGCAAAACCTCTCAAAAATTTCAATATTATTAAGATAAAAACCTATTGCTCCATAATTATTACTCTCTGAATAAAAATGAAAGTATTATACATAGTCTGCTGTACGATTAACAATTGAAAATTCATTGCCAATATTAAATAATTACTTCTGAGTGTGAAGTTGCTCTTGCAAAGATTTTTTGCCGGTGATTGGATGCTTTCAACCCAGCTTTCAATTAGCAGGTATCGATCATTTTCTGGTATTAGATTTGGTGTATAAATTCTATTTTTAGCTCTTATATAAGTAATTTTTTCCAAATGATCTGGGTGATTAGAGAGTCCCGCGCGTGATCCATCTGGATAAACCCTCGAGTATTCAAAAATTTTTACGGGTGTATGCAAAAACAACGGGGCGCAGATTTGATTTACCTTGGAGTAGTAATTAATCGAGCTGTGATTTTTTAAAAACAAATTTTTTTTCATGACCCAATTCTGAGCATTTAATTAACATATCAGGATGTTGATGCTACTACCATGTATATGGTCAATCAAGGTCAAGATATATTCTAGCGCACAAAGAGTTTAATTAGAGTAAAAATAGGTCCGTTAATTATACCATGCTAAAAAAATCCGTGTGATGCACGGATAAAAATAGATATACGATACGTATAATTCATTTTTCTGACTTTGTAACTAAATTATTTAAGGGGTGTTAGATGGGCTGTGCTATATCTTTTTCAGATTTACAACTATATGTGGATTTTTTTGTTGAGGAAAGTAACCAAAAAATTTTGATTGAAATTTTATTGCAGCATAGCTCGATGAGTATCGAAAAACTTGCTGGAGATATTGGTGTTTCAGAGGGTAAAGTTAAGGATGTTTGCAACAACAAGGATTTTCTCTCTGGTTATCATGTAGATAATCTATCACAGATTTTTTTAAGATTTTTTGGTGAAAAGTTTTTTAGAAAATTTTCTATTGTTCGAAATTTTATAAACAATCGTTTCTAGAAAAATATATAATAGTTAAACTTCATGACTTGTGTCTCCGATACTAAAAGGGACGTTATGTGAAGTGGTTGCCTTTAGCTTCCCTGCTGTTCCGTGTTAAGAAAGATATTTTATGAACAAATTGATAGGGTGCTTATCATTTTCAACGCCTTTTAAAGGCGTAGATTAGGTTTGTTTATTCCCTGTCTTATTTATTTTTTAATTTAAGTTTTATATAACAATTTAACAACATCTATATATTCTGTTATGGGTGCTTTGATGGTTGCGGTTATTTATCTAGTTTCGCTTGTGCTGAAATCACCATCTGAAATTATAATAAAAAAACAACATAATCTGAGGGATTTTGATGCTAATGCATTGAGAATATTTAGGCTGGGATTCATCTTTATCCTTGCTTCATACATAATTGTAATAGACTGATTTATAATAATTATATGGAATGATTTTATCATTGGTTAAAAATATAATTGAAATTAAATTTTTATTTTGTTAAATTCCCCACAAATTTCGGCATTTAAATAAATTAAAAAAAATCAATGTCTTCATTTAAAAAACGCACAATTGAGCACCCATATTTATACATTGTTTCTTTTACCCAAAATCGAGATCTTCCTTGTCTTGTTTTTGTTCATGGTGGACCCGGGCTTAATTGTGGCGTTCTTGAATACATGATTGAACAAGATGGTATTTTTGATGCCCTCGAGTATGACATCATTTTATATGATCAGCGTGGTTGTGGTCGCTCCAGATTTACGATCGAGACAGTACGCCACATAGATAATCTATGTGACTTACAGATTATCTGTGAGCTCGTTATCAGTAAAGAAAACTACGATATAGCTGGACTTATCGGTCATAGCTATGGTGCGAAATTAGTATATGACTATCTTCATAACCGTTCACACAACAATATTCCTGGTATTTTTATTTCTACCGCTTCTTCCATCTCAGTACCAAGGATCAATAACCTCCTTCTTGATCTCATGTATTTAAAAACAGTTGACGTAGATCAATATCAAGAAATTATAAATAATTTTGATGAGCATGATTATGATAATATATGGAATATAACTGTCAGACTGGAATCTATATTTATAACGAATCCTTACCGAGCTTTATTGTACTGGGCAAACCTTGAGATAAAAGACAGAGCGCAGAAAATACAAAATAATATTGGTTTGTCTAGAAATGAAAACATTTTTATCAGCGTGCGAGAAGACCTGTACTCCATATCAAAAAACTATTCGGTGGATATTGATCAAATTACTGACGTTGATTGCTTATGGATAAATGGATTTCATGATTATATTGTCAATCGTGCAGGAAATACATTGCCTCTGAATACAGATATTATGACTTTTTATAAATCATCTCATTATCCTCATATAGAAGAGCCCGAACGATTTATTCAAGAGATTAACAATTTTATTAAAAATATCAGGAATTAGCATGGAAATTTTAAAAAGGGTAGCCGTTGTGACAGGGGCCAGTCGCGGAGTTGGTCGCTGCGTTGCCGAAGAGCTTGCTAAAGCGGGGTATTTTGTAATTTTGATTGCACGAAACTAATTTTTATTAGAACAGGTAAGTCAGAAAATTCTTGATCATGGCGGTGAATCTGTTTATTACCCAATTGATGTGTCTGATTCTAAGGAAATGGCTGAGTATGGTGTGAAAGTAACAAACATCTGCCCTTCCATGATTGCAACTGAAATGGCAAGAGGGCGCAAGTTTAAATTAGATGAAATGATCCAGCTGGAGGACATAGTTAAAACCGTGTTATATCTATTAAGCCTAAGCAAAAATGCACTGCCTGCAGAAGTAATGATTAGTTGTGTGCCTTTGGTTACAAAGATAACAGAATTAACTGCTGGCATGTACTTAGATGATTGAGCAATTTATAACTTATATTTTTTTAATTTAAACCAGATTGATTCAATATATTGAATTTTACAATGAAATAGTTTTTCTCGTTGAATAACCGAGGCTATAGGGAGGTATCCTACCCAAGGTAAAAGCAAATAATTGATGATGAGTTTTATCTGACTTATTTTGGTTGATTTTATATGATCTCAAGCTTGAGCAAAAATGGTTTTAACTTTACAATCGCGATCATTTGATGATCGCCTCGTCTTTTTAAGATGCATTTACTGAGAATAAATAACCTATGGCAGAATATAACTGGGGCATATTAGCTCTTCTTTCTTATAACCTGCTCACGGCAGCAAAAGGGGTCTTTCTTGGGGCGTTTTTACAAAAAATTCCACCATTTCTTGTTTTAAGTGTGTGCTTTGGGCTTGTAACAATATTTTTTACTATATTCAATAGAATAAAGAATAAATCATCAAACACCACATTTGCGCTTCCGATACTTAAAAAGAACTGGCGTGTAGTTATTGGTTTAAATGTATCTGCCGTTCTTGGCTGGGGAAGTTATTTTTTTGCGCTAAAATTGATAGAGCCTGCTATTGTTGTGTCGTTTACCCAAGGCGCAGGACCTGTGATTACAGCACTGTACTATTTATTTTGGTGTAAGGATCATCGAACGACGAAAATCGAATGGTATACACACGCTGCAACATCTGTAATTTTAGGTTTTTTGGTTCTGATTTCCTATCTTGGCTTGTCTGCTGTCGGTTCCATTTCAGCCAGGACCGTACTTATTGGTACACTTGCTGCGATCACCTGTGGCATCACGAACGTCATGAATACTGTTCTCACCAAAACGCTGAGCGACGAAGGATTAAAACCTCGACAGATCATACCAGCAAGATTTTATCTGCTTATTATTACCGGCGCGTTTTTTACGTCGGGTAGTATGTGGCATTCACTGGTCCAGATAGAAGTTATTTCGTCAATTGCTATGATTGCGATGTTTGGTGTTGCTCTTCCCGTTTTACTGGTACAGGTTGGGATACAGAAAACAAATCCTGTCTCGACAGCTCTGACGATGGCTGCACTACCCATTTTTATGTTGGCATGTCAGTTTTTTGATAACCGTTTAACAGCATCTATATATTCTGTTATGGGTGCTTTTATGGTTGCAGTTATTTATATGGTTTCGCTTGTGCTTAAGTCTTCACCACAATTTAAAATTAAAAAATCAAACTATTCTGAGGCGTTGTAATCTTTATGCGCCTCCGGCGCTCTATGTGTTCGAAAAAGACTTGATTTAGGATTTTCCTTGTTGTCTCGCGCTTCTTTTTTTTATCTTTTCTGGGGTGTATTTAAATATCTTTTGATGTATAGTTATTTTAGATCATAAAGAAATACTTCATATCATAATCTATTCCAACAAAAAAACCAGTCAACAGAATCAAAAAAACTCTCCCAAAATGAGTTTTTTCAATATCATTAAAGAAAAATTTAACCAAAGATAGCGTTTCTTATCAGAATCATTAGCTGGCTCGTGTCTGATTGAATTGCTATTTATTGGTTTATCCCTTCAAATCCATGGGATGATAATGTTGAATTAATTTTTCTTTATAAAAGTCAGCATTAATTTTTCATCTCTATGTGAGGCCTTTGTGGATAAGGCTCAAGATTAATTATATTTTGAAATTGTAATTATCTAACAGTGAGTTACGTAATTGTCTGGTGTGTTGCCGTTCAAGATATGATTCAGTAATTTTTCAGATTTGAGAAATTGAATTTAATTTTTACTTGACAGGAAATTAAAGAGTTTTTAGCATACGCCAGTATATGAATAATATACAGTCATGAAGTTATTTGGTTATCTGTCAGCGAGATTATTAACTGTTTCGACAAAAAAAAATCGGTTGTAACTCATTCGTTAGATAAGGTGTAAGGAAAGCAAATTTTTTTTCTTCACTATATTGTCTATATGCTTAGCATAATGTAGTCAATCTAACTCATAAAAATCTCAAAATTTTTCTCATGTCCATGGAAGAACGTCTTTTGTTAGATTTTATTTACAATGACTCTTTATTCGTGGACGTTCCTTCCAGAACTTTTTCTGGAGGTATTACAGTTTTTGTAATAAATAGAAAAAATTATATGGATATTCGAAATATATTTATTATTGCAGTAAGGTTTATAGTTTGTGCTTAACGCCATTCTATATGACTGCTTATCATTGTTCAATGCAGACTGAATTTATAGCAATTAAAATGGGTAAAATAGAGAGCATTGAAGTTGAAAATTTGAGGAAAGAGGTTGATTTTATTGGGTGGGTAAAGGATTAATCACTGGTAATTTGGAAGGAGATTTTACAGTTGATATAAAGGTATGAATAAATGAAAAAAGTGATAGCGGTATCAATGTTAGCAATGGCTATGAACAGTCATGCTTTAAACTTAATTTCAGAAGTTGAGGCTAATAGATTTAAAAATATGTCTAGCAGTGAAATTAAGCCAGAACTATACAATAAATTGATCGCATTTTGTGATAAAACATCATCCAGTATTGAATCTTGCCTACAGAAAATAAAGAGCCAAACAACAGATAAGAATGTAATTCAGTCTGATATGAAATATAGCAGTTGCTGCTGGAATGTTTCTAATCAATTTGGTGATTATATGTTTTATCAAGGCAATTCTTATTGTATTCCTGCGTGTCATTGAAAGTAGTATGAAAAGAGCGGCTAATAACGTCGTTTCTAGCAACATTGGGCGCTTAGCTCAATGTTGTATTTAACTTTTTACTCAGGCGTTTTGACAATTCAGTTCTCTATGCCCCGTGACTCGTTCGCGGAGTCCAAGTGTGCAATAAGATTCCAGGAATCGCTCAATACTGTCTAGATATCGCACATAAAGCGCGGTACGCGGGCTGATGGAGAGCAATTGTCAACAGACCTCAGAAAAATAAAAAAAGCATGGCACATTATCCGACAATGAAAATTACAAAGTATACAGTCGATCAAAATACATCTTTTAAGTCAGTTATGATGAACCGAGAAGCATTGCTTCAAACCTGACCATGTAAAAAATCTTTCATCTATCAAGTTTAATAAAAGCTGCAAGTGCAATAATCAAATACATCTTTCAATTCATTATTGAACAGAATAAAATGAGCCACCTTAATCCTGCCTACCGAATCTTCGATGCCTAATTTACATAAACTGATAAATACTGATCCTGATGCGTTCATGTCGGCTCTGGCAAATGAGTCTGATCCTTTTAGTCATGACCTGGCGATGAAGCTGGATGAACATGATCCTTTGGCTGATTTGCACAGGAAATTTTCATCTGGTGACATAAAGCCGTTTGCTGGCCATTCTCTTGGGCCGGTGTTCTGGCCGGCTGTTCGTGAGTATGGGCGTATTAATAAACTGCAGGCAAGTAAGCTGCACGATGGTCATTTTGAAAAAACTCGTGCCATTAGTGGTAACTGGTTTGATTGTGATATTGATCCCGATGCTGTCAGTGCCATGCAGCCCATGCTGGGCTTTGCTGATTCCTCTGAATTTATCTACACACAGGAAGGATTGTCTGCCAATCTTGGGCGTCTGTTGTCGACATTTTATATGCCATCTAAAGCCGATTGGGAGAGTGGTAAAACAGGTATCTGCTATCTGAGCAATGAGTTTTTTTCGGATCAGGCTATTATTCACTCAGTCTTAAAAAGAGGTATCCTGACGGCAGCTGGGTTTGACCTGTTCGCAGGCGGCAGGCGTCCTCCGGAGGTTGATGAGCTGTGTTTTAAAATTCAGGCTGATGCGCGCGGATTGTATAGTGAAGACTTCATTATTGAGTATGTTAAAACTCATGCACGAAACATCCAGATTTTGCATTTGTCTGATATTGTATTCAGCACCGGCCAGCGTCTGGATATAAAACGAATCCTGGATGAATTAAGTGAGATATTGCAGCAGCATAAAATTATTGTCGGGCTCGATTTGGCTCATACGGTCGGCAACCGGCCTATTGATTTGAAAAGCCTGCCTGTTACCTATGCCGTATGCTGCGGTTATAAATATTTAACTGGCTCGGCTGGCAGTGGTGGTGGTTTTTACGTAGATAAAGAGATTGATCTGGAAACATATGCGCCCATACAGGGATGGAAGGCGGCACGTTCCAGTGAGGTTTTTCAGGTTATTGACGGTTATAACCCCGATATCATGATGCAGCGTGGTGCTGTTGCGTTTCGATGCAGCAATCCCTCACCTGTTGCTATAGCTCCAGCACAGCAATATATGCAAACCATGCACGCCATTGGCTGGGACAAATTGATGGCACGCTCAGAATCACTGACGCGCTATCTGCTGGCTTTGCTGGAAAAGGTTCTAGGCGACAAAATAGAATTCATTACGCCTTTGGACGCCAGTCGTCGTGGGGCTATGCTGGTTTTTCGCATTAAAAATCTTCAGAATATTCACGCTTTTGAAGTGTTGCTGAAAGCAGACCACTCGCCGGTTAAATTCGAGGTGGATACCCGTCCTCCCAATAATATCCGTGTCACAGCCCATTATGGCTATACCCGGTTTGTCGATATTCATAGTCTGGTAACACGCCTCGAGCAGGTTATCAATCAACGATTGATGGCTGAACAGCAAGAGCGCCTGTCGGGTTCGGCAATGCATGGATTGTTTGGACAAAGTAAATCGGCTTCATCTGACGCATCCGCTCTGCCAGTGCGTCTGCAGGCGAGGCTATAGAGCGTTGCCGGTTATCACTGGGTTGATGACCGGCATATGGCTTTCGTTCTGTGGTTGACAAATCACCTCACCAGCGTGCTGATTTTATCGCATAAATAACCCGCCATTAACGTCAATGGTTTCACCGGTGATAAAATCATTTTCAATTAATAGTTTAATTGCCGAAGTTATATGTCTGGGTTCACCTATCATACTCAGAGGCGTCATGGCGGCTATGCTTTTTAATTCTTCCTCTGATGTTAATCCATGATGAAAAGGGGTGTTAATATAGCCCGGAGCGATAGCATTTACGCGGATTTTTGGGGCAAGTTCATGAGCCAGGCCTCGCGTGAAGGAGTCAATGGCTGCTTTCGCTGCGGCATAAACGGTGGCAGTTGGTGCGCCGGTACGCATAGAGACAGATGTGATATTTACGATACATGGTGACATGCTTCTGTGAAGTAAGGGGATGCATAATGAAGTCAGATACATGGTCGAGAAGGCATTCAGATGAAAAATTTTTTCCAGTAAAGGCCAGGTTATTTCCGATGCACTGTGTCTTTCATCCAGCCCACCTGCGTTGTTGATCAAAATATCAAGCTTCCCAAACTGATTTTCAATGAAGGATGCAAGTTGTTGACACCCTTCTTCAGACGCTAAATCAGCCTTGATGAGATAGGGGATTCCTCCGTTTTTCTCAACATCGGCGGCGACTTCTTCTGCGCTGTCCCTCGATGAAAAATATTGAATAATGATTTGGTTATCCTGAGACAGGTCTGTTGCAGTCAGGGCACCTATCCCTGTGCTTGATCCTGTAATCAATATGACCTTATTCATGCTATCTCCTGTATTGAGGTATCTGTTGCATTATCTGATGGGATTATTGCGGACATCGATTGTGTCGATGTCCATTTATTACCTTAAATTTTTTACTTCACGCTGGAAAGCCAGTCAGTAATAGCCCTGGCTGTTTGCTCGACAACCCTTATCAGCTGGAGATAAAGCTCGTTTTGGAGGTGCGAATAGCCCGCTTTCTGGTAGCGTTCAAGGTATTGGCAGGCATATTTCATGCGTGTGGTTCCACAATACAGTGCGCTGCTCTTCATTTTGTGGGCTGTTTTTTCTACGGCCTTCCAGTCTTGCTCCGCATAGGCGTTTTTAATGGCCTGCAGATCTCTTGGCAGATCGTCGTGCAGAAGAATCGTCACAAGTTCTTTCATGGTTTCAATTGAGCCGAGCGTTTCCAGACCAGCATATACATCAAGTAAGGGGTATTGGTCGATTTTAAACAGCTTATCGTCAGTATTAAGGAGGTCACTTGCGGATAACTCCCCATCGGATAACGGCTGTTTTCGTTTAGGCAATATGTAATGCTTAAGAATATCCTGCAGGGTACGCAGGTTAATGGGTTTGGTTACTATCTGGTTCATTCCAGCTTTTAATGACTCTTTTTTTGTGGCGCTGACAGCATGAGCGGTTAATCCAATAATAAACGTCGGCTTTCTTCCAGAGCGACTTTCCATTTCACGAATAGAGGTGGCCAGTTCATTACCGGATATGCCCGGCAAACCAATATCTGACAGGATAAGATCAAACTCATGGGCTTGAATGAGCTCCAGAGCCTGTTCGCCGGTGCTTGCCGATAAATACTGGCAATCGGCTTGTTTAACAATCGATTCTACCACCTTTAGCGCAATCGGATTATCTTCTACTAAAAGAACGACAGGAGGAGAGCATTCTATTGAATGTGTATTGAGAGTATACGTGTCTTTATCTTTTTCATCATCAAAATGATACGTATGATGAACTGGTGAGTCCTGTGATTCCGCTTCAATCGTTTTGCCGGCAACGTTGACCGGTATACTGACCTTGAATGTCGTCCCTTTGCCTACCTGGCTTTCAAGACTGATATTTCCCTGTAGTACGGCAATATATTCCTGAACGATATGCAAACCTACACCGTAGCCGGTGTAATGACCTTTATAGGATGGATCACCACGGTAGAATCGCTCGAATACCTTGTGCTGATTTTCCTTGGCGATACCGGGTCCCGTATCGCTTACCAGTAACTCAAGTTGACCGCTTTCAGGATTGATATGTTTGTATTGAACTTTTATCCCAACCTGGCCCTTATCTGTAAATTTTATTGCATTACCCAGAAGGTTTAGCAAAACCCGATGAAGCTTTACCGGATCGGTAATAATAAATTCAGGGACATTACTATCTACATCCAGAGTCAGCTCGAGGTGCTTTAATTTAATGGTTGGCAGCTCCAGATCGGCAATATTTCGCAGGAGCTGATTGATATTAACGGATTCAAGATTAACGGAGCCTTCCTGATTTTTCCCCAGCGATACGATATCCAGAACACTGTTAAGTAATGCGAGCAGCTGTTCGCCACTGACATTTACCCAATGAGCATGCTCCTTTTCCTCTTGTTTCTGAACCTCCTGCTCTAAGAGAGCTGAGATACCAATGATTCCTGTTAAAGGAGTGCGGATATCATGGCTCATGTTAGCCAGAAACTGATCTTTAGCCAGGTTGGCTGATTCCGCCGCTTCCTTGGCTGTTATCAGATCAGCTTCCATTTTTTTACGCTCAGTAATGTCTATGGATGTACCGACAATGCCGATAATTGTTCCGTTTTCATCACGTAAAGGGGCCTTAATTGCCGTAAAATATTTTATTTCGCCTGTTGAGATGTCTTGAATCGTCTCTTCCTGAGAAAGGACCTTTCCTGTTCTCATCACCTCATCATTGTGGCGCTTAATATACTCGGCCATGTCAGGTGGATATAATTCAAAAAGATTTTTTCCCACATAGGCCTCAGCCAACAAGGCTCCTGTAGCCTTAAAAACGGCTTCATTCCCACCTAAAAGAATGCTGTTGGCATCTTCCCAGTAAATTGGGGCAGGCAGGATTGGGGCGACAATTTCAAGAAGTTCAAGTATGCTGGCTTTTTTTGTCACGTACAAGCTCCCGCTGTATATAGTTAATTACCATTTCGCTGGTTATAGGAAACCATTCAAAGCCTAATTGTTTCAAAATGGCATCTGTACGATCCTGAAAAATACGAATAGCAGTTGAAAAGCCGTGCCATTCATTTAACCACCGACGATGCAGCAGAAAACGCTCGATTGGAATTTGATACACCGGGTTATCTACATTGTCGATTATATTCGTAATAAACTCGTTTGTCGTCACCATCCTGACCTTGAAGGCGGCTTCTTCCGTGAGAATTCCACCCAGGTTGCATAATACAGGATTCGCTACGTGGTAAATGTTATTTGTCAGCTCTTCTTTATCAAACAGCTTCACAATGGCTTCTGCCGTTAAATCTGCCGGAGACACTTCTTCCAGGCCAGTTTCCGGGGAGACTTGTCCTAAATTGATCAAACACTTAAGTCGGGTAAAAAAGCCATTGTCTTCAATATTTTCCTGCGCGCGACAGTTGCTCGAAATAAAAGCCAGGTTCCCTATGCGATAAATATTACTGTTTACCCCTTTTTTTCTGTATTTCATTACAATTTTTTCACCCTCATATTTCGTTTTTACATAAACATTCGAGCGTCCTTCCAGGTTATCACCCGCATCATCCTCAGTAAAAATATACTGGTCGCTGTTGTGAACGTAACCCTCATTCAGCACGGAAAGGGTAGATATATAATGAAAATTTTTCATTCTGGTTAATTTGGACAATTCTAACAGGTTGATAGTGGCCTGCACATTTGCCGAATAAAACCGTTCGTAGTCACCATAATGTTTTGTGAGAGCAGCGGAATGTATCACGCTGTCAACCTGCTCCAGCAGCATTTGATAATCTTCTTTTGACAGACCCAGGTCCTTTTGTTCAATATCGGCTGCGTAAACAAACAGGCGCGTATTGCGAACATGATTCAGGCTCTGATCAAAGTAAAATTTAAACTTGTAATTGATTCTTGTAAACGCCTCTTCATGAGACTCGGCGCGTACCAGCAGGAACAAACTATACTCCGTCGATGTTAAGAGCGTGTTGAGAAGGTTACAGCCCAGAAAACCGGTAGCGCCCGTGAGGAGGACATTAGCAACAGGCAATGGCCTGCAATTGATAACACATTGATTTACTGAAGAGAAATAGCTGTCTAATTTATCTTTAAACCGCTCTGGAATATCTGGGGTATTTTTTCTGGCTTGATAGTCTAATCGGATTTTTTCCAAATTATTCTTTAAGTTGTCTTTAATAAAGGGAATACTGCTCGCAATTTTTTTAGGTGTTTTCAGATTAAAGATATCGGCGACATTAATGTTAAAATTAGCCTGTAAGCTTGATACCAGGCTTATCGCCATAATGGAGCTTCCCCCCGATTTAAAAAAATCATCGAGGATACCCACTCGCTCAACGGCCAGTATTTTAGCAAATGCCTTGCAGACCAGTTCCTCTTTCTCATTTGCTGGAGGCACATAGTTGTCATTTTGAGTGAAGACTGGAACAGGAAGCGCCTGCCTGTCCAGCTTGCCATTTGGTGTTACAGGTAAGTGGGTTAAATGAACCAGCACGCCTGGGTGCATGTAGTCTGGTAAATGTGCTGCCAAAAAGTCCTGAATCATTGTTTCTGGAATTTTTTCGTCGGCAACATAGTAGCCTGCCAGAAACTGGCTGCTGGTATGACCGTCTTTTGCATCAATCTGTTTTTTCACCATTACCACAGATTGCTTAATTCCCGGGTAGCTCGATAATACCGATTCTATTTCCGCAAGCTCGATGCGATAGCCTCTCAGTTTGACCTGATGATCATTACGTCCCAGATATTCAAGGTTTCCGTCAGGAGTCCATCGAACCAGGTCGCCTGTTTTATAAAGACGAAAATTAATGCTTTGGATTTTTTCTTCTTCTGTCTGAAAGGGATTATCAATAAATCGCTCAGCTGTTAAGGTACTCTGATTCAAATAACCTTGAGCTACGCCGGCACCACCTATATACAATTCGCCAACGACGCCTATTGGTTGTGGAAGCATTTGTTTGTTTAACACGTAGGCGCTCGTGTTGGCTATAGGCTTTCCTATGAGATTCACTTCACCGTCTTTAAGCTGAAGACCCGTTGCATAAATTGATGTCTCGGTTGGGCCATAATAGTTAAACAGTCTGGTTTTATGTGACCAATAAAGCGCCGTTTCTCTATCGCAGGGCTCTCCTGCGTAAATAATTCCAGCCAGGGACGGGTATTTGATGCGGGGCAGGTTAGCGAGTAAAACGGGTGGTAAATAGCTGTAATTGATTTGATTATCGTTAATGTATTTCCCGGTTAAAATGACATCCTGTCTGAGTGTATTACTTAAGACATGCAACTCATCGCCCTGCAGCAAGGGTACAAAAAACTCCGAAACAGACACATCAAATGCATAGCTGGTAAAGGCCGTGATTTTTAGGGGGCGGCCCGTGTCCTCATCAGGTCTTCGGTAAACGCCTGCCATGGCATGCAGGGTGTTAACCACGCTTTTATGCTCAATCAGTACGCCCTTGGGTCTACCTGTCGTACCGCTTGTATAAATCACGTAAGCAAGATTTCCACTGGTACCGGCGGTTACGATGTCGGATTTATCTAAAGCTGTCAGTTCTTTCTGCAGTTTTTTACTGTCAATGGCCATGACGCTGATATTTTTTCGATTTGCAGCTTCATGAAAATCAGCTGATCCAGACAAATGCTCAAGCTTATCCTGATGGGTTTCATTGATAAGAATTATTTTTGCCTGGGTGTCCTCCAGAATATACTCTATCCGCTCCCTGGGGTAACTGAGATCAAGGGGGACATAAGCTCCCCCAGCTTTTAACACCGCTAGAATTGCAATGACTGTGTATTCATTTCTATCCAGTAACAATGCGATCAGGTCGTCGGGTTTAACCTGATGGTGAAGGGTTAGATAATGGGTAAGCTGATTCGCTTTTTCATTGAGCTCCGTGTAGGTTAATCTAACATCCTCAAATACAAGCGCCATATTATCGGGCGTCCTTTCTACCTGCTCCTCAAATAAATCTATAAGCGTTTTGTCTTTTGGGAACGGTTGAAACGTCTCGTTAAAACCGTATAAAACCTGCTGACGCTCCGTGGCAAATGTTAAATCCATGTGCAACAGGGGTTGAGCAGGCGCATCTAATAGTTTATTTACGAAATTAAAAAAGCGGGATAATAAGGACGACGTCACCGTTTCTGGAAAGATTCCAGATAAAATATCACAGCTAAAGCTAAGGCCATTCTCATAGCTTCTGTATTTGATACTGATGTTAGCATTGGCAATCTGAGCGTATCCTTTGCCTTTAATCGGGGTCCCTTCCAGTACAAGATCGTTTGGTTTTGCATGGTTTGAGCAGGCAAAATTTGATAGAAGACCTATGTTGGGGCTAAGACTTATTCTTAGCCTTGCAAGATGCTTGAAAAAATCCAGATTATTAATGCAAGACTGCATCAGACTGATATAGGTGTCTTCCTGTCTAAGAATTAATGGAAAAGTAAGAGTATTTATAAAGCAGCCGGAAATAGATTTGTCCTTACGAATATTAACGGGATAATTAATAAGGGTTTTATCCTGATCACCAAGCTTCGCAACAAACACACCCCAGGCCAGTAATAATAAATTAAAAATACTGATATGTTGCTGCCGGGAAGTCTCCAGCAGTTTATCTGAGATAAATGCGGGCAGTACTCCGGTATAATGTTCGATTCTGGCTTTTGATTTTGTGTCAAAATAGTCCATTCCATCAGCAATGTCATTAATTGTTTGAATGTATTCGGCAAGGCCCTCAAGGCTGCTTTTGTCCTGAAGCTGCGGCTCCATTGCTACTCTTGATATATAGGTTTCAGCTTTTTCCTGCGTGATTTTTTTACCCGCCAGTAATTGATTTAAATCAGAAATAAACTGTTCCAGGCTCATGCCATCCATCAAAATATGATGAATATTAAACAGAATAAGATAATTATCCGTGTCAGAGTTTTTGATTACATTTACCCTGATGCATGATTTCTTATCAATTTCATGTGGTTCACTAATCAGCGCTTTTTCAAGATTATCAATATCAGAGTCAGCAGCGTTAAAATAATGTATTTCAGCAGGAAGGCTACCATGGATTTGAGCTGTAACCTTTTGATGTTCGACCGTAAATGTCTGCCTGAGACAGGCCTGTGATCGGATGAGCTCCTGAAGGGCGTCAAGCAAGAGGGATACACTGGCTTCCCCTTTGAGCTGATAGGAAAAGCATAGGTTGTAGGAATCGGTATGCCCATCTGATTGATGAGCAAAATAGAAAGGCAACACACTGTTATGTACATCATATTTTTTCATAACACTGCTCCTCGTCCATGAAAGCAAGGATACAAATAATCAGCACTATAGGCCTTTCTATGACAGAAAACCGGGTTGCGACTGTCTGGATTAGCTGTCGATTGGGGAAGGTTCCAAAATCAACATGCCTATGCGTATTATGCTTCCAATGCACGCGTTTGTTATTTACTACCGAATCGGTCTGTTCTTCAGTAGTCCTGCTGTAATTGGAAATACAATAAACATTATTTGTCAGCATAGGTAACCTGCTTATAAGGCTTGTTATGATTATAGTTGAATCTTTAAGCTATGTTAGATTCCTCGAAATCAGTAAAACACATGTATGCGTTATCCGACGAGAGAACACCCAGGAAAGATATGTCTGACGATAAGAAATATCTTCTTTCATCAAAAAAATACATTGCAGATAAAGGCAGCGGATTATGCCAGTAAATTTGCATGGTTACAGCCAGAAAAATTCATATTTCAGTTGTCAATCAGGCATTGAAATGTAACATTTTTGCTAAAGTGACAGGTTGAAAAAACAAGTCATAAAGATTGTTGGCAAGTATAGCTGCTTATGATTGCATTTTTCAATAACAGTGTTGCAAACATTCGTTCAATGTTTATGGCCAAAACCTGAAATTAATTCATTTAGTTGCGATACAGGCCCTGTTTATCAATATAGTTTTTAACGGATTCTGGAAGATGAGTTTTTACGTTCGTACGGTTACGAACAGCAGTGGACGAAATATCGTGTTGGCCGGCATTGAAGAAACAGATAAGGCCATGAGGCATGGTTTTTAATTCCCGAGCGTTATTGGTCAGATGCCCGGCAGGCAAACCATGTAGGGATGCGTCGGGCCTGGCATGTCCCGGACGCTCGATTACCAGTAAATTTGCAAGCATTAAAATCCGCTGCCAGTTGTGCCACCTGGGGAGGCTGGCAAAGCTGTCGGCGCCCATCAGGAAGTTAATGGAAACCTTTGCTCCCATCTGCCTGCGGTAGTCTTCGAGGGTGTCGACGGTGTAGGATGGTGTGTTGCGCTGCAGTTCGCGTTCGTCGATTTCAAACGGGTATTGGGGATGTTCGTTGAGGGCCAGCCTTAACATGGTCACACGCTGTTCCGCGCTGGCCTTGGCCTTATTTTTCAGCACGGGAATTTTGCAGGGCAGAAAAATTACGCGCTCAAACTGAAAGTGGTCCTGGACCGCTATAGCTACCTTGATATGCCCGTTGTGTACCGGGTCAAAGGTACCGCCAAATATCAGTATACTATGCAGGGCAGCCAATTTGTTTTCCAGAGCACAGGGTTAGTGCAATTAGCTCGAAATTATTCCATACCTGTCGGTTGTGGCCCGTTTTTATATCAGAATCCAATTTATTGCAAAGTCGTAGCAGGTTGGTCAGTGTGGCTGGCTGGCAGCGTCCTGCGGCCTTTAGATACAATCCTTGCCGGCTGGACCATATTTTTAATTGTGTTGCCTTGTCGCGCAGAGTACCAGGCTGGCCTGCAAAGGGCTGTAGCTGCATGAGCAGGCGTGTTTCCTGAGTCAACAGCCATAGAACAAGGGTGGCTTCGGTTTTATTAGCGGCAGCCTGCCTTAGCAGCAGAAGTGTCTTAACGCTGTCACCTGTCAGGCAGGCATCGGCAAGCTCATAGAGTGAATATTCGCACTGATTAATAAGCTGCTCTTTTACCGTTTCGGCAGTCAAGGCGGTACCAGGTTCGATAAGAATCGCCAGCTTATCCAATAGCTGAGAGCAGGCCAGCAGATTCCCTTCGTTGTACTGTTGAATCAGGGCGGGGATGCCGGGATCGACCTGAGCGCCCATTGCGTTTAATCGCGAGCTTATCCATTGTCTTATCTCAGTGGGAGAGGGCGTTCCAATTGACATGACGTGTACGGAATCATGACTGGCCAGATTGCTGACTTGCTTAACGGGCAGATCTGGGGCGCGTATCAGAATCAGGCAACGTGAATTCGGGGACTTCAGGTAATGTTCCAGCATCGCCTTTCCACTGGCATCCAGTGTCTTCTTGTCAAAACGTACATCCAGCAGCACCGTGTTGGAAAAAAGCGAGTAACTGTTTGCCTCTTCTGCCACGCGCTGCCAGTCACTGGCGTTATGGATGTGAATAATGCTCTGCTCTACGTCAGCACCGGACTGCTGTGACCAGGTTTTCTTGATTAATACAGCCAGATTATCCAGTTGCAGGGGTTCCTGGCCAATCAATAGAAACACTGATGGCAGGGTCTTATTAAGACGCAGGTTAAAGCCGTTTTGCTTGATTAACATAATGTTTCAACGACCCAGTCGGCTGATGATTTGCATGACAGCATCCTCGCGCATGTCACGGGTAATCATGCTTTCTTCTGAGTCGGAGCCCAGTATACGATTGTTATTAACCGTCAGCTGGCGTGTTACTGCAATCAGGCGGGATGAAACAATCGGCGCTGCCTTGCGTTTAACAAGCGAATAAACCACGCTATACAATAGCTGATACTGGCGCGGCGTGGTACTGGCACTGACGCTGGTGATTTTTTGCTGCAGGCTGTCCTGCTCAATAATCAGGATGTAGTCAGCACGGGCGGGATCAGGGTTGATGCGGATCTTATAGGCTCTTAGTTGCTCTTTTAACAGAGGCACCAGATCTTTATGTCCGTTTTGTACAACAATTGCTATATTATTTAGCCATGGAGGTATATCAGCCATGCCGCGCAGCCTGAAACCACAGCTGCTGAGCAACAGGGCGATTGTCGCAACAATGAAATAACGCCAGATCGCCCGTTTAAACATTTATTTAATAACCAGGTTAATCAGACCCCGGTGAGCAACGACTATCGATTTCACGATGTCTTTGCCCTCAATAAAGGCATGAGCCTGTGTTTTTGCCAGCTCAATCAACTGCTCTTCAGGTGTATCCACAGCGGCAGTGAACTGCGCGCGCAGTTTTCCGTTGACCTGAACGACATAATCCTGCTCATCGCTTTTAAGCGCGCTTTTATCGACCTTTGGCCATTTGGCATCGATAATGGCCTTATCGTAACCCAATTGTATCCAGAGGTGATGACAGATATGCGGCGTTATCGGCGCAAGCAGTCGGAGGAGGATGCTCATGCCAGCGTTCAGTGCGTAGGCTTCTGCCTCCGTCTCGACAGGATGAGCTGACAGTTCGTTAAACAGCTTCATGCATCCGGAAACGACGGTATTGAACTGGTGTCGCTCATAATCCAGATTGGCCTGAGCCAGAATCTGATTGACATTGTATCGAGCTTTTTTCAATCGTGAGTCAGCCTGTTGCCAATCGATATGACCGTTTCCGTCGGCAATAGCTTCATTGGTATTGCGCAGCAGTTCCTGATTCTGATACGCGAAGGCCCACAGTCGCTTGAGGAAGCGGTGCGCACCCTCTACGGCAGAGTCCGACCATTCCAGTGATTGTTCTGGTGGGGCTGCAAACATGGTAAACAACCTCGCCGTATCGGCGCCATAGGTATCAATCAGGTGATTAGGATCGACAATATTGCCCAGGGATTTAGACATCTTATGGCCATCCTTCAAGACCATGCCCTGCGTTAACAGCGCCTTGAAAGGTTCATCTGAATTGACCAGTCCTTCGTCACGCATCAGTTTATGGAAAAAGCGTGCATAGAGAAGGTGCATGACAGCGTGTTCGATACCGCCAATGTATTGATCAACCGGCGTCCAGTACTTGGCGCGATCATCGAGCATGGCGTTATCCTGACCCTTACAGGCAAAACGGGCATAGTACCAGGAGGATTCAAAGAAGGTATCGAAGGTATCGGTTTCGCGCGTAGCGTCCTGTCCACATTTAGGGCAGGCAACATGGGTAAATTCAGGGCAGTTGGCCAAAGGAGATCCGCTGCCGGTTAACTCGACATTTTCGGGCAGTGTAACGGGTAAATCCTGTTCCGGTACCGGAACGATACCGCATTCTTCGCAGTGAATCATGGGGATAGGAGTTCCCCAATAGCGTTGACGCGATACGCCCCAATCCCGCAGACGATAATTAATCGTGGTTTTACCCAGCTCATTGGCTTCGAGATATTCGGCAATACGATGAGCCGCCTCTGTCGACGGCAGACCATCAAATTCCCCGGATGCCATGAGCGTACCTTCTGCTGTGTAAGCAGATTTTGAAAAGTCATGTATACCGCTTGCTGGCTCGATAACCTGTATGACGGGAAGCTGATATTTGCTGGCAAACTCCCAGTCGCGCTGATCGTGTGCGGGAACTGCCATAACAGCACCAGAACCGTACTGCATCAAGACAAAATTGGCCACCCAGATTGGGATGTGTTTGCCTGTCACTGGGTGAGCAGCAGTAAATCCGGTATCAATGCCACGTTTTTCCATGGTAGCCATATCGGCTTCAGCCATGCGAACACCCTGACAGCTGTCCAGGAATGCCTGAACCTCGGGACGCTGACGGGCGGCCTCTTTGGCTATGGGATGATCCGGCGCAACAGCCAGATAGGTTGCTCCCATTAATGTGTCTGGGCGCGTGGTGTAGATTTTTAAGCGCTTGGGTAATTCATTAACCTTAAAAAATATTTCGGAGCCTTCTGAACGACCGATCCAGTTGCGCTGCATTTGCTTAACCCGCGCAGGCCACTCGGTGAGCGTATCCAGATCGCGCAGCAACTCATCCGCATAGGCGGTGATTTTAACAAACCATTGAGAAATCTCACGGCGTTCGACAAGGGCACCAGAGCGCCAGCCGCGGCCATCAACTACCTGTTCGTTGGCCAGTACGGTTTGATCAACCGGATCCCAGTTAACAACCGCATTTTTTTTATAAACCAGCCCCTTTTCGAAGAGTCGAATAAAAAACCACTGTTCCCAGCGATAGTAATCCGCGTCACAGGTTGCAAACTCACGTTTCCAGTCGTAGGCATTGCCGAGACGCATGAACTGTTCTTTCATGGACGCGATGTTCTTTTTAGTCCATTCGGCTGGAGGTATGCCATGTTTAATGGCCGCATTTTCCGCCGGCAGACCAAACGCATCCCAGCCAATGGGCTGAAGTACGTTTTTACCAAGCGCACGCTGATAGCGGGCTATCACATCGCCGATGGTATAGTTACGGACATGCCCCATGTGCAGGGTGCCGCTGGGATAGGGGAACATGGAAAGACAATAGAATTTTTCTTTATTCAGGTCTTCAGTGACATTGAAACATTGTTTTTTGTGCCAGTACTGCTGGGCCTGTTCTTCAATTTCTTGCGGTTTATAACTGGTGTCCATAGATTTAGAACTTTTCTCAATAAGGTTGGTAAGGATAACGTCTCTTGCTGTTTGCAGCAATAGGCGCGTCGCGGTCTTTTTCTGTCAGCAGTCGGTAAATCAGCGCACAGGCCATGATCAATAAGGAAAATATCATTATGGGCAGATCACCGTATAAAACCCAGGGCGTCGTGCCAGTGGAGGGGTGGATTTCTGATTTCAGCAGGCCGTCACGGAAGGCGGGCAGTGATGACTGAATAAGCCCCTGAGTATTGATAATAGAGGATAGACCATCATTGTTGGCAACGACCTGATAACGGGCACTTGCCATCGAGAGAACCTGAGCCATTTGCAACTGCTGGTAGGGCGCAAGCGAACGACCGAACCAGCCGTCATCACTGATGGATACGATCCACTCCGCTCTGGGCAGCTGTTTGCGCAACAACTCACCATAGCCTATTTCGTAGCAAATCAGAGAGGCGACCGGATGACGATGGACTGTGACCATTTTTTGATTGCCATGACCGTGTTTGATATTGGCTTCCGGCAGGCCCAGCCAGCTGCTGGCGATTAAAAAGGGTTTCGGTATGTATTCTCCGAAGGGAACCAGATGTTGCTTGATGTAGACGCCTTTAGCCTTGCCAATGCCGATAAGCGAGTTGAAGTAGTAGTCTTCGCTGCTGGGCGTTGGTTGTGGAATACCCAGCAGAATCGCGCTGCCGGCCTGTCTGGCTTCCTGATCCAGATTGCTCAGAAAATCATTGACGTAGCTCGGAGGTAACGGAATCGCCGATTCTGGCAGAACAATCAAATCAAGGCCCAGCAGTTTTTCCACATCGCGTTGGTAACGTTCCAGTAATTGCCAGAAGAGAGTTTCGTCCCATTTGTCCCGCATGGACATGTTGGCCTGGACAACTCCAATCGATATGGCTTTTGTATTTTTTGTTGCCCATTTTACCGGTTTCAGTGCCAGTGGTGCTAAAATCAGCAGCACAAAAGCAATCAGATACAGGGATTTTTGAGGATTTTGATTGTGGCGGGCAGACGTTGCCAGCAGACAGGCTGCCAGGCAGGCAACAAAGCTGGCACCATAAACACCGAGCAGAGGGATCAGGTATCTGATGGGTGAATCAAATTGTCCATAGCCAGTCAGCAGCCACGGAAAGCCCGTAAGAAAACTGGCGCGCGTATACTCACTTAACACCCACAACGCACTGAATACAAAACATGAATATACAGTACCAGGCTTTGTAGTCAGGCTCTTAAAGCACAAGGCTGACAGGGCTGGAAACAAGGCAAGATAAAGTATAAACAGCAAGGTAATAAGTGACGCCACGCTGCCATGCAGATGCCCGTAATCATGAATACTGACATATATCCACGAAACACCGAGACCAAAAAAGCCCAGACCAAACAGAAGACCGGATAAAAAAGGTGATTCATCCTTTTGAGCACTGAGATGATAATAGAATAAAGCCAGGCCGAGGATGGCCATGCCGGGTAAATGGAACGGAGCAAAACCCAGCGGCAATAACAGTCCGAAGAAAAAAAAGCGCAGCGGACGAAGTCCTGTCGTTTTTTTCAAAAAGTGATTGTATTGAGTTTTGAAAATTGAGTGGATCATTAAAGCTGAAAATTGAAAAATGTTTCTTACGATAAAGTACGTCAGCTGAAAGGTCAAGAAATGGACTGTTATTGGTGAAAGGCGCAGACTCTGCCGATTGGTTTAATAATGAAGCAGATTAAGTAAGCGCCATCAGGCCAAGGGTCGACATGAATATCAGGAACATTGTGATGAATATTCATTGGATCTGTTCTTTATTGGTGGCGCATGTATTGTTTTAGATCATTCGGCCGCTAAATATATTGTAATCCCTGCTCTAGAACTCCTGTTTCATTGATAAGTGCATAGATGGACGGGTGCTGAGTTCATTAAAATAACGTGCAATATGCGACCACTCCTGGATGTTGATGTTAAAATAGCGGCACCACAACAGCATGACAAAGAGATACGCATCCGGAAGCATGAAATGGTCGCCTGCCAGAAATTGGCTGTGCTCGAGGTGGTTATTCACATAGCTTAATTTCTTTTTTACAGCAGGAATAAAAATCTCATCTTTGACGTTCTGAGGCAATGCCGGGTTGAACATCACGCCTATGCCTTTATGTAATTCTGTGGTAATGAAATTAAGCCATTCCAGTACGTAATATCGCTCAAAATGTCCAACTGCGGGAAGCAGGTTATCGGCATGATGAGTATCAGCCAGATATTGCAGAATAACCGTGTTTTCAGTCAGCATATGGCCATTATCCAGTTGCAGTGCCGGAACGTAGCCTTTTGAGTTAATGGTGAGAAAATCCTTACCGCTTTCAGTCGTTTTATTCTGTAAATTAACCGACTCGTACTCGCAATCCAGTCCGAGTTCATTAATCACAATACGGCAAACCATGGAACAGGCACCTTTGGCATAAAACAGCTTCATCATTGCTCCTTAATTGTTAAATTCCTTAAATCATAACGGACAGACCTGCGCCTATGTAGTGCTCGAACCCGCCCGGATAGCCGCTTAGATGCTGCGAACCACTAAAATCAAGCGCCACGTTTGGTCTGATTAAGTATAAAATTCCGACATCGGCATTAAATCCCGAACCTTCTCCATAGCCCGTTTTGCTTTGGCCATAGACCTCCGCATACACACTGCTTTTGTCATTCAGGGACCAGGTTAGCACCAGATCCGGGTTAAGGCTGTAAAATCGCTGTCCGCCATCCAGACGCGATTCGGTGATGCTGCTGCCCCCAGCCATCAAGGTCAGATTCAGGCGACTGTTGATATTGTAGCTGATGATGGCGTTAAAGGCCTCGCCGATGTGTTTGTTACCAAAAGCGGCGCTGCCATCCGGTAAATTGACCAGACCCTCAATGGTGACAAGCCAGGTGTTGTTGTACCACAACTGATGCTTTAAGCCTCCGCTTGTCTGTGTAAATCCTGCGGTTGGGGCTATGGACTGTTGAATGTAGTTGGGTGCCAGAAGAAAAATTTCGCTGTTGTGGGGCAGGCCAAAGCGAAACTCTGCTGATGGGTAATTCTGCTGATTACCTGAGGGGTCACGCAGCGTCTGGTTTTGATAACCCATCTCAAATTCAAAGCGCCCGGCAGGAACGGAGCAGGCGCTGTCGGCATTATTGGGCCTGTCGACAATATTCAGCAGCTGACCGGGGCCGTGGCATGGATTTTCCATGGCCAGAGCAGGGTGAGCATTCATCAGTGAAAGGAGCAGTATCGTGCTGCGTCTCATAGCGTCACATGGTAATATGGTTATAAATGAAGACGTTATCATAGTCTGCCCTTCGGGTCACGCAATGACAGCGCTGCTCGTCTTTTTCATGTATACTACTGCTTTTTCCATTTGGTTTTGATAGGTAGGTGTCGTCCACGCGCAGGCGGGGACGACACATGTCAATACCAGGCGGAATATTCGCTTTCATATCGGGTATATCTTTTTTTTCGGAGTTTTATGATTGATTTGCACAGCCACAGCAACTATTCGGATGGCCTGTTGTCGCCGCAGGAGTTGCTGAACAAGGCAACTGAAGCCGGGTTGACGATGCTGGCATTAACCGATCACGATACGGTGGATGGTCTGCAGGCCCTGCAGCAGGCTGACAATCCAGGAGGCATCCGGTTGATCAACGGCATCGAAATCAGCACGCGCTGGAAAAAAAGCGATATCCACGTTCTGGGTCTTGGTATTGATCCTGATAACCAGGTCCTGACGGATTTGCTGCTCGCACAAAATGAGAGCCGCAGAAACCGCGCCATGTTAATTGCTGAAAAAATGCAGATGCTGGGCGTTGACGATGCCTACAGTAAAGCCTGTGAGCTTGCGGGTCATGATCGCATCGGTCGTCCTCATCTTGCGCAAATCATTGTTAACGAGGGCAAGGCGCGCGATATGCAGGCTGCATTCAAACGATTTCTTGGGCGAGGGAAACCAGCTTACATAGCAACCGCCTGGGCTACTTTTGATGACGCCGTGCAGGCTATTCATGCCGCTGGTGGTCTGGCTGTTCTGGCGCATCCACTGAAATACAAACTCACCCGCACCAAATTATATGAACTTATCAGCGATTTTAAACTGGCTGCAGGTGATGGACTGGAAGTGGTCTCGGGAGATACCACCGCAACAGAGGCGCAGGAGCTTTCGGGCCTGTGTATGCGCTACCAGTTGTTGTCATCTACGGGCTCTGATTATCATGGTGGTGTTTTATCGCGTGTTTTTCTTGGACGACAGCGACAACTCCCGCTAAACTGTACGCCTGTTTGGCATCAATGGAACTATTGACAGGGGACTTTAATGAGTCAGTTTTTTGCTATTCACCCAGATAATCCGCAGGCCAGGCTGCTGCGACAGGCGGCGGCGATTATTGAGGAGGGTGGTTTGATTGTTTACCCAACCGATTCCGGGTACGCGTTTGGCTGCAGGCTGGGTAACAAGTCTGCACTGGAACGTATTCGAATGTTGAGGCAACTGGACAAAAATCATAACATGACCCTGGTCTGTCGTGATTTGTCTCAGCTGGGAACCTATGCACGGGTGTCCAATCCTATTTTTCGTCTGTTAAAGGCATTTACGCCTGGCGCGTATACCTTTATCTTGAATGCAACGCACGAAGTGCCACGCCTGATGCTGCATCCTAAGCGAAAAACTCTGGGATTGCGTGTCCCAGAAAACAACATCACTCTGGCCTTGCTGGAGTGTCTTGACACGCCCCTGATGAGTACTACCCTGATATTGCCGGGCGCCGATGCGCCGCTCAGCCAGCCTGAGGCTATCAAGGATTTACTGGGAACAAGAATTGACTTGATCATCGACGGTGGAGACTGTGGTCACGAGCCAACAACCGTTGTGGATTTAACCGGTGATTTGCCACTGGTAATACGAGAAGGGAAGGGCGATCCTGAGCCCTTTAGATAACAGCTGCAGAGGATTTAGATGTCTGGATTATTTGGTTCCAATAAACGGGTTGTATCGGGAATGCGTGCGAGCGGTCGCCTGCATCTCGGACATTATCATGGTGTGTTAAAAAACTGGCTGAACCTGCAACACCAGTATGACTGTTATTTTTTTGCGGCCGACTGGCATGGCCTGACGACGCGCTATGATGAGCCGGGTGTCATTGAAAACATACTCTGGGATATGATTGTTGACTGGCTGGCCTGTGGTGTTAACCCCGGCTTATCCAAGGTATTTATCCAATCCTGGGTTCCCGAGCATGCTGAGCTGCATTTGCTCTTATCCATGATAACCCCGCTTGGCTGGCTGGAACGGGTTCCGACCTACAAGGATCAACAGGAAAAACTGCAGCATAAGGATTTATCAACCTATGGTTTTCTGGGGTATCCACTGCTGCAAAGTGCCGATGTGTTGCTTTATAAGGCAGAGCTGGTACCCGTTGGAGAAGATCAGGTAGCACACGTTGAGCTGATTCGTGAGGTTGCCCGCCGTTTTAATCATATTTATGGGCGTGAGCCAAATTTTGAAGCCCTGGCCCATGACGCCGTTAAAAAAATGGGTAAGAAAAACGGCAAATTATACAGCGAGCTTCGCCGTGCCTTCCAGCAGGACGGTAATCATGAATCGTTAAATACAGCCAGGGCCCTGATTCTCAATCAGCATAACCTGTCGATTGGCGATAAGGAGAGATTGCTGGGCTTTCTGGATGGATCTGGCAAAATCATATTGCCCGAACCGCAACCCCTGCTGACGGAAACGTCAAAAATGCCGGGAACAGACGGGCAGAAAATGTCTAAGTCTTATCATAACACCATTTCTCTGCGTGAAGAGTCGGCTCAGGTCGAAAAGAAAATTCTGACCATGCCTACCGATCCCGCCCGGATTAAACGTACGGATCCAGGCGATCCGGATAAATGCCCTGTCTGGCAGCTGCACAAAATCTACTCGGATAACGAGGTTAAGGACTGGGTACAGACCGGATGCCGGACAGCAGGTATTGGTTGCATTGACTGCAAACGCCCTGTCATTGACGCAATCAATAAGGAGCTGGCTCCTATTCAGGCGTCCATCAAAGAATATGAGTCAGATTTGCCGTCGGTGAAACGTCTGGTCAGTGACGGCAGCGAGGCCGCTCGGGAAGAGGCTCATAAAACCCTGAAAGAAGTACGCGAAGTCATGGGGCTGGACTACTAATGTCTGCTGCGGCATCTGAGTTGCCTGTACTGGCAATTGTCAGCGGTCAGGCAGTCACCGAAACACCGGCTGATTTGTTTATTCCGCCAGATGCCCTGAGAGTGCTGCTGGAGTCGTTTTCAGGTCCACTGGATTTGCTCCTGTACCTGATTCGTCGACAGAATATAGACATTCTTGATATTCCAGTGGCGCACATTACCCGCCAGTATATGCAGTACATTCAGGTTATGGAAGAAAACCGGCATGAACTGGCTGCTGACTACCTTGTCATGGCGGCCATGCTGGCGGAAATCAAGTCGCGACTGCTGTTACCGGTCAGCCGCGAGCAGGATGAAGAATCCGATGAAGATCCGCGCATGGTGCTGGTACGCAAGCTGCAGATTTATGAGCAGTTTAAACAGGCGGCAGAAACACTGGATACCCTGCCTCGCTGTGAGCGTGATCTGTTTCGTATCGTGCTTGAGGCGCAGGGGCTGCAGACAATTATCCGTCCGCCCGATGTTGCTCTGCAGGCTCTCAGCGATGTCATGTGTGATATTCTGACTCGACAGGGTCATGAGGTTAATCATCAGATTACGCGCGAGCCCTTGTCGGTTCGCGAGCGTATGGGCATCATCCTTGAGCGTCTGCAGTCGGGTGAAACCGTCACGATGACAGCCTTGTTACAAATAGAGGAGGGTCGAATGGGATTGGCCGTAACCTTTTTAGCGATTCTGGAGCTGGCCAGGCAGTCTTTATTGCTGCTGACCCAGACCAGTCCTTATGCTCCAGTTTACCTGCAGGCTATTCAACATGGATGAAACCGACCTGAAATACCTGCTGGAAGCCTTGCTGATGAGTTCGGACAGCCCTCTGTCCATAGAGCAGCTGTCCAGCGTATTTGATGAATGGCAAAAACCGGAGCGTGCCGCCATTTTGCGCGCGCTCGATGCGCTGGCCTCCGATTACCAGCAGCGGGCCATTGAGTTAAAATGCGTAGCCAGCGGTTATTGCATACAGACCAGGGAAAAATTTGGCGTCTGGATAAGCCGTTTACAGGCAGATAAGCCCGGAAAATACTCTCGGGCTCTGCTGGAAACCCTGGCCATTATTGCCTATCGCCAGCCTGTGACACGTGCTGATATAGAGGATATCCGTGGTGTAAGTGTCAGCAGTCCGATGCTGAAAACCTTGATGGAGCGCGACTGGATTAAAATTGCCGGTCATCGTGACGTACCGGGAAAGCCGGCTGTCTATGTGACAACAAAAGCATTTCTGGACTATTTTAATTTAAGCAGTATTGAACAATTACCTCCCTTACCAGACAACATGGACAGTAATCCGGTAATTTCTGAAAACCTTGTTGAAGAGTGTGTTAGCTAATGAGTAAAGAACGCTTGCAAAAAATACTGAGCCAGGCAGGACTCGGATCACGACGTGAGATGGAGCGATGGATTGAGCAGGGCCTGGTGGCCGTAAATGGCAATCCGGCCAAAGTAGGGGATAGTGCCGGCCCTGACGATCGCATTTTTGTAAAGGGCAAACTGATTGCCAACCCCTTACGCAGCAAAAATAAAACACGGGTATTGATATATCACAAACCTGTGGGAGAAATTTCCAGTCGTCATGATCCAAAGCATGATAGAACTGTTTTTGATGCGCTGCCACATCTCAGGCAGGGGCGCTGGATTCAGGTCGGCAGGCTCGATATTAATACGTCAGGATTATTGTTGTTCACTAACAACGGCGAACTGGCCAATCAGCTGATGCATCCAAAATATGAAATGGAGCGTGAGTATGCTGCCAGAGTACGTGGTCAGGTGAGTGATGAGATCATTAAAAAGCTGCTGAAGGGTGTGGAGCTGGACGATGGTCCGGCGCAATTCAAACGCATTGATTTTAAAGGTGGGGAAGGCGTAAACAGCTGGTATCATGTGGTGCTGACGGAAGGACGCAATCGAGAAGTGCGTCGATTATGGCAGTCGCAGGGAATTGAAGTGAGCCGCCTGATACGTGTCCGTTACGGTAACGTAACCATGCCGCGCTTTCTGACACGTGGTCAGTGTTACGAAATGACCAGTAAGGAAGTAGAGGCCTTATGGCCAGCAGCCGAGGCGAAGTAGCCCTTGAGCTATGGCTTCAGATTTTTACAGAATGCTCCTTTCTCCCTGTTTTTAGGGAGAAGGGAGCGGGGATGAGGGTTGGCCTGGCTGAAAACAGGCGAGCCATAACCCCTTCCAATCACCTGTGGTCTCGTTTCCAGCTTTCACGGGTTAATTCAGAGTCTTGTGACAGGTAATCCGCGAACTTTTCACGTTCCCTGGGAGATGAAAACAGCAACTGACCTCGTGCCAGAGCCAGCATTAAACTGCTGGTTTTTCGCTGCAGGGCGTTATTCTCATCTGATGCCTTCTTCACAACCGGTAAAGAATGCGCTTCAGCCTCCATTTCTTTCCTGATGCGCGCTAAGTCATTCCTGCTCAGTTTTTCCTGTACTAACCACGTGGTCAGACTGTGCTCGAACCGGTCCAGTCCGGTATTAATTCTCCTCTTGAGCTCCCCCAGCTTATCTAGAATATGCATCGATGCTGTGAAGGTATTTTTGGTGCATTGAGTTAATTCGTATTCAAGTTCTGAAATAAAGACGGCTTTCTCATATTCTTCATTGTATGGCTCTAGATATGGCTCCTGGTACGGCTCCTGGTACGGCTCCTGGTACGGCTCTTCGCGCGGAGTCAGCAGGTCTGGCGTTTGGGTGCTCGTGCTGGCAACAGGCGCAGGCTGCGGAACAAGAGTATCTATATGCATGCCAACCCTGAGTTTTTCTGCCATATCGACTTTCATCCGCGTGACAAGGCTTGCGGGTAGTTGAGACTTCACGTTGTCTATCACCGAATGGAATTGAGTTATGGCCGTGTAACAGAGCTCCAGGCGTTGTTTTTCATTATAATTATTTATTGTCATGTGGTTGTTAGCCCTTAACACTCCCCGCTCCAGTTGAGAGTTGAATTGCGCTATCAGCAATCCTCGATCAATCTGTACATATAGTTTTTTTATGAACAGTCCATCACTGGCATGAGAGTAATTGTCAAACAAAACGTGACGGGGTTCCGTTGTCGAAAGCAGGGGTAGTCCAGTTACCCTCTCAACCATCATCCAGATTGTGTCGTGGATTCGTTGGTAAGCCTGAGTTCTAAATGCAGCTTCTTCGTCTTGATCTTCAAGGTTATATGCCCTCAAATCATCATCAACCGCTGCGGTTTTAAGCTGTAGCATCTTTTTGACCTCGGAGATAATATGCTCCTTCTCCGTTGTTGTTAATGCAGCCCGTTCGGAGCTGTTGATTGTCTGGTCGGCAATTGGACCAACTGCCGCGATCGCTTCAGATACATATTCATTGCTACTGCTCATAAAGACACTCCTGTTTGTCTACAAAAAATAAACATCTCATCGCGTTTTTGTCTAAATATTCAATTAAAATAGAGGCATACTTTCAATAGGTTAGCCAATATAGACAAAAAATAGCTCCTTTCCACGTGAGTATACGAAGAGCCGACAATAATTCCCAGCATTTTTTACTGAACAGCGACATGGCTGTTTTTCTGCATTTTTAAAAGAATGACAAATCATCTGGCATACCCGATAATTGCTCATGATCCAAACATTGCTGAGCATCATGAATGAAATTGTTTAAGCACCTGTATCTGCAAGTCCTCATTGGCATTCTAATCGGTGTGGCGCTGGGGTATTGTCTACCGGATGCGGCTGTGCAGTTCAAACCTTTATCCGATTTGTTCATCAAGCTTATTAAAATGCTGATAGCCCCAATCATATTTTTGTCCCTGGTATCCGGTATCGCGGGCGTAGGCAATATACGGGCCCTCGGTACGGTTGGCAGTGCTGCCATGATCTATTTTCTGATTATGACCGTGTTCGCCCTGCTTATCGGCCTGATCGTCGCGAATCTGTTCACCCCTGGGGCTGGTCTGAACATCGATCCGGCCACGCTCGATATCGAGGCTGCCAGGCACTATATTGGCGCTCAGCATAAGGCATCAAACGCGGTTGAGTTTATTCTAAACATCGTGCCAGATACCTTTGTGAGTGCCTTTGTGGACGGCGAAATTCTACAGGTACTGCTGGTTGCTCTGCTGTTTTCTGCCGCATTGATACTGCTGGGAGACGATGGCGCGCCGGTAGTGAAAGGCATTAATCGTCTGGCGGCCGTTTTTTTCAACATCATTCATCTGGTCATGCGTCTCGCGCCGCTGGCTGCATTTGCGGCCATGGCTTTCAGTATCGGTAAATACGGTCTTGAGCCAATCGTTAACATGATGACACTCTTGCTTTGTTTCTATGGAACCTGCCTGATCTTCATCACGGTGATTCTGGGCAGTGTATTAACGTGGTATTGCAGAATCAATGTGTTCCAGCTCCTGCGTTATCTTAAAACCGAGTTGTTTATTGTTCTTGGCACCTCTTCATCAGAGACCGTATTGCCCAATCTGATGGAAAAGCTGAACCGCCTGGGTTGTGACCAATCTGTTGTTGGTCTCGTTTTGCCTGTTGGTTACTCATTCAATCTGGATGGGACAGCGATTTATTTAACCATGGCCGCCATGTTTATTGCTCAGGCAACCAATATAGATCTGTCTGTATGGCAGCAATTGTCTCTCCTCGGCATCATGATTCTCAGCTCAAAGGGGGCAGCGGGTGTTGCTGGCAGTGGGTTTATTGTGCTGGCCAGTTCGCTGGCTGCAACAGGCCAGGTTCCCGTGGCCGGAATTGTGCTGATTCTGGGGATCGATCGCTTTATGTCGGAAGGGCGCGCGGTCACCAACATGCTTGGCAACAGCATTTCTACCATCATCATATCCGCCTGGCGGGGCGCATTTGACCGGGAAAAGGCGCAGCGTGTTCTGGCCCTCCACTCGAATGTTGGCTCATAAATTGCTTTTAATTCACTGAGGCTGTTTCATCGTCTTATAACGATAACATACCGAGCGAAGGATCATCATGTCCAGATTACTAACAATAGCTTTGTTTCTGTCTGCATCGCTGGCAACAGCACAGACACGCGAAATTGCCATAACCATCGATGATTTGCCTTTGGTTGCTTCACAGATGAACACGCCCGGCAATCAACAGCGGGCCACGGAGCGTTTTGATAAAATCGTTCAAACCCTGGTTGATAACAATGTTCCGGCTACGGGTTTTGTCATCGCCGGTGCCATCGAAAAAGGGCAGTGGGCTTTTCTTGAGAAATTCCATGATGCTGGTTTTGTAATTGGTAATCATACCTACTCGCACTACAACCTTAACCGTATGAGTGCGGATAAATACATTGCCGACATTGACCGCGCCGACAAAAAACTGGAGCCATTGTTCTCCGGGACGAAGTACTTCAGATACCCTTATCTGGCGGAAGGAAACAAAGACAGTAAGCAAAAGGTGCTGGACTACCTGGCTGAACATAATTATGTGATTGCGCCGGTAACCATCGACAGCCAGGATTTCCGTTTTAATGAGCGTCTGTACAAAGTGCCGTTCCGTACGCGCGGTGACTACGTTCAAAAGCTCAAGCCTCAATATTTGAGTTACATCTGGAAACAAACGCTCAATGCCGAAAAACGAGCTCGCGGAAATTCCGGGCGGCAGATTTTGTTGATTCATGCCAACGTACTCAATAGTTATCTGCTGGGTGATATCATCGAAATGTACCGTAAAAATGGTTACACTTTTATTACACTTGCTGAAGCACTCGAAAATCCAGCCCCGGAGATTTTGCTGACACCTGCCGAGAATAAGGGCGTTGAAAGCGAACAGGCCGGGACTGCCGATTTTGAACTGATGCGCTTCATCAGCGACGCCAGATAATTCAGAAAAAAATAATCAGGGCCTGTTGACACTTCACCCGGTCACCGGGTCCTGATCCATTCTTTGCAGAAACTCCTGCAGATGTGCTTTTCCGGATTCAGCCGACAGATACGCTTTCAATTTCTCAATTTCCTGCTGGTACTCCATCTGTGACAACACGCCGCGAATCAAATCAAAACGCAGGTAAACACAATATGTGTTTAATACGTCCGTTTCGCAATAATTACGAATGGCGTCCAGATGTCCGGCCTGGTATTCGTCCCATACTTTCGCACCGCTCATGCCCATTTTCCCCGGGAAGCCCAGCATATGAGCGATTTCATCGAGTGGAGCAAAGGCTTTGTTCTGATAGGCTGCGATAACGTCCATTAAATCCAGATGACGATAATGGAACCGATTGAGGTAATTATTCCATCGAAAAGCCTGCTGATTTTCCCCTGATTCCCAGTACGTAGGAGCTGAAACGCCATGTAACAGAGAGCGATAATGCAGGACGGGCAAATCAAAGCCGCCGCCGTTCCAGCTGACCAGAGTAGGTGTATACTTTTCAATGCCAGAATAAAAGCGGGTAATCAGTTCTTTTTCATCCGACTGCTCATCGCCCAGAGACCAGACCTTTACCTGCTTTCCCTGACTCAGCACCAGCGAAATCGCGGCAATTTTTTGCAGGTAATGCGGTAAAAAATCATTGCCGGTTTTGGCGCGCCGCAAAGCAAACATGGCCGCTGCCGTATCGGCATCCGATAAGCCATCCAAATCATAAAGCCGACGTCCTGTTTCAACGTCTGGAATTGTTTCAATATCAAAAACCAGAATATTCATCAACCAGTTCCCCAGGGGCTGTTGATAATTCAACACCCTATCTCTACGTACTGCGCTTTATGCGCGGTATCCACTCAGTTTGCACATATATTATGGCAATAATTGTAGTAGGTTGGGCCTCGGCCCAACATGAAATTGGCACCCAGGCTAATTGTTGGGCCAAGGCCCAACCTACTGCTGCGCATTGTTAAATCATTCGGCGCTCTAGACTCCGCAAAACACGAATATTACCACTGGAAAGCTTATTTGACGTAATAAAATAGCGAAACGGGAAAAATTGTTTTATTCTTCCAGCATATTTGCTATTAATAACATTATAATTATAAAAAAATATCGAGGCAAAATGAACTCACTTCGTTTCTCAGTGATCTGCCTTTGTGCTTTATTGGCCTCATGCGTGAGTAAGCCGCCGGCCAATGTGGATAATATATGCTATGTTTTCAAGCAGCATCCACAGTGGTATCGTGATGCACTCGATGTTCAAAAGCGGTGGCGGGTACCGGTTCCTGTGCAAATGGCGATTATTCACCAGGAGTCAAAGTTTAACGGGCGCGCCAAACCGAAACGAAAAACAATATTATGGATTATTCCATGGAAACGCCCATCATCGGCCTATGGTTACACACAGGCCCTTAATGGAACCTGGGCGATGTACAAAAAATCGGAAGGCAATATTTTTACTTCCCGCACCGATTTTTCGGATGGGGTGGATTTTATAGGCTGGTACGCCAATCAGGCGTATAAACGTGCCCATATTTCACGGAGCGATGCTTACTCCCTGTATCTCGCTTATCATGAAGGCGTTGGCGGTTATCAGCGCAAAACCTGGCAGGCTAAACCCTGGCTTGTTGGCGTCGCAAAAAAAGTAAAGGTTCGCTCGGAAATTTATGAAGCACAGTTGAATCGATGTCAGTCGAAACTCAAACACCGCTTCTGGTAAAATGAGACTATATTGAAAATGCAGGAGAGTTCATGCGATTAATGTTATTAGGTGGTCCTGGTGCCGGTAAGGGTACGCAGGCGCTGAAGCTGATTAACCATTTCAACATCCCTCAGATCTCAACGGGTGACATGCTTCGCAGCGCCATTGCGGCCGGTACGGAGCTGGGCAGAAACGCAAAGGCGGTCATGGATTCCGGCAGACTCGTGTCTGACGATATTATCATTGCCCTTGTCAAAGAGCGCCTGCAGCAAAATGATTGCAGGAATGGCTTCCTGTTTGACGGCTTTCCACGCACAATCCCTCAGGCTGATGCGCTTAAGAATGCGGGCATTAAGCTGGATCATGTCATTGAAATTGCCGTACCAGACAGTGATATTATCAAGCGAATCAGTGGTCGTCGTGTGCATGTGCCATCTGGCCGTGTTTACCACGTTGTCTTTAATCCACCGAAGCAGGATGGTCTTGATGATGTGACCGGTGAAGCCCTGGTGCAACGGGATGATGACAGTGAAGAAACAATCGTCAAACGCCTGCAGGTTTATCATCAGCAGACAGAGCCCTTGATAAAATACTATCAGGACTGGGCAAATACCCACAGCCCCCAGGCGCCGCAGTTTCATCATATCAGCGGCGTAGGTGATGTTGACTCCATCTTCTCCTCTATTATTGCTGCAGTAAGTGAGCGGGAAGTGTCATGTTAATTGATATTACCAGTGCAGAGCATCTTGAAAAGCTTCTCAACGGGCACACGCTGGTGTTTATTGATTTCTGGGCTGACTGGTGCGCTCCCTGTAAGCAGTTTGCCATGGTTTACGAGAAAATGGCCACAACAAATCCTGATGTTGTTTTTGCCAAGGTAAATATAGAGCAACATGCTGATTTAGCTGAAACCTTTCAGATTCGCTCCATTCCGCATTTGATGATTTTCAAAGAGCAGATTGGCATTTACTCTGAGGCCGGCAGTATGCCGGAATCAACGCTGAAAGAACTGCTTGAGCAGGCGATTGACGTCGATGTCAGTGAGATCCGCGCAAAAATTAAAGAATAACCTGCAGGATGGGCCGGGGACTGCATGTGTTCTATATGTTATGCCTGGCCAATCCATCCACGTAGTCTTTGAGTTTTTGCCGTTCTTCCGCATCAAAGCCAAGACCCAGCCTGGTGCGGCGCAGTAAAATATCATCACAGTCCCGCGCCCACTCTTCAGCCACGAGATAATCTACCTCCCGCTGAAACAGGCCATGTCCAAAATCAATACCCAGATCCTTCATTTGAGTGCACGACGCAATAAGGTGTTCGGTTCTGGTTCCGTATGTGCTCAGATATCGCTCCATAATGTCCGTGTCCAGCCAAAGATAGTGTTCACGGGCGTAGCTTCTGTAATCGGCGTAGCTTCCGTTTGTCCATGCCGCACCGGGTAGGGCTGTGGTGCTGGTTATGGAGTCACCCAGGCCTGGAAACAGAACGCGCAGCCTGTCAACACAATCTCTGGCCAGCTGTCTGTAGGTTGTAATTTTACCGCCATAAACGGTCACCGATGGCGCGGGATCATCCGAAAAATGAAAAACGTAGTCGCGGCTCATGGCTTGCGGAGATTTGTCTTTAGATGCCAGCAGTGGCCGTACTCCGCTCCATGTCGTTATGATATTATCGCGCGTCAGCGGCTGTTTGAAATAGCTGTTGACCAGATTCAACAGATAGTCAATTTCCTGACCTGATATGTTGATTTCGTCCGGCGATTCGGAAAACAACACGTCCGTTGTACCGATCATGGAATAGCCATGCCAGGGAATTACAAAGATCACGCGTTTATCGTCGTGTTGCAGCAGGTAGGCGTGCTCCCCTTGATACAGTCGCGGCACCACCAGATGACTGCCTTTCACGAGCGAGATATGATACTCGCTCGCAATTCCAGCCTGTCTCGCCAGGGATTCGACCCATGGCCCGGTGGCATTAATCAGACTGCGACTGCGTAGGATGCATGTTGCTCCAGACGCATCCTGGCAGTGTAAATGCCATATTCCATCGATCACCTGGGCGGACAGTACCTTGGTCTGAGGTCGTATACTGGCGCCATAGTGTCTTGCCTGCAATGCATTGCTAATGGTAAGCCGGGCATCGTCTGCGCAGCAGTCGTAATAGATAAAGCCTTTGTTTAACTCCTCTTTCAGGGGGCTAAAACAAAGAGAATCCTTCTCTCTGTTAATGTGTCGGCTGTGTGGCAGGGTGTTACGGCGGCTTAAATGATCATAAATAAACAGACCAGCGCGGATTAAGAGCGTTGGCCGCAGAGAACGCTTGAGTGGCAGTACAAAAGGGCGGGGGAAAACAAGATATGGTGCCTGTTCCATTAAAATCTGGCGTTCGTTTAAGGCCTTTTTAACCAGTGAGAAGTTAAACATCTCAAGATATCTCAAACCACCATGAATTAATTTCGTGCTGCTGGAGGATGTTTTCGAAGCCAGATCATCCATTTCCAGCAAAACGACAGACAAGCCTCTCATGGACGCGTCAGCCGCGATTCCGCAGCCGTTAATACCGCCGCCAATGACGGCGACATCAAAACACTTGTCCATGCTTGTGTCTCCTGAAAAACAGTATAAAATCAAATATTAATAGCATAGTCAGGAATGGGAAACAATGAAATATCTGCTTGCAATTGATGAAGGCACCAGCAGTACCCGGGCCATGTTATATCAAACGGATGGAACCTTGCTTTCCATGTGTCAGGAGTCTCTGGCACAAAGCTACCCGCGACCAGGCTGGGTGGAACAATCACCTGATGAGATTTGGCAGAAAACACTGACGGTAATCAAGGCTGTTACGGCATCGGTTGATCCAAAACAGGTGCTGGCCTGTGGCATCACCAATCAGCGTGAAACGACGGTTCTCTGGAACAGACAGACAGGACAGTGCCTGTACTCAGCGATTGTCTGGCAGGACAGGCGTACTGAGGAGTACTGCCACAGTCTGCATGATGTCAGGGACACAATTCGTCAAAAAACAGGACTCCTGCCCGACGCCTATTTCTCCGCCAGCAAGCTACACTGGCTATTGGATAATATTCCAGAAGCCCGCAGCCTCGCAGAAAAAAACCAGCTCGCCTTTGGTACCATTGACAGCTTTCTTCTGTGGCGCCTGACCCGTGGCCAGGTTCATGCTACCGATGTAACTAATGCCTCCCGCACGCTGTTGTTTGATATTGTTAATCGTTGCTGGGATAACGATCTCCTGTCTTTGTTCAATATACCGCGCTCTATATTACCCGATGTGCGGGCCTGCGATGCCGAATTTGGTTTCATTGACAGTGAATATCTCGGTTCACCGATACCCATTACCGGTATTGCCGGTGATCAGCAGGCCGCGCTGGCAGGGCAGCATTGTTTTGATCCTGGCATGGTAAAAGCCACGTATGGTACCGGCGGTTTCCTGCTGATGAACACAGGCAGTCAGCCTGTATTATCTAAAAATGGTCTGCTCACGACCATAGCCTGCCAGGTGCAGAACGAAGTGACGTATGGTCTTGAGGGTAGCCTCTACCACGCCGGCTCGACCATCAAATGGCTGCGCGACACCATGAAGCTGCTCAGCAGCGCCGCAGAAACAGAATCCATGGCCGTTAGCCTTCCCAGTAACGAAGGGGTGTATTTTGTGCCCTCATTCACGGGTCTTGGTGCACCATACTGGCTCGAAAATACCGGGGCCATGATCATGGGGTTGTCACGCCAGAGCAGTCCGGCTCATTTTGCCCGTGCGGCACTCGAAAGTGTGTGTTATCAAACGCGCGATGTGCTGAGATGCATGAAGGAAGACAGCAATATTCAGACGCCCTCTCTGCGGGTTGATGGAGGAATGACCAGCAATCACTGGATGCTTCAGTTTCTGGCTACCCAATGTCAGTTGACGGTACAAAAACCATTTAACATTGAAACAACAGGCCTTGGCGCCGCCATGCTGGCAGCTCTCGGTTGCGGCGAAATATCGTCTCTGAAAGGTGCTGATTTTGGCTGGCAATGCGACAAAGAACTGAACCCGATTCCAGACGAAGGGAGGCGTGATAAGGATTACGAGGGATGGGTAAAAGCGCTCCGGATGTTAAAAGCCGGGTAGCCAGAGCGAAGGCATTTATCAGTTCGCAGTCAGCAGATTGGGCCAAGACCCAACCTGCTGGTTCGTGACGATACTGCCTAGGGAACATCTCTTAATGTTTTACCGGTGTACAATTGACGTGGACGACCGATTTTAGATTTGTTCGATACCATTTCCATCCAATGCGACATCCAGCCAACGGTTCTCGCCAGTGCAAAAACCACGGTGTACATGTTAGTTGGTATGCCAATGGCACTGAGAGTCAAACCAGAATAAAAATCGACGTTTGGATACAGTTTCTTGTCGATAAAGTATTCGTCTTCAAGGGCTATTCTCTCAAGCTCCATCGCCAGCTTGAATAAAGGCGAATCCAGAGCGCCTACCGCCTTCAGTACTTTATGGCAGGTTTCGCGCATGACTTTGGCGCGTGGATCATAGCTCTTGTATACTCGATGACCAAAGCCCATCAGTCGGAATGGATCGTCCTTATCCTTGGCGCGCTTGATATATTGATTAATGTTTTTAACATCACCAATTTCCTTCAGCATATTCAGGCAGGCTTCGTTGGCACCACCATGCGCAGGTCCCCACAGAGCGCCGATTCCCGCCGAGATACAGGCGAAGGGATTGGCACCGGTTGAGCCGGCCAGACGAACGGTGGATGTAGAAGCATTCTGCTCGTGATCGGCGTGCAGGGTAAAAATAGTATCCATGGCATCGATAATCACCTGGGGCTGTTCAATGTCAGCCGATGGGATTCCGAACATCATATGCAGGAAATTTTCAGCATAAGACATGCGGTTCTGTGGATACATGTAGGGTTGGCCGATTGAGTATTTATAACTCATGCCCGCCATGGTAGGCATCTTGGCAATCAGTCGGATCGCTGAAATGTAACGATCTTTTTGATTGTTCAGATCCATGCTGTCATGGTAAAACGCGGATAAGGCTCCAACGATACCCACCATAATCGCCATGGGATGCGCGTCACGACGAAAGCCGTTCAGGAAGTTATACATTTGCTGATGAACCATGGTGTGGTTATTAATCAGATCAACAAAGCTCTCCTTTTCGCCCGGCTCAGGCAGTTCGCCATTCATCAACAGATAGCACACATCGAGAAAGTCTTTTTTCTCTGCCAGCTGTTCGATAGGGTAGCCCCGATAGAGCAATATACCTTCGTCACCATCGATGAAGGTGATTTTAGATTCACAGGACGCCGTTGACACAAACCCTGGGTCAAATGTAAATAGATTCAGTTTACTCAGGTCGTTGATATCTATCACATCGTTGCCCAGCGTTGGGCGATAAACAGGGAGCTCTACCGGTTCGTGGCCTTCCATACTGAGGTATGCTACTTTATTTGTCATCTCGTCTCCTGGTAAAACAGGTCATTGTTAGTTAATGGCAATGTTAACTACACGCCAGAACACCGTCAATTCAATACAAAACAAGTTTACAGTATGAGCCATTTTTTTCATTTTTAACAGGAAAATTTTGATGTCTGACGTACGGCTGTCATGGGTTTAGGGATGCTGCGCACCAATTGTTCGATTCTTTGATGGAGTTCACCTGACAACGATTCAATTAACCCAGTCGTTGTGATATGCTTTGAGCATTCTATTTACCTTAATAGTAGTATAAGGACGCCACGGCATCATGGTTCATTCTGCGAAAGAAGTCATACCTGTAAATATTGAAGATGAATTAAAACAATCGTATCTTGATTACGCCATGAGCGTAATCGTTGGTCGGGCCCTGCCTGATGTTCGCGATGGATTGAAACCTGTACACCGGCGTGTTTTATTCGCGATGAGCGAACTTGGCAACGACTGGAATAAGGCCTATAAAAAATCCGCGAGGGTAGTCGGGGACGTCATCGGTAAATACCATCCACACGGTGACACCGCTGTTTACGATACCATCGTCCGTATGGCCCAGCCTTTTTCCATGCGCTATATGCTGGTTGATGGCCAGGGTAACTTTGGTTCCGTTGATGGTGACCGTGCTGCCGCGATGCGTTATACCGAAATACGCATGTCAAGACTGGCTCACTCTCTGCTGGCGGATCTGGACAAGGAAACGGTTGACTTCAGTCCGAACTACGACGAAACAGAATTTGCTCCAGTCGTGATGCCCTCGCGCGTTCCCAATCTCCTGGTTAACGGCTCGTCTGGTATCGCGGTTGGTATGGCTACGAACATTCCTCCGCACAACCTGACGGAAGTAATCAACGGCTGCCTCGCTCTGATTGGCAATCCTGAGCTTAGCATTGATGAGTTGATGGATTACATTCCTGCACCTGACTTCCCCACAGCCGCCATCATCAACGGCCGTGGCGGTATTATTCAGGCCTATCGTACCGGTCGCGGCCGTCTGGTTATTCGTGCAAGAACCGAAATTGAAACGGACAGTCAATCCGGTCGTCAGGCAATTATCATTCATGAACTGCCATACCAGGTGAACAAGGCCAGGCTGGTTGAAAAAATTGCCGAACTGGTGCGCGACAAGAAAATCGATGGTATCTCCGGTTTACGCGATGAGTCTGACAAGCAGGGTATGCGTGTCGTTATTGAGCTTAAGCGTGGTGAAGTAGCCGACGTGGTGCTGAATAATCTCTATGCTCATACACAAATGCAGAATGTTTTTGGTATCAACATGGTGGCGCTGGTCGACGGACAGCCTATGACGCTGAACCTGAAACAGATTCTTGAATTTTTCATCAAACACCGCCGGGAAGTGGTTACGAGACGTACCATATTCGAACTGCGCAAGGCGCGAGAGCGGGCTCATCTTCTCGAAGGGCTTGGAATTGCTCTGGCGAATATCGATGAAATGATTGCACTTATCAAGCAATCCGCTACCCCCGCCGAAGCGAAAGATGCTCTGCTGGGCCGTTCCTGGAAAGCCGGCCTGGTTCATGCCATGCTGGCCAGTGCTGGCAGCAATGCGTCCCGTCCCGATGATCTGCCGGCAGAGTTTGGCCTGAACGATGGCGAGTACCGTTTATCTCCCAACCAGGCACAGGCGATACTCGAACTTCGTCTGCATCGTTTAACAGCGCTGGAACAAGACAAAATCATCAATGAATTCGAACAGCTCCTCACGCTTATTAAAGAGCTGCTGCATATTCTCTCCTCACCAGAGCGTCTGATGGAAGTTATCCATGAAGAACTGGTCGAAATAAAAAATCAGTTCGGCGATGCACGTCGTACCGAAATTATTGCGTCCCAGGAAGATCTGACCATTGAAGATCTGATCACCGAAGAGGACGTGGTTGTGACCTTGTCACATCAGGGGTATGTTAAATATCAACCTGTTACAGCCTACCAGTCTCAACGCCGAGGCGGTAAGGGCAAGTCAGCCACCAATGTCAAGGATGAGGATTTTATTGAGCGTCTGGTGATTGCCAACACGCACGATACCCTGCTGTGCTTCTCCAACCACGGGAAAATGTACTGGCTTAAAACCTATCAGTTACCGTTGGCCAGCCGTATTTCACGAGGCAAGCCCATCGTCAATATCCTGCCCCTTGCAGCGGATGAAGCCATCAATGCCATTCTGCCGGTCCGCGATTATCAGGAAGGTTATTTCGTCTTCATGGCCACCAAGTTCGGCACGGTGAAAAAAGTTCCGCTGGAAGCCTTCAGCCGACCACGATCCAACGGTATTATCGCTGTTGCTCTGGATGATAACGATCGCCTGGTTGGTGTAGACATCACCGATGGCAGCAAACACATCATGTTGTTTACCGATGCGGGTAAAGTGGTTCGCTTTGATGAAAGCAATGTGCGTTCAACCGGACGTACCGCCCGTGGTGTCCGTGGAATCCGTCTGGGTGACGATCAGTCGGTCATCTCGCTGGTCGTAGCCAAACCGGAAGGTACTATCCTGACGGCAACCGAAAATGGTTACGGTAAGCGAACCAATATTGACGAATACCGTATTTCAGGGCGGGGTGGCCAGGGGGTTATTTCCATTCAGGTTACGGAACGAAACGGCAAGGTCGTACGCGCGGTTCAGGTCGTCGATGGCGATGAGGCCATGCTGATTACAGATAAAGGAACGCTGGTACGCTTCCGCGTAGATGAGTTGTCTATTATTGGACGTAACACTCAGGGTGTGCGTTTGATTAACGTGAGTGCCGGCGAGCTGGTTGTTGGCATGCAGCGTATTGAAGATCTGGGTGAAGGACAGGAAACGGACGAACTCGCGGGAGACGAGGATGCCACGGATGAGTAGACCGTATAACTTTGGTGCGGGTCCGGCCATGCTGCCGGACGAGCTGTTGCTGGAAGCTCAGAGCGAACTGCTGGACTGGCAGGGTAGTGGCATGTCGATTATGGAGATTGGCCACCGCACTAAAGAATACGCACAGTTAATGAAAGACTGTGAGGATCTGCTGCGTACGCTGCTGACCATACCCGACAACTACCGCATATTATTTCTAGGCTCACCAGCCCGCCAGCATTTTTCCATGGTTCCCATGAATCTTCTTGCAAAGGACAGGAAGGGAGCCTACATCGTGAGCGGGCTCTGGTCTGCCATGGCGCTCGACGAAGGCAGCCGTCTGCGCGACACCTATTGTATCGCTTCCAGCGAACATAGTGGTTTTCGTGACCTTCCAGACATGACCGGGCTTAGCTTTGAGGAAAACACAGACTACCTCTATTATACCCCCAACGAAACGGTCAACGGCGTGCGCTGCCCGAAGCCCGCCCATGGCAATATACCTCTCGTTGCCGATATGACGTCCTGCCTGTTAACAGAAACAATCAACGTAAACGATTATGGATTGATATTTGCCGGGGCTCAGAAAAATATTGCCAACTCTGGCCTCAGTCTGGTTATTGTCCGTGATGATGTAATAGCCCGACTTCCAGAGCAGACCTTACCCAAAACACTGGATTATCGAATTCAGGTCAGCAACAACTCCCTGTATGCCACACCGCCTACATTTAATTGTTACCTTGCATACAAAATGTTTCAATGGATTCAAAGGCAAGGCGGGGTGAAGGCACTGGAGACCATCAATCAGGAAAAGGCTTCCCGGTTATACAGCTTTATTGATGCGTCAACCTTCTATTCGGCTCCGGTAGCACCGAAAGCACGCTCGCTGGTCAATGTCTGTTTTTCTCTCAAAGACAGTTCGCTTGATTCGCTCTTCCTTGAACAGGCCAGGGCCCGGGGACTGCTGGCATTGCAGGGACACCGAGAGGTTGGTGGCATGCGGGCCAGTATGTATAATTCAATGCCTATCGAGGGCGTCGATAGCCTGATAGCGTTTATGGATGATTTTGCCAGACAACAGACCGTATCAAGGAGCAGATGATGAGCTTATCCTGTTTTGTCAGTGACCCGGTAACGCAACTCAGGGGCGAGATCAGCGTTCCCGGCGACAAGTCCATTTCTCATCGCTCCATTATTCTGGGCGCGATTGCCAATGGAAAAACAAGTGTCAGCGGTTTTCTCGATGGCGATGACTGCATCGCCACCATCCGGGCTTTTCGCGCGATGGGCGTAGTCATTGAGGGGCCAATCGATCAGAATGTTGTGATCCACGGTGTTGGAAAATACGGTTTGCAAAAGCCAGTTGATATTATTGACTGCGGTAACTCCGGTACCAGCATTCGCCTGCTGGCAGGTCTTTTGGCCGCGCAGTCCTTCGACAGCTCGCTGACGGGTGATCTTAGTCTGCAGATGCGCCCCATGGCGCGAGTGAGCAAGCCTTTAACGCTGATGGGCGCAGGCATTCGTACGACAGATGGCAAACCACCCATATACATAGAAGGGGGCAAATCCCTGACGGGCATACGCTATGAAATGCCCGAAGCCAGTGCCCAGGTTAAATCCTGTCTTTTACTGGCCGGGCTTTATTCCAAAGGCACTACAACGATTGTTGAGCCGGGCATAACCCGCGATCACACCGAGCGCATGCTGAAAGCCTTTTCCTACCCGGTTACGGTCCATGGTAATGAAATCTCACTCAATTCCGATGGTGAATGCCAGGGTACAGAGATCAAGGTTCCAGGTGATATTTCATCAGCCGCTTTTTTTATCGTTGCTGCCACACTGGTGCCTGGCTCGGAGTTGTTGATTCGAAATGTGGGGATTAACCCCGGCAGGACGGGCGTTATTCAGATTCTTGATAAAATGGGCGCGAACATCCGTTTGCTCAATGAGCGGATCTACGGAGACGAGCCTGTAGCGGATTTGCTGGTACAGTCATCGCCTTTAACAGGTATCGATATACCGGCCTCTCTTGTTCCACTGGCCATTGATGAGTTTCCAATCATCTTTATTGCTGCTGCCTGCGCCCATGGAACAACCCGCCTGCGAAATGCGAAGGAACTGCGTGGTAAGGAGAGCGATCGCATTGCCGCCATGACCGATGGCCTGCAGCGACTGGGTATCACCTGCAAGGCTCATGAGGATGGCATTGACATTGAAGGTGGTTCCTTGCAGGGCGGAGTGGTACACAGTTATCATGATCATCGCATTGCCATGGCTTTTTCAATCGCCGGGGCCGTTGCAAAACGCCCGGTTACCATTAAGGATTGCATAAACGTAAGCACGTCTTTTCCATCCTTTGTTCAAACAGCCAATGCTGCCGGGATGCAGCTTGGTGACTACACAGATTAAGGAACAGGTTTTTATGAATAAAAAATTAAGTGTCCCTGTTATTACGCTTGACGGACCAAGTGGAACAGGGAAGGGAACCCTCTGTCACATGCTGGCAAACCATCTGAACTGGCATGTCCTCGACAGTGGCTGTCTATATCGCGTACTGGCCTATGCGGCCCGTCAGAAATCCATCCCTTTTGATAATACAGATGCGATGGTGAATCTGGCAATCAATCTGAAATTGAATTTTGAAACCGATCCTCATCTGAACAGTAAGGTCTTGCTGGATGGTAAAAATGTCTTTGACATGATTCGCAGCGAAGAGTGTGGTCAGGATGCGTCAAAAATAGCTGTTGTACCGGAAATAAGGGAAGCTTTACTGGCTCGTCAGCGTGCCTTTGCCCAGCCGCCCGGTCTGGTCACAGACGGCCGGGATATGGGCACCGTGGTGTTCCCTGATGCTGTTCTCAAGATATATTTGTTCGCATCCGCAGAGATTCGTGCCGAACGGCGTTATTTACAGTTGAAAGAAAAGGGAATTAATGTTAGCCTCGCCCAAGTTGTTGATGAATTGACTCAACGGGACGCGCGCGATACAGCACGTTTGCATGCACCGCTCAAACCGGCCGAAGATTCTGTTTTTGTTGACACAACTGGATTAACAATTGTACAAGCTTTTAATGATGTACTAAAATTGATAAATGAGCGAGGCATTTCTTCGTCAAACTCCACGTTTACGAATCATTGCTGCTAGCTTGTTTTGCAGGGGGGAGGCATGGTTTGGATATCATGCTTCTGTTTATTTACTAATAGAGTTTAATCACATGTCTGAAAGTTTCAAAGAATTATTCGAGCAAAGCATCATTGGTGCCCAGTTCTATCCCGGCGCAATTATTTCCGCAAAGGTTATCGGTATTGACGATGACTACGTTACCCTTAATGCTGGCTTGAAATCAGAAGGCATCGTTGCCATTGAAGAATTTCATGACAAGAGCGGTAACCTGGAAATTAATCTTGGCGACACGGTCGAAGTTGCTCTCGACTCCGTTGAAGATGGTCACGGTGAAACCCTGCTGTCTCGCGAAAAAGCCAAGCGTCAGGAAGCATGGCGTAAACTGTCCAAATCTCATGAAAACAATGAGACTGTTACTGGTTTGATCTCCGGTAAGGTTAAGGGCGGCTTTACGGTTGAAATTGGAACCATTCGTGCCTTTTTGCCCGGTTCTCTGGTTGACGTCAGACCTGTCCGCGATCCTTCATACCTCGAAGGAAAAGAGCTGGAATTCAAGGTTATTAAAATGGACCTGAAGCGCAACAACATTGTTGTTTCACGTCGTGCTGTTGTTGAAGAAGAAAGCAGTGCTGATAGACAGGCTCTGTTGGATTCACTGCATGATGGCCAGGTTCTCAATGGTATCGTCAAGAACCTCACGGATTACGGTGCGTTTATCGACCTTGGTGGTATTGACGGTCTGTTGCACATCACTGACATTTCCTGGAAACGCGTCAAGCACCCAGGCGAGCTGCTGACTGTAGGTCAGGATGTTAAAGTCAAGGTATTGAGTTTTGATAGCGAGCGTAATCGCGTATCACTCGGTATGAAACAGCTGGGCAATGATCCATGGGTTGACCTGGTCGATCGTTACCCAATTGGTAAGAAGATGCAGGGCAAAGTGACCAACATCACTGACTACGGCTGCTTCGTTGAAATCGAAGAAGGCGTTGAAGGTCTGGTTCACATGTCTGAAATGGACTGGACAAACAAGAACGTTCACCCAGGAAAAGTCGTTTCCATGGGCGATCTGGTTGATGTCATGGTTCTGGAAATTGACGAAGAAAGACGTCGTATTTCTCTGGGTATGAAGCAGTGCGTTGGCAATCCATGGCACCAGTTCTCCCAGACCCACAGCAAAGGGCAAAAAGTCAGCGGTAAGATCCGTTCTATCACAGACTTTGGTATTTTCATTGGTCTGGATGGTGAAATTGACGGTCTGGTTCACCTGTCTGATATTTCCTGGACAATTCCTGGCGAAGAGGCAGTTAAACAGTTCAAGAAAGGTCAGGAACTGGAATCGGTTATTCTTGCCATTGATGCTGAAAGAGAGCGAATCTCTCTTGGCCTGAAACAGCTGGAAGGCGATAGCTTCGCAACCTTTACTGAAGACTTCACAAAAGGTGCTCTGGTACGTGGTAAGGTCATTGCTGTTGAACCTAAAATGGTTACCGTTGATCTTGGTCAGGACGTTGTTGGTACGATCCGCGCCAATGAACTGTCTGAAGACAAGGTTGACGATGCGACTACCATGTTCAAGGAAGGCGACGAAGTTGAAGCCAAAATCATCAATGTTGACAAGAAAAACCGCAGCATTGCTCTGTCAGTAAAAGCAAAAGATGCTCAGGAACAAGCTGAAGTTATCAAAAAGTACTCACGCAGTGGGGAAAATGTTGGTGCTACAACGCTGGGTGACTTGTTGAAAGAAAAAATGGCAAGCAAAGACAGCGAGTAATGTCCTTGTATCTAAAAAAAAGCGTAGTTAATCTACGCTTTTTTTTTATCTTGAATAGGAGAAGTAGCCATGCGTATCCTGATGATTATTTTTTATCTGGTGTTAATCCTCGCTGGTGTGAGCTTCGCGGCTCTTAACGCCGGCTCTGTGCAGATCAATCTGTACGTCAGCACCGTGAGTATGCCAATTGCGGTTTTAATGACCATTATGCTGGGTATCGGTCTGCTCCTGGGACTGTTATTATTCGTATGGCGATACTGGCGCTTGAAGGTTGATTACATGAAATTGAAAAATCAATTGAAATTAAGTGAAAAAGAGGTTAAAAATCTTCGTGACATACCATTAAAAAATCAACATTAACAGACTGGATAATCTTGATCTGATATTTCGTCTTGTTAGGAGCTTAAGACCATGATTACTCTATGGCCACTATTATTACCTGCAGCTGCCTGGTCAGGCTGGTGGGTTGCCAGGCGTAATTACGCGGGGAAAAATATAAAACAGGATAATCGCCTGTCACGCGAATACGTTGTGGGTCTTAATTATCTTCTGAATGAACAAGCCGATAAAGCGGTCGATATTTTCATCAAGCTTCTGGACGTGGACAGCGAAACAGTCGAAACGCATCTGGCTCTCGGCAGCCTGTTTCGCAGGCGCGGAGAAGTTGATCGCGCCATACGTATTCATCAAAATCTGATTGCAAGACCTCAGTTGAGTCTGATAGATCGTAAAGAAGCCCTGATGGCATTGGGACAGGATTACATGAGTGCCGGAGTGTTTGATCGGGCCGAACGTATTTTTCTTGAAGTTGTTGAACTGGGTGGGAGTCGTGATACTCGCAGCCTTTACGGCCTGCTTGCCATTTATCAGCAGGAAAAAGCCTGGGAAAAGGCTCTCGATGTGATTAAGAAGATTGAAGTCTCGTCTGGACAGAGCATGCATACCCAGGCCGCACATTATTATTGTGAAATTGCCGAGTCAGCCATGAAGGCCAACGCATTCGACAAAGCACAGAATGCCACCCGACAGGCTTTAACCATTGACAGAGACTCGGTTCGAGCCAGTTTAATGCAGGCCTCGCTTGATATCATGCAGGGGCGTTACAAACAGGCAATTCGAGCGCTGCGCCGCGTTCCACAGCAGGATCCTGAGTTCATCAGTGAGATAATCGATCCTCTGCTGGCCTGTCACCGCGAAATTGACCAGATGGATGAGTGCGTCAGCTTTTTACAGCAGACCCTGGAAGAACATCCACGGGCTTCAACCATCTTCGCGATTGCAGATTATTTCAAGCGTGAAAAAAGTATGGATGTCGCAGTAGATTTCGTATCTGAAAAGCTGGGAACCTACCCATCCATTCGTGGTATCAACCGCCTGATCTTCTGGCATTTGGAAACGGCTCAGGGGAAGGTTCGTAACAAACTGGAAATGCTGTATCATATCACCAGCAAGTTTCTTGATAACAAGCCGGTTTACCGCTGTGGACACTGTGGCTTTGGCGGTAAACATTTACATTGGCATTGCCCAAGTTGTAAACAGTGGGGTAGAATGAAGCCAGTTCATGGCCTGGAAGGTGATTAGCCCGCCACTCTGGTCCAGCAAATGCCCGGTGTGTACCAGACAACAGGGCACTGACAATTATTTTTTTCGAGGAAAACATGCAATTTATTGATCTGAAAGCACAATACAAGTTAATTGAGTCAAACATTCTAAGCCGCATCCAGACTGTGCTTGATCACGGTCAATACATCATGGGTCCCGAAGTGGCTGCGCTGGAAAAAGAGCTGGCTGAATTCGTTGGTGTCCGCCATGCAATTGTTAATTCCAGTGGTACTGACGCGCTGCTCATGGCACTTATGGCTCTGGATATTGGCCCAGGCGATGAAGTCATAACCAGCCCCTTCAGTTTTTTTGCAACCGCGGAAGTAATTGCTCTGTGCCGGGCTACGCCGGTTTTTGTTGATATCGATCCGAAAACCTATAATATGGATCCGGCCAGACTGGAAGCCGCCATCACCTCAAAAACAAAGGCCATCATGCCTGTCAGCCTGTATGGTCAATGTGCTGATATGACAGGTATCAATGCGATTGCAGAAAAATATGGCATTCCCGTTATTGAAGATGCCGCTCAGAGCTTTGGCGCCACTCACAAGGGTAGCTATTCCTGCGCCCTGGCAACCATTGGCTGTACCAGCTTTTTCCCATCCAAGCCACTGGGTGGCTACGGTGATTCAGGTGCCTGCTTTACGAATGATGACAAACTGGCTGAGAGACTGATTGAAATTCGTATTCATGGTCAGAATGCGCGTTACTGTCACCGTCGCATTGGTATTAACGGACGTATGGACACCATTCAGGCCGCCATTTTAATAGAAAAAATGAAACTGTTCCCTAACGAAATCACATTGCGTCAAGAAGTAGCTCAGCGCTATACCGATATGCTGGGCAGCCTGGTAAGAACCCCGATTATTGAGCAGGGTAATACCAGTGTTTTCGCCCAATACACGATTGAAGTGTCTGATCGCGAGGACTTCCAGAAGCGTTTGCAGGCCCAGGGTATTCCAACCGCGGTACATTATCCTGTTGCCATGCATCAGCAGGAAGCACTCGCTTATCTGAATTACAAAAGCGGTGATTTTCCTCTGTCGGAACGCGCCAGCCAGCGCGTGGTGAGTCTGCCAATGCACCCTTACATCAGCGTTGCGGAACAGCAGCAGGTGGTCAATGCGGTTAAAGCCTGCCATGAGGCCATCGCCTGATATGACGTCCAGACTGATCATTGCGCTTGATTTTAACCATGAGACAGATGCTTTGCGTTTGGTAGAGCAACTGGATCCACGGCGTTGTGCACTTAAAATCGGCAGCGAAATGTTCACCCTGTTTGGCCGTGACTTTGTTCGTAAGCTGGTAGGGCAGGGCTTTTCTGTTTTTCTCGATTTAAAATTTCACGACATTCCCAATACAGTGGCTCAATCCTGTATTGCTGCCGCGGATCTGGGTGTCTGGATGATGAACGTGCATGCCAGTGGTGGCGCGAACATGATGAGCGCAGCCCGTAAGGCTCTCGACTCGTTCGGAAACGAACGCCCTCTGTTAATAGCCGTTACCGTGTTAACGAGCATGAGCGCCGCGGAACTGCCTCAACTGGGCGTAAACGGCTCTTTAGAGCACCAGGTCGAGCGTTTGACACGTCTGGCACATGAATCGGGTCTGGATGGCGTTGTGTGTTCTGCGCACGAAGTGCCTGCGGTTAAGGCCTTGTGTGGCTCATCGTTTTTAACCGTTACGCCGGGCATACGTTTGCCAGGTGACCGGCTCGATGACCAGTCCCGCGTTGTTACGCCTGAGCAGGCCGTTCGCCTGGGTAGTGACTGCCTCGTTGTCGGTCGACCCATTACCCGCGCCGCTCAGGCGAGGCCGGTTGTTGAGGTGATTTTGCAATCAATGCTACTTAAGTAAGTCTGGCATGGATCTGATAACCTCTGCTCAGATCCCTACGCCCCGCGACTCGTTCGCGGGGTCCAGGTTTGCAATAAGATTCAGGGAATTGCTCAATATTGTCTGGATACCGCGCATAAAGCGCGGTACGCAGGCTGATGGAGAGCAATTGTCAACAGACCCTCCTGTTTCCACCACTCGTTCGCACAATCCTGTAAATCCAGCAGACACCGAGAAACAAGCAACATTGACCCGTTTATAATTCAACCATAGCGTAAAAAACTATTTCGTCCGCTATTCATTTCCTCTCGTTTCTATGTTAGTTATGAATTAACCACATGATGTGTTTGCAGTGAATTTCATAATGGGAGACGGATATGCCCGGAAATGACGTGCTGATTGAGTTGTTACAACAAGATGGCTTATCGCATCCTAACAGCGACTTATTAAAAAAATACCTGCTTTGTATTCATCATGGCCGGTTTCTCGTAAACGGCTCCTCGCCCAGCCAGAATTTTTCTCTGGGGGACTATTTACTTGACAACGAACGTGTTGTTTTGGATTTTACTCATTTGAGCGATATGGGAAAAGAGACCTTTTTTGACTGGTTTCTCAATGCCCACAGGGCCGATGCCCGTCGTGCTTTCCTGAGTGGCGTAAAAACGACGGATTATCGCGGCTACACAGCAGAAGTTGCCTTGAGCTGGTGGGGAAGGATAACCAACTTTCTCTTTTATAAAAAACGCTCATGGCAGTGGAGTCTTTCCCCTTTAAACCTGTTGCCTAATGCCCAGCTTGGGATTGATTACCAGCTGAACGGGATAGAATTATGCGAAGGCAGACGTGGCTTGCTGGTTGGATTAAACCAGCTGGGTGTAGTAGAGCAGCCCGGGAAATATCAGGACCCCGCGTGCGCCCAGGACGGCTCACTTCGTAATACGAAACGCCTTTTTCTCAAAGATTCCCTTGTGACGAAGCTGACTGGAATCACTCTGGAGAACGTAAATTACGAAAAAATTGTGAATCAACCTCATCCCTTTGCCATACCCATAAGCAATCCCAGGGATTACTATCAGTCTATGCAGGAGTATCGACATACTCAGCGGCTGGTAATACCTGCTGCCTGGTATAAGCGTTTATGGAGATGGCTGGTATCATGGTTTTTGCCTCCAAGGCAACGCGCCGAAGCAGAAGCAGTTCCACCGGACGACTATACTTTGCTCGATTCCGATGAAAAAGTCCGTATTTACCAGGGGCAGTCGCGAGGAGACATTCTTGTTATGGAGGAATGTCCTGAGCTGGACAGTCTGGTTTTATCGGGTGGTGGTGCTAAAATTTTTGGTCATGTCGGGGCCTACAGCGAATTTGAAAAGGCAGGAATTCAGCCTGTGCGCTTCGCGGGAAGCTCGGCAGGCGCCATCATGTCTCTTTTGTGTTATCTTGGTTATGAAACCAGAGAAATCGTGCGTTTCTTCCAGCGTTTTCGCGAAGACAATCTTGTTTTTTATAATATCGATCGCTCAGGATTATCCGATACCCGCGCGGTAAAGGCTGCTCTCGATTATATGATTGTGAGGAAAGTAAGCGAAATTATTGTTCGTCATAATTTGCTCAATACGGATGAAGGACTGTCTTTTGTTGAATCACAGCTTTATCACAAGGGTAAAATTACCTTTGAATCGTTGAAGCGGCTTAAGCAGTTTTGCAGGGACTCTGATCTCGAATGTGAGATAAAGGATCATTTGATTGTCACCGCCACCAACGTCAGCACCCAGAGAACGCGATATTTTTCCAGCGATCTGACACCTGAAGTAGAAGTCAGCTATGCCGTAACCCTTTCAGCCAGCTTTCCCGTTTTATTCAAGCCGACTATTTTCCAGGGGGAACTGCACAACGATGGCGGAATAATGAATAATCTGCCGACGAATGCGTTTCCGGATGATCATTCAACCTTTCTGGAGTCGGAGTATGGTAACTGCCTCAGTCTGGTTGCTTTTCAATTTGATAATGGGCCTGAAGGGGGGATTTTACGTACGCTGCTGAAAGGGCGTGTTTATCGGGAAAATTTCCTGCTCAACATGATATATGGCTGGCTGACCGGTGTGCGTGACCCGGTCAGCGCCTGGGAGCAGGATCGGCTGAAGCTGCTGCAGCACGGGGCGCAAACGGTTTTGATTCCTATTGGCAACGTCAGTGCTACGCAGTTTAATGTTGATACAAATACGCAGAGTTTTCTGGCTGATCAGGGCAGGCGCGCGGCTAAACGTTACATCAATGCCCGTTATTGCAGAAGCAAGGAGACCGGCAATGCCTTTCAGGATGAGATCATGCACGCTCGCTTTCTCTGCCTTGAGGATGCATTGCATTACGCCTGTTATCGCCGAAATGAGAAATGGTTCCGACGCCTCGCTGCTATTGCAATGGATCAGGGGGGAGCCAGTGAAAAAATTGATCTATTGTGGGAAGAGCATTTTGCTCACCGTTCAATTGGAGTCGCTGCGGATGAAGATAATGACGATGACGATGACATAGAACAGGTCAGAGGGCGTGATGTGGCACAACGCAACACCTTGTTTTCCTGCCCGCTCTCAGTGTATTACGGTGAGGCGGATATGGCGATCAGGATGCGCTTATTCGAGGCTTTATATCCTGTTTTTCTACATGTTCCCTATGGTTTTTTTAGTAATTCGAGGGATATCAAATGGTTTAAGTCCGCGCGCCATTCCCTTTCTCTGAAGGATCCCTTCATCTGCCTTAATAGTTTAAACGAGATAAAAGGAGAGGTGCATGTGCTGTTTGCCATGCTGGTGAATCTGATCAGGATTTTGCAGAAGAAAGATACGGATAGCGATGCCTGTTGTGATCGCCTGAAAACAATGGCTGATCTGCTAAGCCAGGGCTGTACGATTGGGGACAGACGCTTTTATGGTCATTGGGCGTTACTGGACTGGCAATATGACAAAATTCTTAATGAGCTGACAAATAATAATATTTCGCTGGCAGCCAGGTTATGTGATAGATACCGACTGAATAAGGAGCCCCCCGAATACTGGATTCCAGTTGTCGAGCAGCCAGAGATAATCACGTCAGACGATGACGATGCCAGTGAGAGTTATTCGCCCCGAATGAGCAGTCGGTAGGAGGGGGATGGAGCGAGAGCAGCGCGCCCGCTGGTTGTAAAGAAACACAACGGCCCGAGCACGCCTTAAGGTTTGAATTTAATTTGGTCTTCATGTATAATCATGCGCCACTAAAACCTGTTTTTACGGGGCAAAACAACATGAGCGCATCAAATACCTCTATCAAACACAAACTACAACAAGAAGCATTATGGCGGCTAATTAATTCAGACCAGTTTAACGCCTTATTTTTCGAAAAATTCACCATCATACCTCAGCTCGCTGGTAATGAATGGGCAATCAGAGAATGCAGCTATCCGGGGTATGTTGAACTGTTCAGACGAGCAGATTCACATGAGGTATGCAGTCGATTAACCATCGCTGAGATCAAGAAAATATTATGTGGAAAAGGATTATGTTTTTTCGAAGAAAATCCAAACCTTTTGGAACTGATTGTACCTGAAAGAGCACAACAGATTTTAATGGAGCTGCCTCCTGCCCAGCCCCCTTTTTCAAGCGAAACCTATAGCGAGGATAAACCTGGATTCGCAAGGTTTGAAAGGATTGTTTCCCGCTCGGAACAAGGACTCGATGCTTTCAGAAGCGATTTTTTTCTAGACCCTGAACAAGTTAAACGAAGAAACGAAGAAAGACTTCGTAAATTTGCCGAAGCTGTCGGCTTGACGGATATGAAATTTTTGTAACTCATTGAGAGCGCTCAGTAAACCAAACCTATTCAGCGGCCAAAATGGATTCAAATTATGTTTCGAGTGACGTTTTCCTTTATATCTTTCAGCTCATCAACCAGTTTTTTAGATTCTGTTTTCACCCTGAAAAAAGTGGGGGTCTGGTTAAGCGCGTAACTGACCAGATTAGCGATACCGAGAGTCCCCACGGAAACAGCCGCGCAGGCCAGCCTGGCGAAAAACTGTTTCCACCCGCGATGTTTTGCCAGCGTGCTTTCTGTTGCCTTTATCGCATTGTTAACACAGCGGTTAAATGCTGATTTATCTGGTATCAGTTCATCAAGTGCATAGTTTATTTCGTTTTTCAAATGAGTTGCTGCTGCAGAGGCCCTTATGTATGCTATTCTTTGTGAAGAGTCAGCTGGGTATTTACCTGCTTCGGTATTCAATCTCTCTATTTTCGTTTGCATATCTCGCAACAGTGGTGAGAAAATGGCTCTGGCCCTGTGCTTGATAATTAATGGAAGCTTACAATAAATCGCATTCAGTTGCTCCACAGATGTGTCCTTATTAACACGCCCAGCCTGAATTTCAGACAGCAATCTGTGTGCAAATTGTTCTCCAATATCTACTCTTGCCAACAATCCCTGAAAATTGAGAAGTGATGACAAAAAATACTGGATATCGCCGGACTCATTGGCTGATCTCAGCAATGTGTTAATACCATCATACAGTGACAGATCTGGTGACTCTTTTGACAGTTGAGTCAATTTGTTACGTAATACCTCGGAGCGTAGCTCACCGCGGGTTGCGTTTCGATCGGAAAAATCGAGCCCGAGGCCATTGTTTTTGTTTGTTATGCGGAATTTGGGTTCATCAAAGCATTCAAACACAATCTCGTCAAGCCTGGTTGTGCGCAGGAATGCAAGATCCTCGGCGTTCAGCTTTTCATTGCAACCCATATCAAACAGTACATCAACACTGTTTTCCACTGACGAGTTGGCAGTCTCCAATGTAGAGTGCAGAGCTGACTTAAGATAAAGAGGATCGATACGGGGTGTATATGACATGTTTATCCTCCTCATTTCTGCTGGAAATTCTTTCAATAACTTTAATATACACCCCAAACATTAAGAAAATATTACCACATTTGATTATTAATAGATCAATATCCAGCGAACAGCGCTTTTACTGTCTCAAGGCTGTCTTTGTAAGTCTATCCGCCACCCGCACTTTGGTGTAGGATAACTCGTCGTTTTACAAAGGAGATGGATGATATGTACAACGTTATGGTTACAGGTGCAGGAAAAATAGGGAGTTTAATCGCGTGTCTGCTGGCAGACAGCGCAGGATATCAGATCCATCTGGCTGATCTGGAGTTTTCGGGTACAGACGTGACACGTCTGTTGCAGGAGTTTCCGCAAATTAAAACCGTTGGTCTGGACGTGACCGATGAAGAAGCCACGCTGGCTTATTTTCAAAAAAATCAAATTGTTGCTGTTATATCAAGCCTGCCTTACTTTCTTAATCCTCACGTAGCACGTGTGGCAAGGCGCGCCAATGCCCATTACTTTGATCTGACGGAAGACACCGCAGTCACCGAAACCGTTAAAAATATAGCACAGGGCGCAGAAACTGCGTTCGTACCACAGTGCGGGCTGGCGCCTGGGTTTATCAGCATTGCCGCTAACAGCCTGATGCAGGAGTTTGATCAATGCATTAATGCCAGACTGCGCGTGGGTGCCTTACCGCAGCGGGCGAACAATGCGCTGCATTATTCTCTCACCTGGTCAACCGATGGCGTTATTAACGAATACGGCAATCCCTGTTATGGCATTGAAGGTGGTAAGCCCGTGGTGTTGAAGCCATTGGAAGGGCGTGAATCCATTCAGATTGACGGCTGTGAATACGAAGCATTTAACACCTCGGGCGGCCTTGGCAGTCTGGGAGAACTTTACCTTGGTAAAGTGCAGAGCATGAACTATAAAACCATGCGCTATCCCGGCCACTGTGAAAAAATGCGTCTGTTGATGAATGATCTGAAGCTGAACGAAGACAGGGATACTCTCAAGCGTATTCTTGAGCGCGCCATTCCTAAAACCTATCAGGATATCGTCATCGTATACGTGACGGTTGAAGGCATGAAAAACGGCGAGTTAACCGAAAAAAGCTACGTTAAAAAAATATGGCCCGCTGTCATCCGCGGCCTGGAGTGGTCTGCCATCCAGGTCAGTACTGCGTCAGGTATCTGTGCGGTTGTGGATTTGGTTTTGGGGCAGGCAAATGAATATAAGGGGCTGATCCTGCAGGAAAATTTCCGCCTCGCCGATGTAATGGCAAATCGTTTTGGACAATGTTACGCATAGGAGACTGGTATGGATTTTTTGAAACACCTCGCTGTTTCGCCGATAAATGCAGGCGCTTTCAGCGGTCATGACTGGCAAAGCCATACCGGGGCGCATCGATTATCATCCTTCAGCCCGGCTACTGGTGAGCTGATTGCCGAAGTCGCCACCTGTTCTATGGACGATTATCAAACGGTTATGCAACGCGCAGAACAGGCCGCTCAGGCCTGGAAACAATACCCCGCACCGAAGCGTGGTGAAGTGATTCGCCTGATTGGTCAGGTACTGCGCGATAACAAAGACTGGCTGGGCAGCCTGGTTTCGCTGGAGATGGGTAAGTCGAAACAGGAGGGCGATGGCGAAGTTCAGGAAATGATTGATATCGCTGATTTTGCTGTTGGACAATCGCGCATGCTGTATGGAAATACCATGCATTCGGAGCGTCCTCTGCACCGCATGTATGAGCAATGGCATCCCTATGGAATTGTCGGCGTTATATCTGCCTTTAATTTTCCCGTTGCGGTCTGGTCGTGGAATGCCTTTATTGCCGCTGTTTGCGGTAACGTCACTATCTGGAAACCCTCCGCCAAGACGCCGCTCTGCGCCATAGCTGTGCACCACTTATGCAGCAGGGTGTTGAAGGAAACAAACAGCCCCGACATTTTTTCTCTGATTATTCCGCAATCGCATGATGTGGTTGAGGCCATGGTGAATGACCCGCGTATTCCCCTGATTTCGTTTACCGGCTCAACGGCTGTGGGCAGACAGGTGGCTGCAAAAGTAGCGGCCCGCCTCGGTAACAGCATCCTTGAGCTAGGTGGAAACAATGCTATTATTCTGGATGAAACAGCGGATTTAAACCTTGCCATTCCGGGGATTGTATTCGGAGCGGTAGGTACAGCAGGACAGCGCTGCACAACAACACGACGTTTGTTTGTGCAAAAATCCCGCTACGAGGATGTGCTCAAGCGTTTACGTCATGCCTTTGAGCAGGTCACAATCGGTGATCCGCTGGACAGTAAAAATCTGATGGGACCATTGATAGATCAACAGGCCGTTGACCAGTTCAGTGCGGCCATTGCCCGGATTCGTAAAGCTGGCGGCCAGATTGTGTTTGGCGGGGAAGTTCTGAATCGTCCTGGTTCCTATGTTCAGCCAACTCTGGTCTGCGATGTGGAAAATCACTGGGATATTGTTCAGGAAGAAACCTTCGCACCAATCCTGTACGTAATGCCTTACGACACACTGGAAGAGGCCATCGCCCTGCAGAACGGTGTGCCCCAGGGGTTATCTTCCTCCCTTTTCACGCAAAATCTGAAACACGCTGAACGCTTTTTAAGTGCGCTGGGCAGCGACTGTGGTATTGCCAACATCAATATTGGCACCTCAGGCGCCGAGATAGGCGGCGCGTTTGGAGGTGAAAAAGACACGGGTGGCGGGCGCGAGTCTGGCTCCGACTCATGGAAGGCTTATATGCGTCGCCAGACCAATACCATTAACTGGGGCGATACCCTGCCACTGGCACAGGGAATTCGTTTTGATTTGTGATGGCATTTCTCTGCTATTATTATTTATCTTACACTGAATAAGGACTGGAATTATGTCTGAGCCATTTCATATCAAAAAAGTAGCCGTGCTTGGAGCCGGCGTTATGGGTGCTCAAATAGCGGCGCATTGTGTGAATGCGGGTATCGAAACGCTGTTATACGATATGGCAGGGAAAGCAGGCGCTAATGCTCTGGTTGATAAAGCGATTGTTAATCTGACAAAGCTTAAGCCCAGCCCTCTGGCCACCACAAAAACAGCAACATTTCTGCAGGCAAAAAACTACGATGACAATCTGGCTGACCTGCACGATTGTGATCTGGTTATTGAGGCTATTGCAGAGCGCCTCGACTGGAAAGAGAGCCTCTACCAGCGTATCGCGCCCCATTTGAATAAACGGGCTATTCTGGTCAGTAATACCTCCGGCCTGAGCATAAACTCACTGGCTTCGGTATTACCCGAGTCTCTGCACAGCCGTTTCTGCGGCGTGCACTTTTTTAATCCACCACGCTACATGCACCTGGCTGAGCTGATCCCGGCCAAGGCTACCTCAAAAGATCTGTTAAACCATCTGGAAACCTGGTTGACCAGTAATCTGGGTAAAGGGGTGGTTGTAGCAAAGGACACACCAAATTTTATCGCCAATCGTATCGGTGTGTTTTCCCTGTTAATGACCATTCATCACGCGGAAGCCTTCAATCTGGGCCTCGATGAAGTGGATGCGCTCACTGGTAGCCTGCTGAACAGGCCGAAGTCCGCAACCTTCCGAACCATGGATGTGGTAGGGCTGGATACCATGGAGCATGTGGTACAGACCATGCAGGATCAATTGCCCAAAGACCCATGGCATGCCTGGTTTAAACTGCCAGTCTGGCTGGGTAAATTAATTTCAGAGGGGCATCTTGGCCAGAAAACTGGTCAGGGCATTTACCGCAAACCCGGAAAGGTGATTGAGGTTCTTGATTATGCTACGGGTGAATATCGTGCCTCCAGCCCAGCGGTCAGTGCAGAAGTGCAGTCTATCATGGCGGAGAAGGATATTGGTCAGCGCGTATCGCGCCTCCTGGCCTCTACCGACAGACAGGCACAGTTTCTGGCTGCCTGTTTCCGTGATCTGTTTCATTATTGTGCCTTTCATCTGGAAGATATTGCGGCCAATGTGCGCGATGTTGACCTGGCCATGCGCTGGGGCTTTGGCTGGCAGCAGGGACCTTTCGAGACCTGGCAGGCCTTTGGTGTGGATCGCATGCTGGTTGAGATTCGTAAACACGAGTCTGTTGCTGGTTTGCCGGGCTGGCTAAACGATAATACTCAGTTTTATACGCGCGAAGGTGCCTATGCGCCAGCGTCTAAAAGCTACATGCCGGGCAGTAATCTGCCGGTATATCGCCGTCAGATCAGCCCATCGAAAACTGTTCTGGTTGAAAACAAAGGGATTAGCCTGACCCACTTAGAAGACGATATTGCTGTCCTGTCGTTTAAGAGCAAGGCCAATACTATTGGTCAGGAGGTCCTGGATGGCCTGCAGATGGCCATGGATGCCGCCGAAAAATCCTGCCGAGGTGTGATTATTTATCAGAATAATCCGGATAATTTCAGTTCTGGCGCCGATCTGCGCTCGGTCATGGGCTTGATTCAAGATAAGAACATGGCAGGTGTCGATGCCATGATAACGGCGTTCCAGAATACGGTAATGCGCATCAAATATTCGCCCATTCCTGTGGTTGCCGCTCTGCGTGGGCGTGCGCTTGGCGGCGGCTGCGAACTGCTTCTTCATTGCGATGCTGCGGTTGCTGCGTTTGAGTCCTACCCAGGACTGGTTGAAGTGGGGGTAGGATTGATTCCTGCTGGCGGTGGTTGCAAGGAAATGGCACTGCGTGCTGCTCATCATGCCGGGCAGGCAGACCTGATGACCTTTATTCAGCCACTGTTTGAACAAATTGCTACAGCGGCCGTATCAGCCAGTGCACCCGATGCTGTGCTGCGTCATTACCTGCGCCCAACCGATACCTGGGTCATGAACAGTGATGAAGTGTTGTATGTCGCCCTGTCGAAAATCAAATACCTGCTGGATGCCAATTACAGCGCACCTTTACGCCACAGTTTCAAGGCTGCCGGACGCGAGGGGCATGCCAGGTTGCTGGCTGGTTTATCCAACTGGCTGGCTGGTGGATTTATTTCACAACACGATTATGACATTGCCAGCAAAATTGGACATGTGATCTGTGGTGGTGACGTGAATCAGGGGACCATGGTGGATGAAGCCTGGCTGCTGAAGCTGGAAAGAGAGGCCTTTGTTGCTCTGGCTGAAACACCCTTAACTCAGGCGCGAATTGCTCATTTACTTGAAACCGGCAAGCCATTGCGCAACTAAACGGGGAAAACCTATCATGACTAATGTATATATTGTTGATGTATTGCGTACCCCGGTTGGTAAAGCGCCACGGGGTGTGTTCCGTCATACGCTGCCAGATGATCTTCTGGCTCACTGTATTCGCTCCCTGACCGAGCGAAACAGCTCCGTCAACTGGGCTGATGTGGGTGACGTAGTAGTTGGCTGTGCAATGCCTGAAGCAGAGCAGGGCATGAACGTGGCCCGGATTGGAACGCTCATGGGCGGTCTGCCGGATTCTGTTCCCGCCATGACCATCAACCGTTTTTGTTCATCAGGCGTACAGAGTATTGCTACGGCAGCCGCAACCATAGCGCATGGCGATATGTCGCTGGCATTGGCGGGCGGTGTGGAAAGCATGTCCATGGTGCCATTGGGTGGGAACAAGTACACAGCCAATCCATCCTGGTTTGACAACGAAAATGTCGCGATTGCCTACGGCATGGGTATCACCGCTGAAAATGTTGCCAAACGCTGGAATGTGACTCGTGAAGAGCAGGATGAGTTTGCTGCTCAGAGCCATCAGCGCGCCATCGCCGCACAGAAAAGAGGTGATTTTGATGCGGAAATTGTGCCGGTTGAAATTGATGTCCGCCATCTTGATCTGCACTCGTCGACACTGGACGTGCGCAACCGTCTGATTACACAGGACGAAGGCCCGAGAGAAGATACATCCTATGAGGTTATTTCCCGCTTACGCCCCGTCTTTGCGGCTCGTGGAACAGTAACGGCTGGAAACAGCTCACAAACCAGTGATGGTGCGGGTATTGCCTTGCTGGCCAGTGAGGAAAGTCTGTCACGCTTTCAACTGAAACCCATGGGACGTCTCGTCAGTTACGCAGTCGCCGGTGTGGCGCCTGATGTGATGGGAATTGGCCCCGTCAGTGCGATTCCGCTGGCTTTGAAACGTGCCGGCTTGACTCTGGATCAAATTGACTGGATTGAACTGAACGAAGCCTTTGCTGCTCAGGCGCTTGCGGTTATTAAAACGCTTGATCTGCCTCGCGATAAGGTTAACCCTTTGGGCGGTGCGATTGCTCTGGGGCATCCACTGGGTGCGACAGGTACGATTCGTACGGCAACCCTGCTGCATGGTTTGCGTCGCACCAAGGGTCGCTATGGCATGGTAACGATGTGTATTGGTACGGGTATGGGTGCCGCGGCTATTTTTGAAGCCTTGTATTAGTGAGGCTCCCGGATTACGGCTTCGCCTAATCCGGGCTACAGTAAGGTGCGCTTTTCAACATGTAGCCCGGATTAGGCGAAGCCGTAATCCGGGGTGTTGTCGTTATGCATGAGTCCTGCTAAAAACGCTCCGCACAGGCGTTTTTCCAGTCTGCTTTATACGACTTTGGAACATTATCCGTGAGCAATTGACCAGGTTCCAGATACTCATAGATCTCGCGCAGGTTTTTCACCTGTGTTTCGCCCACGCGGCGCATCAGGTATTCTGGCTTCAGATCGCTGGGGTTGTTTAAACCCATGGCGCCGACGATTTCAAGGAAGCTTTTGATGGTGTTTTTATGAAAATTCGCTACGCGGTGCTGTTTTTCGTCAACCACCAGCCCCAGCTGCAGCCTTGGATCCTGCGTGGCAACACCCGTTGGGCAGGTATTAGCATTACACTGCTTTGACTGAATGCAGCCAACGGCCATCATCATGGCGCGGGCTGAGCCACAGATGTCGGCGCCAAGGGCAATGTTACAAACCATGTTAAAACCTGTGGCTACCTTGCCATTGCCGATCAGGCGGATGTGTTGGCGTACATTGATACCAACCAGGGCGTTATGAACAAAAACCAGTGCTGATTCCAGCGGCGTGCCCACGTGGTTGGCAAATTCAAGGGGCGCGGCGCCCGTGCCGCCTTCGGCCCCGTCAACCGTGATAAAATCGGGCAGGATACCGGTTTCGAGCATGGCTTTGCAGATTCCCAGAAACTCGTCTCGCCGGCCAAGGCACAGTTTAAAGCCAACTGGCTTGCCACCTGACAGGGTTCGCAATTGCCTGACGAACTCTAATAAGCCAATCGGTGTGCTGAACGCGGAATGTGCCGGGGGAGAAAGAACATCAAAACCCATTTTAACCTTACGCACCGCCGCAATTTCAGGCGTGAGTTTGGCGGCGGGCAGAATGCCGCCATGCGAGGGCTTGGCACCCTGCGACAGTTTGATTTCAATCATTTTTACTTCGTCTCGACAGGCTTCCTGGCGGAACATGTCAGGCTCAAACATTCCCTGATCATCACGGCAGCCGAAATACGCTGTACCAATTTGAAATATAATATCGCCACCCTGTAAATGAAAAGGGCTGATGCCGCCTTCACCCGTATTGTGAGCAAAGCCGCCGGCTTTTGCCCCTTTATTCAAAGCCATTAAGGCATTGGGCGACAGCGCGCCATAGCTCATGGCGCTGATATTAAGACGCGAGGCATTATAGGGTTTGCTGCAGTCCGGACCACCGACCATAATGCGGGGATCAACTTCGGTCATGTGTTTCGGAGCCATGGAGTGAAGCACCCAGGTATAACCCACTTTGAGGATATCCTTTTCGGTGCCAAAAGGAACGGTGTCACGTACGTTTTTAGCGCGCTCATACACTATCGTGCGCGTTTCCCGGTTAAAAGGGCGCTCGTCTTCGTCATTGGCGATGAAATACTGCTGAACTTCCGGGCGAAAGAACTCCAGAATATAACGCATATGGCCGAGGACGGGAAAGTTGCGCAGCAGACTGTGCTTTTTCTGGAGCAGATCGTAAATCCACAGCAGAATCAGTGGGATCAATATCATCAAAAACCAGTCTGTATTGTCGATCATGACCAAAATCATAAACAGACTTAACAGTACCAGACCTAATCCCAGATACCACTGACGCCGCATAATAAGTCCTTTAAATTTTCATCATGGCTGCAATAGCGATACAGCCCTTTCCGCCATGCAGGCCCACCGCTGTGGAAACTGGCTCAATAAACACGGGCTCCTGCTTTAATTCCTTTTCTGTCGTGTCGCTGTATTCCCTTGCCTTTTCTTTGATACCCGCATGAATGATGCAGTAACGATCCAGACTTAGCCCGTCGTGCTCCTGAAGATGCTGCACCAGCGTGATCAGTTTGTTCATGGCTCCGCGCTCGCTGAACGCCTGTGAACACAACACGGCTTTACCTGCCTGGTCAAAAGAGAAAATGGGTTTTATATGCGAAAATCGGGCAACACCGCCGGCGAGTTTGCTGATTCGTCCGGAGCGCACCAGAGAATCCACGTCGTTTACCATGGCATAAAAGAAAATCTTACCTTTTTGTTCTTCAAGTGTTGCCTTTATCTCATCAATCTTCATGCCCTGTTCAATCAGCTCGGCTGCCTTGATAACCAGCAGTCCTTGCGCGCCGGAACTGAGGCAGGAGTTGATAACATGAACATTATCGATAGTCTGAGCTATGCTGGCGAAGGCATTGTGTATGCCGCTTAATACCTGTGACAGGCTGATGACCAGCACATGATCATAGTGAGAGGATAACTGGCGTATCTTGTTCTCGATCAACTGCCGGGCTGGAAAAGACGTGCGTGGGTAATCTTTTAATGAGGCCAGCGTATTATAAAACTCATCCGGGTCGAAGCAGTTTCTATCCAGGAAGTGATGACCATCCAGATGCACATTCAACGGGATCTGATGAATCTGAAACTGATCACGTAACGACAGTGGGATATCTGCCCCCGAATCGGTTACCAGCGCAATCGATTGCTTACGCTCGTGTATGGATTCGAACTGACGCTGCATGTCGTCAATTTTTGGATAATTGATGGTTCCATGATTCATCAGGGATTTGAATACGTCGGACGGGTTGTTCGTGTGTAAATGAAAGCGACAAAGGCGTGAGTTGGCAGTCAGTACCACGCTGTCGCCAAATCGGCTTAACTCTTCGGTGAGCGCCTTTTTATCAATCTGACTTGAAGTCAATAAGGCTTCGGTACAATAACGATGACTGGGGCGGCATTCGATCAAGTGCGCCTCATGATGTTCCGTATCTAAATCTGGCTGTCCTTCCGTTTCAGGCAGTGCGCCGGGATTGATCAGGAATTCTGCAAATCCTTCGGTGAAGTGGAAAAAACCAAGTGCGCCGGCATCCACGGCCTCTTCGTCATCCTGCGCGCTGATAGGGCGTGAAGTGGACTCCACGGCCTCGTTCAGCAGCGGCCTGACGTTATTCAGCAATTGCTGAAAGCATTCGTGTTTATCAGACAGACTATCAATACTGACAGCCCAGGCATCGATGACGGTCAGGATGGTTCCTTCGACCGGATTGGAAATACTGGCGCGGACACCCTCGGCAGCTGATTTCAGCAGACCGGAAAAATCCTGAATGGTGATGTGTTCATCTGGCAGCCTGTCGTGAATCAGCGCGTTGAAAAACTGAGAAAAAATCATGCCGGAATTTCCATGCGCGCCCATGATACTGGCATCGGCAATCGATTGCAGAGTCGAGGAAACCGAGGGATGGGGCTTGGAATAACTAATGATTGCCGTTGCGGTGGCCGCCATGTTATCACCGGTATCGCCGTCGGCTACCGGGAAAAAATTAATGGCATTCAGAGCATTCTTTTTTGTAACAACATGATGACAACCTTGTAAAATTGCTCCATGTAAGATACTGTAATCAATAGTTTTTATTGGCATGGTTCTAAAGAGTTAAATTTAACATAACTTTAAGCATACACGTAAACTTGACAGGTCGCCTACTATGTTTCATTTAAAATTATTTTTTCTGTGCCTTTTTGTGTTTTTTTTCCTCGATATGCTCTGGCTTGGGTTAATTGCAAAAAATATGTATCAGACTGCCTATGCACCCTGGCTGCGTTTAACAGATGGTCAGTTGCAGCCAGTCTGGTGGGCTGCGTCACTGGTTTATCTGCTGCTTGCCCTGGCTGTGGTTGTTTTTGTCCTGCCCATGGCTGATTATGGAATCGGTCACTCCTTGTTCTACGGAGCGCTATTTGGCCTGATAACGTATGGTGTATACGATATGACGACGTACTCCATATTCAAAGACTGGCCATTATCCGTCACACTGATCGATTGGGTCTGGGGTGTGGTGCTTTGCTCATCAACAGCCACGATAGCAGCCTGGTTTTCGCAATTTTTTGATTAAATTTGATTTCTACGGTGAATGTCCTACGCTTTTACATAAGAGATTATGTAAGGAGTTTGCATGCGTTCACTTATTTTGGCAGCCTGCCTGGCCGCAAACGTAGCCTTTGCGGACGAAATTGTTGGCTTTTCAGCGTATGAAAACGGTGATTACAGCACCGCATTCCCTCATTTATCTCAAGCCGCCAATGCTGGTAACGATGATGCCATGTATCTGCTGGGACGAATGTTCCAATACGGATACGGGGTCAATCAGGATGATGTGAAGGCTGGTGAATGGTACCGAAAGGCGGCAGACAAAAACAACGCTCTGGCGCAGCTGAGTCTCGGTTACCTGTATGACTCTGGTAAAGGATTTAAACAGAATTATGAGCAGGCTTTTGCCTGGTACATGAAAGCCGCATTACAGGGCAATGAAATTGCTCAGCGCAATATCGGTTTGATGTATGCCACTGGGGATGGTGTAAAGGCTGATGACAAAAAAGCCTTTGAGTGGTTCACCAAATCTGCCGAGAAAGGATACGCCAAATCGCAGGTGAATCTGGCCTATCAGTACATGGTTGGCAGCGGCACAGATAAAAATGTGGAAAAAGCAATGTACTGGTATAAACAGGCTGCTGAGCAGGGCGATGCCAAAGGCGAATACAGCCTCGGGCTTCTTTATACCGGTGATTATGGCCTGCCGCCTAATCAAAAAGAGGCAACTTACTGGCTGTCTAAGGCTGCCAATCAGGGGCATCGTAATGCTCAGGCCTATCTCGCTTATCAATACATGAACGGTCTTGGCATCGAAGCCTCGCCAGAAAAAGCGGCCTACTGGTATCAGCAATCAGCGGAACTGGGACAGGACCAGGCTCAGATGGAGCTGGGGCAGATGCTTCTGACTGGAGCAGGGATTGAAAAAGACTATGAACAGGCGGCTTTCTGGTTTGCCAAATCTGCCGCTCAGGGTAACGCAGCGGCCCAGGCGAAGCTGGGGTATATGTATAGTGCTGGTCTTGGCGTGCCAAAAGACAAGGTCAAGGCATACGCCTGGTTGAAAATGGCCTCAGACAACAAAAACGAGCAGGCCGCTCATGAGCTGGAACGGCTGACACCTTCGCTGACTGAGGATGAAAAAAAGAGAGGCGATACCTTGTTTAGCGAGCTTAAAAGCAAGGGTCCCGTGCCGGAAGGGCACGATTACGAGAATTAAGAGTGAATATCAGGAGTGAGTTAGAGGGTGGGTACGTAGCTTTCGCTCCTTTATCCACCCTGAAGATCTGATATCGCACTTATGCGGCTTTATGTGCAATCATCCTGTTAATATAGGCAATCGCGAGAGCTGAGACCAGCAGCGTTAAATGAATAACCACCTGCCACATGACATTATAAAAACCCAGTTTGGTTGGGTCGATAAATGTTCGTAACAAATGAATGGATGAAATACCAATCAGAGCTACGGCCAGTTTTATTTTCATAGCTCCCGCGTCCAGATGATCCAGCCATTCTGGCTGGTCCGGATGTGACTTCAGATCGAGCCGCGATACGAAGGTTTCGTATCCTCCCATCACAACCATGATCAGCAGATTGGCTATCATGACTACGTCGATAAGATCCAGCACGCCCAGCATGATGTGATTATCATCAAACCCATTAAGGTGCATGATGAGTTCGAATAATTCATGAATAAAGCGGTAAACATAGGCTGCCAGTATGGCAATCAGACCTATGTAAAGAGGCGCCTGCAGCCAGCGACTGACAAAAATCAGTCGACTTAATAAAAGTTTGAGTGGATTCATAATGCCCGTTAAATGCTGTTGGTTTGCGGCATTATACGGTCAAGCCCAGGCCTTGCCAACAAGCAGAATAATCCTGCTGTCGGGAGGCGTGTGCCATGGCTGCCTCGCTGACCTGCCACACTTCGTTGGTTTCAAACATAAAGGCCAGTGTGTTGTCGTAACGTCCGGGCGTCAGCTCTTCGTTCACCGTTGTATGGTAAGTCTCTGTGTCTGGGCCATGTGGTACCATATTGTTATGTATACTGATACCTCCTGGCGTAAATCCTTCTTTCTTGGCATCGTATTGTCCGGTAATCAAACCCATCAGCTCGCTCATGATATTACGATGAAAATAGGGCGGCCTGAAGGTGTTTTCAGCAACCATCCATCGTGGCGGAAAAATAACGAAGTCAAGATTGGCTATACCAGGTACAGCACTTTCTGAGCTAAGTACGGTAAAAATAGACGGATCCGGATGATCAAAACTCACGGTGTTAATGGTATTAAACAAGGACAGATCGTAAGAGCAGGGGGCGTAATTACCATGCCAGGCCAATACATTTAAGGGCGTGGCAGGGCGCTGGCTGACCCACAACCGTCCCTGGTACTTGCAAAACAGGCTGACAGGATGGTTTCCCTCTTCATAAGAGGCATTGGGGTAAACAAAATGGCGGGGATTAGCCAGTCCATTGGCGCCAATCAATCCCAGGGTAGGCAGTTTCAAGGGCTGGCCTGCGTTTTCACAGAGATAGCCACAGGCCCGCGGCGTGTTGAGTTCTACCTTGAAAACCACGCCACGCGGAATAATGGCAATTTGACCGGCGGCAATGCTCAGGCGGCCAAACTCCGTAAACAGAGTTATTTCGCCTTCATAGGGAACAAACAGCATTTCTCCGTCGCTGTTACTCATATAACGCTCGGTCATGCTCTTGTTGCACTGATAGATCCACGTGCTCAGCTGTGACGTGGAGGCAACATGAAACAAGCCATCTATAAAATCCAGCGATTGCACTGGAGCAGGTAAAGGTGACCAGCGCAGGGGATTGGGGGACTGCAGACCGGCAGACTTAAGCGGGAAGCCGTTGTCATACAGCTGATAATCGCCATGCACCACTGATGGAGTCTTACGATAGAGCCAGCTGCGAAGATTGAGATGCCGTTCACGCGTGAAGGCACTGCCACTCAGTTGTTCGGCGACCAGATTGAGCGGGCATTTCTGAGGTGAGTTCTGGTTTTGTGGCAAAGCGCCCGCTACGGCTTCCGATTGATGGTAGTTGCCAAATCCTGTCAAAAGCACGATCGATCTCCTTTTTTGGGGCGTTGCCTGTGTTTGTCCGTTTTTTTTAGACGCACGACAAGGTATAATTAACTCAATTTATTCTATTAGCTGTCGGAAATCAAAGACTAGTTTCATTTCCGGGCATTCCTCGTGAGGTAATAACATGGCAGGTCACAGTAAGTGGGCAAACATCAAGTTTCGTAAGGGTGTTCAAGACGCCAAACGCGGTAAAATTTTCACCAAACTCATTCGTGAAATCACCGTTTCAGCCCGGATGGGCGGTGGTGAGGAATCAACCAACCCCCGTTTGCGCGATGCAGTGACGAAAGCCCTGAAAGCGAACATGAAACGCGATACCATCGATAATGCCATCAAACGTGGAGCCGGCGGCCTCGATGGCGCCAACATGATTCATATGCGCTACGAAGGCTATGGACCAGGCGGTATAGCCATACTTGTTGACTGCCTGTCCGATAACAAGAACCGCACCGTGTCGGAAGTACGTCATGCCTTCACCAAACATGGCGGCAACCTCGGTACAGACGGTTCCGTTGCCTATCTGTTCAATCATCAGGGCGAAATTTTACTGGCCGCAGGCCAGGCTGCCGATGCGGCCATTGAGCTTGCGATAGAAGCGGGTGCTGATGACGTGTCAGAAGAAGATGGTCAGGTGGAAATTATCACACCCGTTGATGGCTATCACGCGGTTCTTAATGCCGTTCAAAAAGCCGGCTTTGAAGTTGAGCAGTCTCAGCTGGCCATGCGCGCGCAGCTGATGGTTGAAATCGACAACGAATCGGCAGAATCACTGGTGAAACTTATCGACATGCTCGAAGATCTGGATGATGTCCAGGAAGTCTACAGTAACGCCCGTTTCCCGGAATCCATGTTTGAATCGATGGATTGATGACCATTATCCTTGGGATTGATCCGGGATCGCGTATCACCGGCTATGGCATTATTCGCGAGCAGCAGCGCCGGCTGTATTATCTTGACAGCGGCTGCATTCGAACAGCAGACGGTGAGTTATCCGAACGCCTGCTGGAAATATACAATGGTATCTGCCATTTGATGGATGCGTATTCTCCTGACGAAGTGGCCATTGAAGAAGTGTTCATGCATCAGAATGCCAGTTCGGCATTAAAGCTTGGCCATGCACGCGGTGTGGCGATGGTTGCGGCCGCCTCGCATCGTGTCAAAGTCAGTGAGTATGCCGCAAGGGAAGTGAAGCAGGCTATTGTAGGTTATGGTGCTGCCGAAAAATCTCAGGTAAAACAGATGGTCATGAATCTGCTGATGCTGAACGCGGCACCACAAAGTGATGCGGCCGATGCACTGGCGATAGCCATTTGCCATAGTCACCGGCGTAATGGCCTGCAATTAAGGAGACGTGCTCGATGATAGGATGGTTACGGGGAAGACCCATTGATAAACACCAGCCAGGACGGCTTGTGCTGGATGTGAACGGCGTAGGCTATGATGTAGAAACGTCTCTGCAGACGTTTTTTCAACTGGACAGCCATCCGGATATGGTTGGTTTGCACATTCATACGGTAGTCAGAGAAGACGCGCTGTTACTGTATGGTTTCCTTGATAAACAGGAGCGGGCGCTGTTCCGCGCACTGATTAAGGTAAACGGTGTAGGCCCCAAAGTGGCCATGGCTATTTTGTCCAGCATCACCCCAACTGAATTCGTACAAAGCATTGTCCAGCAAAATACGCTGCTTTTAACCAAATTACCCGGTATTGGCAAGAAAACAGCGGAACGTCTGGTTATTGAAATGAAAGACAGCATTCAAAATCTTGTTTCCTGCGATTCTGTGCCTGATGCCATAGCCGTGGCGCCACTGGCACGTGATCAGAGCGAGGCCATCAGCGCACTGGAGGCTCTGGGATATAAAGCACAGGAAGCAACGAAGGTTATCAGGAAAATAGATGATGGTAACAAGAGCTGCGAGCAGTTGATTCGTCAGGCATTACAGATTCTCGCGGGTCTGTAAAACAAACACAAGGAACGTGACCATGAGAGCTATATTTGCTGCTGTGCTGTTTTTCCTGCTTCCTGTAGCCAGTGGAGCAGAGCAGACCGATCAGATCGACGTCAAACCCGCTGAAACGGCCTTCATTATCCGCCTGCCTTCAAACATAACGACAGGTTACAAATGGATCATTACAAAATACGATAACACACTCATCAGCCTGACATCCGAGCGCTACGAAAAGCCAGACAGCCGACTCATGGGCGCGGGTGGTTTCGATGTGTTCTCATTTCAATTAATTAAAGATGTACCCAGGCCGACATCAACCTCCGTAACTTTAAGCTACAGGCGACCCTGGGAAAAAGAGGACCTGTATGTGAAAACGGTCGTTGTTAATTTTCAAAAAATGCCCTGAGTCGAATGATTAAACAAGGAACGTTATGAACAGCACAAGTCAGGCTCACCATATCAACGCGCTTCCGGAGGATATGCAGGGTAACGGCAGTATAGGGCGCTACTGGTTTTTAACCGGCTCGGATGAGCGTGCCCGGCTTATCAGTGAGCGTTTCCAGCAGGTACGAGTCAATAAGCATCCCAGACAGCACAACATTTATCTAGGGACGTTGCCTGGGCCTGACGGAGAATTGATCGACGTTGCTTCGGTATCGTTGGGCATGGGTGGTCCCAGCGCCGATATCATCATCAACGAACTGCTTTTACTTGGCGCCCGGCGGCTGCTGCGAGTAGGAACAGCAGCTTCCTTACAGGCCCCTCGAATCAAGACGGGAGATCTGGTTATTGCCAGTGCCGCAGTACGAGACGACAAAGCCTCCTGGGACTATATTTATCGGGAGTATCCGGCGGTTGCCTCTCTTGACTATCTTGGCGCCATACAGCAAAGCCTGCAGGAAAAAAAATCCGCTCATATTGGCATAGTCCATTCTAAAAGTTCATTGTTTGCGCGTGAGTTTGATTATTCGTTAGTAGACGAGCATCACCAGTATATGCGGAGCATGACAGCTGCCGGTGTTCTGGCAACTGAAATGGAATGCGCTCAATTGTTTATTCTTGCCTCACTTGCAAGTGCACGTAATCCAGAAAAGGGCGTTTCCGCAGGTGCTGTGCTGGCGATTATCGGTGATAACCTGACTCCATTTTCTGAGGATAAGTCGCTGATTGAGAATACGATTAATAACGCTATTGAGCTAAGCCTCGCCAGTACGCTTCGGCTGGCAAAAACAGAAAGGCAATGATATGGATATTAATTTTCTCTGTACGGGACAAAACTCCGGTCGGTCATTCCCGCGCAGGCGGGCCCTTCCAATTAGGCTTAAGTTTTGCTTGACACTCTAAGCCCCCTACGTACCGCGGCT
>NZ_JBNVZR010000059.1:0-427 GCF_052527415.1 Legionella navarrensis | reverse complement strand
AACGGTCTCGGTAGACAACAGCGTCGTACCAACCGGCGGCAGTGCTACCGCACCGAGCTGCACGAACTGCACGACCACGCATCCGATAGCACCCGCGGTTATTGCGGTGAGCAAATCGTCTGTTCCTGCGACCGGTACGGCCGTTGCAGCAGGCGACAGCATTGATTACAGCCTGCAGGCGGTGATTACTACGGCGGCCAACGAATCGGATCTGGTGTTGACCGATACCCTGAGTTCCGGCCAGACACTGGGAACCCTGCCGGCGGGTTGCACGGCATCAGGTCAGGTGATTACCTGCACCATTCCGGCCGGCACGGCACCGGGAACCTACAGCTTTACCTATCCGGCCACCGTGAATCAGACCGCGACAGTCTCGGTAGACAACAGCGTCGTACCAACCGGTGGCAGTGCTACCGCACCGAGCTGC
>NZ_JBNVZR010000058.1:0-570 GCF_052527415.1 Legionella navarrensis | reverse complement strand
GGTGATTGGATGCGTGGTCGTACAGCTCGAACAGGTCGGTGCGCTGCTGCTGCCGCCTGTAGCTACCACCGCATTACTCACTGAGCCAGCCGCTGTCTGATTCACGGTTGCCGCATAGGTAAAGCTGTACGTGCCAGGAACCGTGCCAGCCGGGATGGTGCAGGTAATCACCTGACCCGATGCCGTACAGCCTGCCGGCAGGGTTCCCAGTGTCTGGCCAGCACTCAACGTATCGGTCAACACAAGATCCGATTCGCTGGCCGTGGTAGTAATCACCGCTTCGAGGCTGTAGTCAATCGTATCGCCTGCCGCAACCGCAGTACCACTCACAGGGTTCGATGACTTGCTCACCGAAATGGTGGCAGGCGCAATCGGATGCGTGGTCGTACAGGTCGTACAGGTTGGTGCCGTGCTGCTGCCGCCCGTTGCTACCACCGCATTGCTCACCGAGCCGGTTGTTGCCTGGTCCACTGTTGCCGCATAGGTAAAGCTGTAGGTGCCGGGTACCGTACCGGCTGGAATGATACAGGTAATCACCTGACCCGATGCCGTACAACCTGCGGGCAGGGT
>NZ_JBNVZR010000057.1:0-715 GCF_052527415.1 Legionella navarrensis | reverse complement strand
GTTATTATCAACCAGCGTACCACTGCCGCTGGCGATCGAAAGATTCAAGGCCTCAAGGCTGCTGCCGGCGTCCACGTCACTGGCGTTGGCCAGCAGTTCGGCCTGAGTGATCACGCGTGCACCGCTGTCTTCCACTATGGCTGTGAGAACAACAGCCGCTCCCGCAACCGGTGCGTCATTCACTGGCGTAATATCCAGACTGGCTGTGGAAGCTACGCTGGCACTGCCATCACTGATGTCAAAATTAAAGCTGACACTGCTCTCATCATTCAGCGCAGGCGTATAGGTCCAGGTGCCGTCAAGGTTATCCACCAGACTGCCACTGCCGCTGGCGATTGAAAGATTCAGCGCCTCAAGACTGCTGCCGGCGTCTACATCACTGGCATTCGCCAGCAGTTCAGCCTGAGTGATCAGGCGCGCACCGCTGTCTTCTGCTATAGCTGTGAGAACGACAGCTGTTCCCGCTGTGGGTGCGTCATTCACCGGCGTAATATCCAGACTGGCTGTAGAGGGAACGCTGGCACTGCCATCACTGATGTCAAAGTTAAAGCTGACGCTGCTCTCATCATTCAGCGCCGGCGTATAGGTCCAGGTGCCGTCCAGGTTGTCTACCAGACTGCCAGCACCTGATGCTATGGACAGGTTCAGCGCCTCAAGACTGCTGCCGGCATCCACATCACTCGCATTGGCCAGCAGTTCGGCCTGGGTGATCACG
>NZ_JBNVZR010000056.1:0-765 GCF_052527415.1 Legionella navarrensis | reverse complement strand
TTTCATTTTGTGCGCAGTTTCGACAACATGAACTTTATTTCCCTGAGCTTTGCTTACCGCTGCCCGAAGAGAGTTCTGGAAGTGGCGAACAGGTGGAACCAGATCAAATATCGTCTCAGTGGCGGTAAGGGTGATAAATATGAATCGCATCAGATGCAGTTCCGGGCTGATTCGAGCCTGCCTGATGGTGAAGTGAGACTGTATTCGACAAAGGATGACGACATCGCGCTCATCCGCCGGCAATACCAGGATGATCCGGATTTTGCGGTGGTCGCGGATGATGGGTTCAGAGGGGAGGCGCAGGGGCGGTTTGGCACGCCTAATGTGTTCACGCCGGAAGAAATTGGCGGCCTGGGCTTTGCAACGGTTTTATACTATCGACCGCTGGACAATCTCGAGTTTAAGGAAGCCAACAGGGCCCTGCGGAAAATAACAGACAGCGCTGATATGATCACCGGGCGTGCAAAAGCCGGACGAAGCGACGCGCGTTTTGTGCGGGCTTTTCAGAAGGTACTGACTGGCTTCACCCGCGCCAGTGCGCGACTGTTCGTTATGCAGGACGGCGGGCATGACTGTGATATGCTGCTGAATCCCCTGGCGGAAATAATCAACCGGCAGGTACCTGGCGCCGCGGCATCGAGTTCATCTCAGACGCTGCCGGCTGAAGACGCAGCAAAGCCGAGCTGGGCGGAGCGTGAAGAGCGCTATCGTGCCATGGGTCTGACGCAACAGGCTGATGACATTGTTCAGCGTGGTCTGGTGCCG
>NZ_JBNVZR010000055.1:0-1010 GCF_052527415.1 Legionella navarrensis | reverse complement strand
GCTGAACCAACGTATAATGTCCCATTGCGCTTGCTCGCCATGATATAAACGTAGAATGATTTCATCCTGCTTCCGTGTTGATATTGGACTTGCAGGAATACTACCACTGAATTGCGCGATTACATAGGTAGCCACATGCAGGAGCAAGCCATTGCAATCATGGAAGCATAATTTCGTTTCAATTTGTCATATCGCGTGGCAATGGCGCGAAAATGTTTAAGACGGGCAAACACATTTTCCACTAAATGACGATACTTATACAAACACCAGTCAATCTCCGCATTGCCAGTTTTGGAGTTACTTTTCCGTGGGATGTTCGGCTTTGAACCCTTTTCCCTGATTTGTTCCCGAATGTCTTCACTATCATATCCTTTGTCAGCAATGACATAATCAGACTTGGGTAATTGTGCGATAAGCTCCGGAGCGGCTTTTGCATCATGTACCTCACCTCCAGTCAATTGAAATTCAATGGGTAACCCATAGGCATCAACGGCCATATGAATTTTTGTTGTGCTACCTCCTCTGGATTTCCCAATGGCCTCGTCTTCTGTACTACATGCACCGGTGCTGTGTTGATGAGCACGAACAATGCTCCCGTCAATAAACTCCCATTCAAGATCGGGATCGTGTGCAAGCGCCTTGAAAATTTGCATCAATTTATTTTTGAATGACCAACGGTTAAACTGTTGGTAAATTGAATTCCAGCATCCAAATGCTGCCGGCAGGTCTCGCCAAGGGCAACCAACACGCATTCTATACAACATGCCCTCAACGATCATTTGAAGATTTGGCTTGTCATAAATTCGGTGCTGTAGCATGATTTCCTTCAGCTTTGACCATAGCTCATCACTGAGCATCAGTCTTGGCATTACAAACTCATTTTATATCTGGGTGAGAACCGATATATTATGAGTTTGCTTTTAGTTATCAATAGTGTACTTGAGCACTCTCGCTATGATGTTGCTTTGTACATCAAACTGGATGCCGCGGACAAGCCGCGGCACGTAGGC
>NZ_JBNVZR010000054.1:0-1056 GCF_052527415.1 Legionella navarrensis | reverse complement strand
GTCCAGGTGCCGTCGTTATTATCAACCAGCGTGCCGCTGCCGCTGGCTATGGACAGGTTGAGCGCCTCAAGGCTGCTGCCGGCATCCACATCACTGGCATTGGCCAGCAGTTCGGCCTGAGTGATCACGCGCGCACCGCTGTCTTCCGCTATGGCTGTGAGAACAACAGCCGCTCCCGCAACCGGTGCGTCATTCACCGGGGTAATGTCCAGACTGGCCGTCGAGGCAACGCTGGCACTGCCATCACTGATGTCAAAGTTAAAGCTGACACTGCTCTCATCATTCAGTGCCGGCGTGTAGGTCCAGGTGCCGTCCAGGTTATCCACCAGACTGCCAGCACCTGACGCTATGGACAGATTCAAAGCCTCAAGGCTGCTGCCGGCATCTACGTCACTCGCATTGGCCAGCAGTTCGGCCTGAGTGATCAGGCGTGCACCACTGTCTTCTGCTATGGCTGTGAGAACAACAGCTGCTCCGGCCACCGGTGCGTCATTCACCGGCGTAATATCCAGACTGGCTGTGGAAGCAACGCTGGCACTGCCATCACTGATGTCAAAGTCAAAGCTGACACTGCTCTCATCATTCAGGGCCGGCGTGTAGGTCCAGGTGCCGTCAAGATTGTCTACCAGACTACCGGCACCTGACGCTATGGACAGGTTCAGCGCCTCAAGGCTGCTGCCGGCATCCACATCACTCGCATTGGCCAGCAGTTCGGCCTGAGTGATCACGCGCGCACCGCTGTCTTCTGCTATGGCTGTGAGAACAACAGCCGCTCCCGCAACCGGTGCGTCATTAACAGGGGTAATGTCCAGACTGGCTGTAGAGGCAACGCTGGCACTGCCATCGCTGATATCAAAATTAAAGCTGACGCTGCTCTCATCATTCAGCGCCGGCGTATAGGTCCAGGTGCCGTCGTTATTATCAACCAGCGTACCAGTGCCGCTGGCGATTGAAAGATTCAGCGCCTCAAGACTGCTGCCGGCGTCCACATCACTGGCGTTTGCCAGCAGTTCAGCCTGAGTGATCACGCGCGCACCGCTGTCTTCTGCTATGGCT
>NZ_JBNVZR010000053.1:0-1235 GCF_052527415.1 Legionella navarrensis | reverse complement strand
GAAGATCTTAATGCATCAATTCGACGTATCAGAAAATCACTCTTTTGCTGGAGTAGCCATGACCGCGAGCATCCGGCATGATAACGTCGTAATCCTCCTCCAGAATCCGCGCCAAAGGCATCCAGCACAATCCATTCAACATTAGGCCATGCAACAGAACAAGAGGAGGCTTGCTGCCACCGGTTCGGAGGTAGTGCACGTCAATACCATTTGCTTCGCAGATCCCGGTTGTCCAACCAGACATCATTTTCTCCTTTTAATACACCTCCATCAAAAACTTATATTGATTACCTCAATATAGCGAGCATAGCCCGGGTGGAGCTTGCGGAACCCGGGCTATGCTCGCTAATTTTTTGTTCTGATTTATTGTTGTTCATTTTTCACCTCTGGCTAAGATTTTACTCTCTTAACAGGGTGTCCAACAAATCAGAGCAGGATCAAATACCGAAACATACCCTCTTTGGAAATTGAAAGTCACTGACCCGCATGACCCACCCCCACAATGCTTTTGACAATAATTAGTCAGGTGATATAATTTGCGCACTAAGGCATTAAATACCCAAATAATTATGAGAACATTTTCATGTATAAATCAATTGTATTTAATAACCAATTAATAAAATATCGCTTATCGTTATCATATAATGATAATCATGATGGTGTTTTTATTCACATTGTTTTTCCTCATGCTATTATTTTAAAAGATGAGAAGTGCTTAGACTCGTTAAGGATGGCTATCCTGGATTGTCATCGTGAATTAATTGAACGTATGATTCAAGCTGTCGCAAAAGATGGAAAAGCAAATCAAGAGGTAAAATCAGATTATCTGGGTAAACTTTCTTTTGATTCATTAGATTTAAGCAATACTGGGACCACCTATAATTTTTTTAAGGGTATTAAAATGGATGTGGATGGGGTTATGCGTGTACCACCAGCATTCGAGAAGCATATTGGTTCGGGAGAACCTTTTAGTGTGTCCCCAAAAAATCCATGAGAACAGTGATGCACTACATGTTACGCTGATATTTTATATGCTGGTGTCACCAGTGATTTGATACGCTGACGTAATAGTAAGACCCCGCCACCTAATAAATTGCAGATTACATAGCCAACCGCTTTCGTTTTTTACGCAATCGAATTTTTCATGACGAACCCATCTGGCATGGAAAGCAAGCGTAGGCTGGGCTGATAAGCCCAGCACCCTACTCACCAAACCTCAATAACTCGAAAGAATT
>NZ_JBNVZR010000052.1:0-1302 GCF_052527415.1 Legionella navarrensis | reverse complement strand
GCCCTGCCGGCAGGTTGCACGGCATCGGGTCAGGTCATCACCTGTACCATTCCGGCTGGCACCGCACCTGGTACCTACAGCTTTACCTATGCGGCCACGGTGAATCAGACAGCGGCTGGCTCGGTGAGTAATGCGGTGGTAGCTACAGGCGGCAGCAGCACCGCACCGACCTGTACGACCTGCACAACCACGCATCCTGTCACGCCAGCGATCATTTCGGTGAGTAAATCATCGAACCCTGCCACGGGCACCACCGTTGCCGCAGGCGATACGATTGACTACAGCCTCGAAGCGGTGATTACTACCGCAGCCAGCGAATCCGATCTGGTGCTGACCGATACCCTGAGCGCCGGCCAGACAATCGGGACTTTGCCTTCTGGATGCACGGCCATAGGTCAGGTGATTACCTGCACCATTCCGGCCGGTACCGCACCTGGCACCTATAGCTTTACCTATTCGGCAACGGTGAACCAGGCAACAATCGGCTCGGTGAGCAATGCGGTGGTCCCAACTGGAGGCAGTGCTACCGCACCGACCTGCACGAACTGTACGACTACACATCCGATAGCGCCTGCGATTATTGCGGTGAGCAAATCGTCCAATCCAGCGACTGGTACCATGGTTGCCGCAGGAGACAGCATTGATTATATCCTGGAGGCGGTGATCGGCACGGCGGCCAACGCATCGGATCTGGTGCTGACCGATACCCTGAGTGCCGGCCAGACGCTGGGAACTCTGCCCGCAGGCTGCACGGCATCGGGTCAGGTGATTACCTGCACCATCCCGGCTGGCACGGCACCGGGTACATATACCTTTACCTATCCGGTAACCGTGAATCAGACAGCGGCTGGCACGGTGAGCAATGCCGTAGTGCCGACGGGTGGCAGTAGTACGGCACCGACCTGTACGATCTGCACAACCACGCATCCCGTCACGCCAGCGATCATTTCGGTGAGCAAGTCATCGAACCCTGTGAGTGGTACTGCGGTTGCGGCAGGCGATACGATTGACTACAGCCTGCAGGCGGTGATTACTACCACGGCCAGCGAATCGGATCTGGTGCTGACCGATACGTTGAGTGCTGGCCAGACACTGGGAACCCTGCCGGCAGGCTGTACCGCCACGGGCCAGATAATCACCTGCACCATTCCAGCTGGCACGGCACCGGGTACATATACCTTTACCTATCCGGCAACCGTGAATCAGACAGCGGCTGGCTCAGTGAGTAATGCGGTGGTAGCTACAGGCGGCAGCAGCAGCGCACCGACCTGTTCGAGCTGTACGACCACGCATCCAATCACG
>NZ_JBNVZR010000051.1:0-1305 GCF_052527415.1 Legionella navarrensis | reverse complement strand
GGTCCGACCCGGTCACATCGGTAACAAAAGTGACCGGACACATAGGTAACAGTTAATCTAGATCCAGACAAATAGCTAGGAGTGTCTGTGATGCCTTGGATAGAGACTGAACCCATGAATGAAAAAGTTAAATTTATTTCGGCATACCTCAATAATGAAGAAGCTACATTTCGGGAATTATGTGAGCGTTTCAATATCAGCAGTAAAACGGGCTATAAATATATTAACCGATACAAGGAGGACGGGATTGATGGCCTTAAAGAACGCTCAAAAGCGCCGCATATTCAGGCAAATAGAATGGCGGGCCATATAGAACAGAGCATCCTTGATGTAAAGAGCCGCCACCCAGGTTGGGGTGCTAAAAAGATAAAGAATTGGCTACAGCAAGAAAGAGGCGACATTTTATGGCCTGCAAAAAGCACTATTGATGATTTATTAAAGCGTCATGGCTTAGTAACTCGAGCCAAACGAAAACGAAGCGTAGCACCTTATACAGAACCCTTTGTTCTATGCGGTCAATCGAATGACTCATGGAGTATGGATTATAAAGGCCAGTTTTTTTTAGGTAATAAGCAGTTATGTTATCCGTTGACGGTGACCGATAATTTCAGTCGTTACTTGTTAGCGATTAAAGGTTCCCCAAGAATTTCTGGCGCAGAAGTAAAACAAACGCTCACGACTTTGTTTGTTGAGTATGGGTTACCATTGGCCATTAGAAGTGATAACGGCGCACCTTTTGCAAGTCATGCTGTAGCAGGATTATCAGAGTTGTCTGTTTGGTTAATAAAGTTAGGCATCGTACCTGAGCGTATACGCAAAGGGCATCCTGAAGAAAATGGTCGACATGAACGAATGCATCTTACTCTTAAAAAAGAGACCACATTACCACCTCAATATAATCAGTCTCAACAACAGCAGAGATTTGATGCCTTTAAAACTGAATTTAATGAGCAAAGACCTCATGAAGGGCTTGGCTTTAAACGGCCTGCCTGGGTATACACGCATTCTACTCGTGAATTTCCGTCTAAAATACCTGCTGTTGAGTACAGCAATGATTTTGATCTAACCAGAAAAATTCGAACAAATGGTACAATGAAATGGCGAGGGAAAGAATTTTTTATTTCGGAAACCCTTGTGGGAGAAACAATCGGAATGAAGGCTCATAGTGAAACAGAGTGGCTTCTGTATTTCTCTTTTTTACCGTTGGCTATATTTGATGAGAAAACTCTCAAAGTTTATAAATTATGATAAAGTAATGTTACCGATGTGACCGGGCATCTTTGTTACCTATGTGCCGGTCACACA
>NZ_JBNVZR010000050.1:0-1473 GCF_052527415.1 Legionella navarrensis | reverse complement strand
GCAGGCTGTACGGCCACGGGTCAGATAATCACCTGCACCATTCCAGCCGGCACGGTTCCTGGTACGTACAGCTTTACCTATGCGGCCACGGTGAATCAGACAGCGGCTGGCTCGGTGAGTAATGCGGTGGTAGCTACAGGCGGCAGCAGCAGCGCACCGACCTGTACGAGCTGTACGACCACGCATCCAGTCACAGCCGCTGCCATCACGGTAAGTAAATCCGCCAGTCCTGCGAGTGGTACTGCAGTTGCTGCGGGAGACCACATAGATTACAGCCTGCAGGCTGTCATCAGCAGCGCTGCATCCACTTCGGATCTGGTGTTGACCGATACCCTGAGTGCCGGCCAGACACTGGGAACGCTGCCGGCCGGCTGTACGGCCACGGGTCAGGTGATTACCTGTACCGTTCCCGCAGGTACGGTTCCTGGCACCTATCATTTTGCCTATCAGGCCACTGTCAACCAGACCGCGACGGGTTCGGTGAGCAATCGTGTCGTACCAACAGGCGGCAGCAGTACGGCACCGACCTGCTCAAACTGCACGACCACGCATCCAATCACAGCCGCTGCCATCACGGTCAGCAAATCTGCCAGTCCGGCCAGCGGTACCGAGGTGAAGGTAGCCAGTAGCATTGCCTACACCTTGAAAACGGTTATTTCTTCCACCTCGTCCACATCGGATTTAATTCTGCGGGATACGCTAAGCCCCGGTCAGACAGCGGGGGTCATGCCGCCAGGCTGCACCATTGCGGGTCAAATCATTACCTGCATCATACCAGGCGGTACGGCACCTGGTACCTACAACTTTCAATATTCGGCAACGGTCAATAAAAATGCAAGCGGCTCGGTCAGTAACGCTGTGACAGCCAGTGGCGGTAGCAGTACGGCGCCGGCCTGTAGCCAATGCGCCACCGCGCATCCCGTTAAACCGGTCGATGAGGGTAGTCTCAGTCTGGATGTCACATCCAACCTTAAAAGTTTCTCGGAACCGGGAACAACCATTATCTACACTTATGACACAACAAATACGGGACGTCTTACGCTGAACAACGTGAAGTTCAAGGACTCGAGCACCGTAGCGATCAGCTGCCCGGAAACAACGCTGACGCCCGGGCAAAACATGATTTGTACGGGGTCCTATGTAACCACGCTGGCTGATGTAAAAAATGGTGGGATAACGCAGACGGCCATCGTTACGGCCACGCTTGCCGTACCGAGAACCAGAGAGGCGGTTGAAGAGACGATTGAAGTGACGGTTACGACCGTGGCATCGGTGCTGGTGGTGCTTGATCCAACGCTGATACAGGATCAGACACAGGAAATGGTGAATGCATTTTTAACCACCCGGGCGCAGGTATTATTGGCCAATCAGCCAGACAGACGACGCATTATCAATCGCCTGAATGCGGCATCGGCCTGTATTGGCTCGCCGGATGTGTCCATTTCGCCAGGCATGAACAACTTTAATCTGAAT
>NZ_JBNVZR010000005.1:0-162654 GCF_052527415.1 Legionella navarrensis | reverse complement strand
ACTGAAAAAATTGAGCATCAGGGTTACGGTCTGGCACGAAACAGACTCCCTTCTCCCTAAACCAGGGAGAAGGGAGCGGTTCGGTGAGAAAATTGGGCATCAGAGTGCCACTCTGTGCGCAGGCTTTATGTTCGGCTGATATTTATTAAACAAAGCCCTTAACCAGAGAGAAGGGTGTATGTCTGTAACACTGTATGGAGTGTCATCATGAAAAAACTGGTTCTCCTTGATCGAGATGGCGTGATCAATCAGGACTCACAGCATTACATTCGCTCAGTCGATGATTTTCAGCCTATTCCCGGCAGCATGGAAGCCATTGCCCGCCTCACAGCGGCGGGTTATCTGATTGGTGTGGCAACCAACCAGTCTGGCGTCGGCCGTGGTTATTACACGGAAGAGCAGTTGCATGCTATCCACGAAAAAATGCAGAACCTGGTTCGCGCTGCAGGAGGGCGGATTGACGCGGTGGAGTATTGCCCGCATCTTCCTGACTGGCGTTGTGAATGCCGAAAACCAGCGCCTGGCATGCTGCTGCGCCTGGCTGAGCGCCTGGGCTGTGCTCTGGACGATGTACCCTTTGTTGGCGACCGGGTTTCAGATATCCTGGCTGCCCGTTCCGCAGGTGCGAAACCTTACATGATTTTATCGCCCATGACAGAACAGCCCGCCCTGTTGGCCTATCCTGATGTGCCTGTGTTTCGCTCACTGTCTGCCTGGGTGGATTCGTTCCTGTGAGAGCGCTTGCTGTCGCCTGTGCCAGCCCAGAGCTGGAGAATAAGGCCAGAGTTCTGGCGCAGCGTTATGGCCTGCCTTTTGATAATCAGGTGCCCGATCGCCTGCTGCTGACGGAACATGGTCTGCAACTGTGTCTTTCGCCTTTTTTACCCATGCAGGCCGATTTTCAACTCGATTACTGGCAAAAACGGCGTGCTGAAGGAAAAAAACAGGGGCTGGTTCGCGCCTGCAGGCCCGTGCCAGGTATGCGCATCGTTGATGCAACCGCCGGCTGGGGTCGGGATGCGGCAGTTCTGGCCAGTTTTGGTGCGGACGTTTTGATGCTGGAACGGCATCCTGTGATGGCCGCTCTTTTAGAAGATGCGCTGGCGCGTCAGGATGAAGCGTCGAAACAGGCGCTGCGTCTGTCTCTGGTGCATGCGGATGCCATATCCTGGCTACAGGCCTTGCCTGCGTCGTCTTACCCCGACATTATTTATCTTGATCCCATGCACCCCACGCGACAAAAAGCCGCGCTTGTTAAAAAAGACCTGCAGGCCTTGCAGCAAATGATTGGGGCGGATGAGCAGGTTCTGGAGCTGATTCAGCTGGCCAGGCAGCGCGTGTTAAAAAAAGTCGTGGTGAAATGGCCGCAGCACAGCGCCGCGGTATTAAAGCCCGGCAGCAGTATTGAGGGGAAGACCGTGCGCTTTGATATGTATCCAACAGTGCTCGTATGATGCAACCCATGTAGGGCCAAGGCCCAGCATGGGTACATCACATGGGCGTTTTTCCGTGACAGTTTTTGAATTTTTTCTGGCTGCCACAGGGGCAGGGGCTGTTGCGTGAGATGGCTTTCTTTTCCGCTTCCTGTGGTTTTAATTCGCCGTCAATATAAAACCACTTATCCTGTTCACGATGAAACTCACTGACTTCCTGTAAATAATGTACACGGTCGTTTTCGAGGTAGCGGGCTTTAAATTCGACATATCCCTTGTCACCTGTGGCCATTGATGTGCTCAGAATGGTCAGTGACAGCCAGATTATCCTGTTCGCCCAACGCGCGGCCTCGTCCTCATCAAAGCCTTCGAGTGGCCTGCCGCGCATGGTTTTTTTGATGTAGTCCATGCGGGTAAGGCTGTAGGCCGTGTAGCGCGATCGCATTAATTGTTCCGGTGAGCCGGCCGCCTGCAGCTGATCAATAAAGCGCCCGCAGCAGTTCTGATAGGTTAGCGCTGATCCACAGGGGCAATGAGTCATAACGGGTTTAACCTACATCTGAATTTTGTATTTCAAATCTACCACATCAGCGTTTATGCGTACACGGCCTGTCGTTAATGGCATGAGTTGGCCATTGAAATTGAACTGCTTCGCAATCAGAGTTTTGGAGTAACCGTGCCCATATAACAGTTCAATGCTGTTACTCTTGTTGAAATGATAATCTGCTGACAGAGCCAGGAAATACTGCGTGTCAGATGGGAAGTTAATGGTGCGCAGATGATCCTGCTCTGGACCATTATCTATAACGCCTACCAGGGTTAACCCCATCTTTTCATTGAGTTGCCGGCGCAGGGCACCTATGTAGGCCCAGGAGTTTTTAAATTTCATTTCAAAGCTGAAGTTCTTTGGGGTGGCAGCCGTATTTTTGAAGCGTACGTATTGGTTAACACTCCAGTCTGTGCGTAAAGCCTGCAGACTTATCAGCCATTTGGGGTTGAAAATATGTACGAAGCTAAAGGTGGATGTAGCCGGTATGCTGAAATCAAAGCGCAGATTGTTGTTTACCTGATTGGCCAGCCAGCTGGTTCCGCGTGTGTTTTGTTTGATGGCTGAGAAAAATGCCGCGCCAAAGAAGTTCGTCTGATTGAAGGCGTAATACATGCCGAGATCATAGCCTACGTTAAAACCGTAGGTGCGGTTGATCAGTTTGGCATATTCTGTCTGACTGATCGGCATGGCCCAGTTGGATTCGTTGTTCTGCAGGAAGTTAAAGTTTAATCCTGCGCCAATATACAATTGTCGGGTCACGCTGAACGACAGACGGGGGCTGATATCCACATCGGTTGCCAGCGTGTCGGTTGCGGCGTAACGAGAGAAAGAGTTGGCTCCCCAGACCAGGTTGGAATGAATCGGCTGGGTGACGTCAACACCAAATACCACCTTGTCCGATAAGCGGGTGGCGATGCGTCCATAGGGTAAAAAGCTGAAGCGGTTAGTGTTACTGACGCCGTCTTCGTATTGAAAGGTATTAAAGTTTATTGCCGTGCCTTCGAATTTTCCGTTCGTGTAAAACCCGGTTCCACCAATGATAAATTCGTTTTTCTGTACCTTAAACAATTCTGCCGGGTTGCTGTAGCTGATCCCGGCGATGTACTGAATGACGTTGGCGTGTGCGTTAATGGCTGCCAGGCATAATAAAGTGCTGATTCGGTAATGCATTGTTCATCCTGAAAAAAGTGCGCTTCCATTGGGCGCACGTGTTTTATAAATTACGGCTTTTTGCTGGCAGCGGGTACAGAATCTGCTTTTATGTCTGCTTCAATCTCCTGACGAGGGGAGGCGATGATCTGCATGATACCCAGATCGCCTGTTGGTTTACGTCCAACCAGCAGGTCAACCGTCAGGTTCTGCGTCAGCTTTTCATTTTCATTCTGGTAGACAACCTGTAGAGGCATACTGACCTTCCATTGGTTATCTTTGGCTTCGGTGACTTTTATCTGGCCATCGACCAGACTGCTTACCATCAGATGCTGGCTCTGGATGGCTTTGATGTTCCCGGATTTTTGCAGGGCATCGTAAAAACTCTGCCAGCCCTGCTCGGTGTAGCAGGCTTTGAGGGCAGATAACTGCTCGGTCATTTTGGCCGGATCAAAATCAAAAGACTGCTGAGCTGCTTTTTCAGACCATTTCTGTACCAGATCAGGATCAACATGCGCTGTTTTCGGTGGCATTTTATACAGGCAGTTAATAGGTTGTTCGGGTTTTGCAATCAGAACGACGGGTTTCAAATCGGCCGCAGAGATGGGCGGTTTGGTGTCGTTTGTTGTGGGAGCAGAGGCTTTGCTGGCCGGCGCCGTGGGCGTTACGGCGAAGGCGAAACCGCTCAATAAAGACAGTAACCCACAAAACAGCAGGGATTTTTTCATCTGCAATACTCCTTGCATTAATTAATGTCCAGTAATTCAGCGGCCAGCGTGGCGGCCAGTCGTGCTGTTTTACTGTTGTGGTCCAGTGGCGGAGAGAGCTCGGCAATATCGACACTCACTACTTTGCCAGTTTGCATGAGGTATTTCAACAAAGGCAGCGCCTGCCAGGGCGTGAGGCCCAGTGCCTGCGGGGCGCTGACACCTGGCGCGTGGCTTTCAGCAAATACATCCATGCAAATACTTAACCAGATATGTTGTTTGTGTAAAAGGAACGCATCAAGAAACGCGATTTGCTGATCAAGGCTGCGCTCGTTGATTTGCTCCGTTGTCAGATAGGAGACTTTAAACGTATCGGCACAAGTAAACAAGCTTTGTGTGTTGGCATGTGGCTGTATGCCGAGGCAGCAATAGTCAAACGATCGATTTTGCTGCTGACAGTATCTGGCTATCTGCCAGAAGGGCGTACCTGATGTACCGTAGCCAGGTTTCGGTACCGGCCGCAGGTCAAAGTGCGCATCAAAGTTAATGATTCCGAGCTCGGGGTAGTGATCTTTCAGGCCCAGAAAATGGCCCCAGGCAATTTCATGGCCGCCGCCAAAAGCAAAGGTGCGGTGGTCATGTTCATGGCAGTGGGAAATCATGCGGGCCAGTTGTTCCTGGGCCGATTCCAAATCGAGTTCGCAGACGATATTGCCGAGGTCGAGATAGCGCTCACCGCTGAGGCAGGACAGCTTCGCCAGTTGTTCGCGCAGGGCCAGCGGACCACTTTTGGCACCCGTGCGGCCTTCGTTGCGGCGAATGCCTTCGTCGCTGCAGAATCCGACCAGGGCGCGTTGATGTGTTGAGGAAACGAACTGGTAATCGCGGATATCCCTGGCGTCTACCTGCTGGAAAAAGCGCTCGCCAGCGAGGCTGTCCTTTCGCCCGTGCCAGAGGTCTGGATTGGATGGTTCGTAGTGTTTGATGTCCGACAGCATAGAGGCTCCTGTCCTGATCATGCTATTGAGAATCGCCTATTATTACCTGGTTGACCGGATATGGCCAGGCTTATCCTGGCCCTGCAGAACTGGTCGCGGTATCATCGGTATCCCGTTCCTTTTTTATTTCTTCCAATACGCTTACTGCCTTGGGTTGTAAATGGATGCCTTCCTGTCTGGCCCAGTCTCTGGCGTGCTGATATTCAGTCAGATGCTGGCTGATGAGTGGGTCGGGCGCGTTCAGGGCTTTTTTGATGATACTCTGTAACTCTTCAATACTGTCTTCCTTGAGGTTCAGACAGGTAAAACGGTTGCTCAGGGCAGGAGACAGTACGCTGCCATCGTGTGTGGCAAGGATGGCAAAGTCTGGGTGCGGCCGGTTTTTTTTATCCGGATCAATTCCAGACAGCAGATCATTCAGCAGTTTTTCATCCGCGCGGTTATCGAAGGCAGGAATGTAGACCATTGGTCCATGATGGAAGGCATGAATTAACAGTCGTTTCGCCTCCGCTGGGTTGTCCAGCGAGAGGGTAATAAAATCTGTGTTGGTTTCCTTAAGAATGAGTTTCAGCAAACGGCCACGTCCCAGGCCTCGGCCCTCCAGCATGAACCCGTTGATGCCCTGGCAAGGCTCTTCTGCCAGCCTGCGCTGCTCGCGAACGGCAAGAAAACCCAGCAAGGCAATGGCAGTTTTTTCGCGTGATTTGGTCCAGTGCCAGGTGTTATCACTGGTTTTTGGCAGGCGTTGGCGCAGGATGGTTTTCAATTCGCTGCTGTTCGCCTGCCACAGTGGATCGTTCTGCAGGTTATCGTCTTTGATTCTGCGACGAAGCATCTCGACTTTCGATCTGTCAACCCGCAGGCCTTTCAATTCATCCAGTATCGCCCGGTGTAACAGAATATTTTCTGGAAAGTGGCGTAACTCAGGATGCAGTTTCATGGCTTTGATACGCTGACAAATCATGAATGCGTTACGGACTGTCATCGTCAGCCCGTCTTCCTGTGCGAGTTTCATGCTGTTTTGAATCTGTTCAAAAACGGCGTTTTCGTTTTCAAGATCTGTCAGCAAGGGCTGCAGCATCTGGCGCAGAGGCTGTGGTCTGAATTCGAGATAATTCGGAAAGCGCCGAAACAGATCCGCCTGCACCCGGCCGCCATAGGTATAAGGATTGCCGGCAAACACCACTTTTTGATCAGGTGACAGCTCATAACGCTGCCCATCTATCCAGATAACACCCTCACCTCGGGCCAGGTTATCAAACATCATGTAGTCCTGAGTCGAAATATTGGCCTCATCAAGGAACAGGCAGGTTCTTCCCTCGCGGTGCATCGCCCATTTTTTAAGGTCTGACAGGTTGTTATAAACAGTGATGGGATTACCCGTTTTTTTACTGTGTTCAGGCAGGGCCGTCTGCATTAGATGACTTTTTCCAGCGCCGGATTCGCTGATTAGAAACCCGAAGGGGCGGGTGCTCATATAGTCGATTAACGCTTCCGGCGTGCTCACCTGATGAGTCATCACCGACGTCTGACTGGAGCTGCTCGCCGGCTCCGGCGGCAGCGGTACTCCGGCGGCCAGATACAGGGATTTTTCCAGATTTCTGGCCCATATCACTTGCTCGTGGGCGCCTTTTGGACAATAGCTGAAATGCGCGTAACAGGGAGAAATGGACAGGTTATGGTAACACTCCCGCAGTATTTTCTGAGCGCTTTCGTGCAGACGGGCGAGATCGTATTCCGGATCGTAATCAAGCTGCTGACAGCTTATTCCTGCGAAGGGCTGCTCATCTTCCGTGATGAGAATCAGGCGGCCACGAATGACAACCCGTTCACCGTTGATCAATAACGATGGCTCCCCCGTGAACAGAGAATGCATTTTGCGTACGAGCAGCTCGGAAAATCTCCCCTTCAGGGTAACACTGTCGCCACGCTTCAGGGCTGCCAGCAAATCGCTGTCATGACCAATGAAATGTTTGTCGGCATCAGGTTGGACCGCGATAAACAGGGATTCAAAACGTGTATCCTTACTGATTGGAATGGTGTGCTGGGTATCGCCAGCCTGTTTTTGGCTGTAATCCATATCGTTGCCCGTGTAAATCCGTACCGTCTCCCCGGCCTTCAGTTCGTCCAACGGCTGGGCATACCTGCGAAGCTCGTCCGGGATGATGACGCCTGCCACGGGTTCAGGAATCAGGCGAATTCCCAGCCGGGTTGCTTCCTTCATCAGCTGAACCCACTGAAGTTTATTCAGACTCTGAGTAATCGTGAGCCTGATCAGGTGCTGTTGATACGCCTCTAGCAAACCGGGTACGGAATGCATGCCCTGCTCATCGAGCCGGGTGCGTTCAAAGAACGTTGCGTAGTTGGACTGATTAATGACCAGATTGACTGCTGCTGACGACGCTGTGGGCTGGTCAAAGGCCTGTATAGCGTAGCTAATCACAGGTTTGTACAGGTTAATACAACAGCCTGAGGGCAGTCTGTGCCATTCACCATTGACATAAAATTTCCCGGTTTCTTCCAGTTCGTTTAGGAATTCGCGGAATTCAGCCAGGTGCAGGGGAGGATTTTGAATCGCTATGGCATCGGCATTCTGTTCAATGGCTTTCAGCAGAGCGCCTGCTTCCAGAACGAGCTGCCGGCCCTGTGCGTTCACATGACCGAACAGCTGTTTTTTCCAGTCAAGGGGGTTGACGATGACGACGTCCTGCTCATCAATAACCTTCTCAGCGGGTATGGGGCGTTCTGTGGGCAGCAGTCTGGGTGCACAGCTTCGATTACGCAGATCACGTTTAAATTCATCATCTATGTTGGTGAGCGACTCTCTGTCCATCAACACCACCAGATGGAGATTATCTGGCAGATTATGGTTGCCCAGTTGCCGGCGTGTGCTGGACACCAGTCTGTTCAGGCCTTTATGCCGGCTGCGCGCGTCTGACCAGTTAATAAACCAGTTGTATTGCTGATCTGGATTCTGTTCGGCTTCGCTGATGAACTGCGCGATGGGACTTGGGACCTTGTGGTACGTTCCGCTGGTAATGCGACCGCTGGTCAGGGAGATAGCGTCCAGATTCTGGCTGTAGAGGCACCGCCCCATTGGGTAATGATGGCGCAGCAACGCCTGCTGCACAGCCTCGATGCTGTCTTCGTCTTCGAAGATCACCAGTTGCTCTCTCATGCTCTGGCTATGCTCCAGAATCTCCATGGTCAGCGATTGCGCATCCCGGGCTCGCAGCGGACGATTATTCCAGGTTCGGTAACGGTTAGAGGGTGCGGGCTCTGATATGCGGGATGGCGCTGTCGAAACAGGCGTGGCAGGTGTGTCTGCCATGGGATCGAGGTAGTCATCCAGAGCGCTGGTGTTTTCATCCTGCTCGATCAGCGTGCCATAGGAAGCACCTCCCAGATCGATATGACGAACCTTGCCGCTGCGCTGTCGTGTTATGACAAAGCCATGACACTCGTTGCTTCCCCTGTATGCTCTCAGATTGAGTTCAGCAGCCAGTACGGTAAACAGCTGGACACGATGACGACAGGCTCCTTCCCGATGCCTTATCATGTGATTAAAAAGCTGATACGTATGTTTTCCCCGCCAGTTTTTTCCGGATTCTTTTTTGAACGTGCAGAATTTTTCCAGGGCAGCGAGGCGAGTTCTCTCACTTTTGTGCATCAGCGTATCCAGCGCTTCGCTTTTGATAAGGTGACAGTTTGAATCAAAACGGAGTCTGCTCAGGCAGCGCTGCAGTCTGCGACTGCTTTTTTCTGCCCGGAAGGTATCCCGCCCGAAACCGGATTGGATAATGCAGCGAAAAAGCAGAGGCCGGCTTTGTGTGGTTTTGACCCGGAAAAAATGATAACCGGTTTCTTTGTCCTTTATCAGTTCGTAGTCCTGTGGGATGAGGTTGCAGGAAAATGCCTTGATACGGTCTTTGGTGCTGACGGCCGGTAATTGATGCCATACATTGGCGACCAGGCCGTGTATTTCCTTCTGAGCGCGATAATGTTTTGGATCAGACTGCTGGAAATGCTCAGGGATGGCGGCAAGGGGCAGGATAGTGGGAGCTATCGGGACGATATTCTTCTCGTCTGGCTGGTAAGGAGTAAAGCATCGCCGCTGCTGATCCCAGCGCATCGTGGACAGATGATACTTATTTGTACTGATGATGGGGGCTCCTTTATGCCCGCTAAAAATTTTCCGGGTGGTGAGTTCTATTCCTGGTATGGCCTGAAAATCACTGTCTGCCTTCACTGTGTAATGGAGCCCGCTCATAAATGAAGAACTGGCATTGTGCATGAGTGATGAACTGGCTGAGGATTGAGCCTGCGGGCCGGGTTCAGGGGGCTGAGACGTGGAAGCCGTGCTTTTTCTGGATATCCTGATATCGGGATAGATGCTTTGGATGCAATTAACGTCCCACTGCGACAACCGGGAACAATACTCAAGCTTGAGCTTCTTCAGGGACGTGGCCGCCTGAATAAGAGACAGCAGTTGCTCTGCGGTCATGTCGGAGCCCATGATCGAAAGCTGGCGGAGTTGTTTCAGGTGCCGGGGCTGGACTGAAAAAGGCAGACTATCCCGAAAATGAGCCATATCAATCCGGATAGAGCGGGCATTGGGCGCGGCCTTGATAATCTGAGAGACCAGGCTTGAACCTATGCGGAAATCCTCTTTGAAACAGATGGTAAGCGAGTGCACGCCCGGTAATGATCCTTCCACTGGATTGTCGCCAGGGTCGTTGTAAACGTGCAAATCCAGCATTTCGAGATGGGATGCTCCTTCGAGCAGCTTGAAAATATAGGACTGTCCTTCTGGGGCAGGAATTCCGACTTCCATGATTCTCAAATGACATAACTGCTGGGCTGACAGGCTGGGCAGCGTGCTCTCAAAACGGTTATTGATGCCGAGATCGCGCAGGCCGGGTGCCCTGCAAATGATGCTGTCTAGTTGCCGATCCGTCATCTGAATACCATTCATGATAAGGCAGGTCAAATCTTTCAGCATGGTCTCTGAGGCATTGGGAAGCTGGCAGCCCAGGGGGCTGTTTGATATATCCATCGTGACCAGAGACGGGTTAGCCTTGAACAGGGTGTCAATACTCCTGGCACTGAGCGTGCTTCCAGCCGCACTCAGGTTCATCAATCGGCCTGTTTTTAATCTTTCTGGCAGTGCTATCGTGCTTTTTTTTAGGGTGAGATTGAGCAGATTAGGTGCTGCCTGCCACAGGGATTCAAATGCGGCGGCGCTGATGTTCATATCGTTGAGACCCAGGCTTATCAGATGAGGTAACTGACCGGGCTTGAGTCTTAACTTATCCAGATCGACTTTTTTGCACCGACTTAAATCAAGCGTTGACAGATTGGTCTCCGCCTGCAGAATGCTGCTTAATTGATCGGTAGTCAGTGAGGAGTTGCTGGCGTACAGTCTGTCCAGATGTCCGCGCCTGCCTTTTAAAATCAGGGGTGCGGCGTCAACATGCAGCTGACTGCAGTGACGAATTGACAGGCACTCCAGTTTCGGTGCCATGTTGAACAGCGCCTGAAGCCCCTGACCATCAATAAGGGTGTTATTCAGCAGGCCAGTCTGTAATGACGGCACACACAGATCCTGAACCGCCAGCAGGCTCTCGTTGGTAGATTGACTGTTATTCAGATCCAGGCTTGTAAGAACGGGGCTTGACAGGATTCGTCGCACTCGCGATTCATGCAGGCGCATGTCCGCCACGCATACGCTGGTGAGACGTTCAAAGGGCCAGTCAGCGTCTAGTGAAGACGGGACGCTCCCGGCATTTGGGTTGGTGGTGTTATTTCCCCATTCCATTCTGATGTCTTTGCGTAGTCCACCAGGTCTAAGCACGACCGGCCTCGCGCCAGGGTGCAGTTCTGGCCGGGCTGATTTTCTAAGGCCAGGGCTTAATGTACGGATATTAGGGGCGGCACTAACGAGCGCATCCTGTTGCTGCTGGCTCAGTGCGGTTTCGTCGAGATTCAAGTGTTCGAGATGCGGCAGATAACCCGGGGCAAGATCCAGCGGCGCGTCGTCCAGCTCTCGGCAGTTTATGATACTCAGGCGAACCAGGCGAGGACTATGCCTGATTAGATTGAACATGGCTCCGGTATTCATGTCGGAATTTTTGATGAGGATATCGGTCAGTTCCAGGGACTCCATGTCCAGTGGATGTTGATGAATGAGGCGACAGCGGACGATGCTCAGTTTTCTGAGTCCGGGCATCTGCAGCAGCAATGCCAGCAGCGGTATGCTGAGCGTTAATCGGTTGAAACGGATATGTTCCAGGTATCGGAATGTATGCACCATATGTTCGAGGTATTCATTATCCGGCTCGAAGGAAGACAGGGTGATATGCCGTACCTTGTCACAGAGTGTGGGTGAATGCCAGAACTCCCTGTCTGCAGGGGAGTTAAACGTCACAGCCAGGCTGTCCTGTGCGGCGATATTGTCTTCCAGCTGCTGCGATAATTTCACCGGGATGTGTGTATCTCCATCATACTTGCGAAGCAGCGTGCTGAGGATGCGCTGGAGCATACGGGCATCGATAATAACGGTATCGCTGCGCTGGAACGCTTCTGTTGCACGCAAAGGAACAAAACGCGATAAGCGGCTGTGCAGCTGTGTACTGTTGTCGATGGTTTCGAGCCCATTTGCCGTGTTGATGCTGAGGCGATGGCCGGCGCGAAGCAGCTGATAAAAAAAATGGATAAGCGTTTCTCTTTCTGTATCGTCAACGTATTCAAAATACCAGGTACTTAAAAGCAGCGTTTTTTTGACCTGAATGGATACGATGTCCTCCATGATCCAGCAGGCCTCTGCACGCTCCGAGGCAGCCGTTATGTCGAGCCTTCCAGTGTATTCCTTAACCAGCTGTTCTTCGTGAATACTTTGTTCATAACACAATCCGAGCTCAAGGCTGAGTTTCTGGATTTGTTCTGGATTCATTTATTTTTGGTCCGAAAAAATATATTGTTGTCTAAATTATAATCTATTTGTTTGATAGTGACAGCTTTTTTTTCATTCCCCTGCCTTAAATCAGTCTGTATTGAGTGCCAGGGTTTCGTGATCAGGTTTACAAACATTGGGTTTCTCTCTATTATTGATTTATGTAACACAATTCAAGTGGTGAACAATATGAGTCATGGCGGTAGAAGAGAGAACGCCGGGCGACCCAGAGGACAGGGCAAATACGGTGAGGCGACCAAGCTGCTGCGTGTACCTCTGTCCCGGGTAGAAGACGTAAAAGGCTTTCTTGAGACCAGCACGTACCAGCTGCCGCTTTATGCCTGTTCGGTACGCGCCGGTTTCCCTTCTCCGGCGGATGATTACATCGAGCAACATCTGGATTTGAACCATCATCTGGTCAGGCATCCGGCGGCTACGTTTTTTGTAACCGCCTCGGGAGACTCCATGAGCGGCGCCGGTATTATGTCCGGTGATATGCTGGTGGTGGATCGCAGTCTGGAGGCCGTGCACGGAAAAATTGTGATTGCTGCGGTGAATGGCGAGTTAACAGTGAAGCGCCTGTCGCGGGAAGGCGGGCGGATACGTCTGTTACCGGAGAATGATCGTTACCCACCTGTTGAAATCGGCGATGATGAAGACCTGGTGATCTGGGGGGTGGTGACGCACGTTATTCACCCGGCGACCTGATCATGTTTGCCCTGGTCGACTGCAATAATTTTTACGCCTCCTGCGAGCGCCTGTTTCGTCCGGATCTGCGCGATAAACCCATAGTGGTGCTGTCCAATAACGATGGCTGTGTGATTGCCCGATCCAACGAAGCAAAGGCGCTGGGTATTGCCATGGGAGAGCCTTTTTTCAAGGTCAAGAGCCTGTGTCGACAGCATGGGATACAGGTGTTTTCGTCTAACTATACTCTATATGGCGACATGTCCCAGCGCGTGATGAGCGTGATTGAGGCGGCCTGGCCTCAGGTTGAGGTATATTCGATTGACGAGGCCTTTCTGGATTTGCGCTCCATGCCAGCTCATCGACACGATGAGTTTTGTCAGGATCTGCGCCAGCGCATTTTGAAATTTACCGGCATCCCGACTTCCATTGGCATTGGCCCGACTAAAACGCTGGCCAAGCTGGCTAATCATATCTGCAAAAAAGAGTTGAAAATACCCACCTTTAATATCGATCATCAGCGGCAGTGGCTGGACAGAATTGAGGTAGGGGAGGTCTGGGGCGTGGGACGCCGCTGGCAGAAAAAACTGATGGCAGAGGGTATTTACAGTGCGGGTGATCTGGCGGCAGTCAATGCACCCATGATCAGAAAGAAATTCAATGTGGTTCTGATGCGCACCGCCATGGAGCTCCAGGGGATTAACTGTGACCGTTCGGATGAGGCGGCGCCCAGACACAGCATTATGTCGTCCAGAAGTTTTGGCAGCATGCAGACGCATTTTTCGTCTCTTGCCGAGGCGGTCAGCAGTCATTGTGCCCGCGCCTGTGAAAAGGCACGCCAGCACGGGCTGCTTGCACGGCGCGTGTATGTGTTTGTGCGTAGCAATCCGCATCGCGGGGATTTGGCGCAATACACCAACAGCATGGACTGCGGCCTGCTGATCGCCAGTAATGACACCCGGGTGATCACCCGGGCTGCGAAAGAGTGTCTGAAGCGTTTGTTTAAAGCCGGGGTATTTTATAAAAAAGTGGGGGTTATGCTGGAGGATTTGATTGATCAATCGCAGCAGCAACTCAATTTGTTTTACCAGCCGGAGCCCGGCGAGTTGCTGAAGCAAGGGCAGTTAATGGGTGTTCTGGATGCGATTAACCGTCGCTTTGGCAGCCATACCATCAAGCTGGCTGCGGAGGGTTATAACCGGGCCTGGGCCATGCAGTCGAACATGCGCTCGCCCTGTTATACCACCCGCTGGTCGGATTTGCCCGTTGTGCGTTCAGGCTGAGGTAACGGCGGTGATGGTGAAATTTACCGTCACATCATCTTTGATTTCATCCGTGCTGGCCCAGTCTCCCTGTCCCACGCCAAAAGCCGAGCGCTTGATGACAGTGCTGCCGGTAACGATGCATTTATTTGGCGTAATATCCCTGGACGTAAAGGTCAGGGTGACGGGTACGGATTTATCACGAATCGTCAGAGTACCTTTCGCCAGCCAGGCATGATCACCGGTTTTTTCAAACTCACTGGCTTTGAATACGGCTTTGGGAAACAGGCTGGTATTAAACCAGTCTGCTGTCATCAAGGTATCTTTTAAATCGGCGTAGGAGGCGCTGAGCGAATTGATGTCCACCACAATCTCAACGTGGCTGTTGTTCAGCTGCTCAAGATCAACCAGCAGATCGGTAGTGAATGATTTGAACTGCCCTGAAACCGGAGCGTTATTTTGAGTGGCCGTGAAACTGAGCTGGCTTTCTTCAGGAATCATCTGCCAGGCTACTGGAGCCGCATGAACCAGCATGGGCAGCAGCAAGGCCAGTACCAGATACAGCGCTTGACGTTTGATCATGAAATCATCCTCCGCAAAATGTCGTCTTTATTGATAAAATGGTGTTTCAGCGCTGCCGAAGCATGAAGAATAATGGTCAGAATCAGCAGGTAGCCAATCCATTCGTGGGCTGTTTCGAAGACAGGGCGCAGGGCTTCGTTGGGTGCTATCAGGTTGGGCAGGGTAAACAGGCCGAAAAAGGAGGCCGGTAAACCAGCGGCTGATGTGACCAGCCAGCCGGATATGGGCATGGCCAGCATCATCAGGTAAAAAGCCCAGTGCACCGCGCGTGCCGCTATCCGTTCAAACCAGGGCAGCGTCAGGCGCGGTGTGGTGTTGAGCAATCGCCAGAACAGCCGGATAATGACCAGTGCCAGCGCGAGAAACCCATACTCCTTGTGCCAGCCATACAGTTTCAGCTTTTGCAGGCTGATGGGTAAGGACACCATATACAGGCCCAGTGCCAGCAGGCCTATGATTAAAATGGCCATTGTCCAGTGCAGCAGGATGGCCACAAGACCAAAATGATCGTCACTGTTTTTCAGTCGCATGTCGCGTTCCTTTTAGGCTGCGGGCTGGTAAGCCTCGGCACCAATTTCAATCGTGACCTCATCGCCCAGGTTGGGGAGCAGGGCTTTCATACCAAAATCTGAGCGTTTGAGTTCTGTTTTGGCGCTGAAACCGACGGTCATTTTGTCGGTAATGGGGTTTTTTCCTGTTTTGTTGAGGGTAACATCCAGGGTGACTGGCTTTGTGATGCCATGCAGGGTCAGCGAGCCTTCTACCCTTGCGCTGTGATCGTTGATAACGTCCACTTTGCTGCTGATAAAGGTTGCTGTGGGGTATTTGGCTGTGTCGAAGAACAGGGGGCTTTTCAGGTGCTTGTCCAGTTCCGGCAGGCCGGTTACAAAGTTGTTGAGGTCGATGGTGGCTTCTACCTTGCTGTTTTGTGGATGATCTTTATCGAGCAGAACAAAGCCTTTGACATACCATTTACCGGACTGAGTTGTAAAACCCAGGTGATTGATGTGCCATAACACGTAGCTGTGCTGGTCATCAAGGATGAGTTTTTCTGCAGCCTGAGCCGGCAGGATGGCACTCAGAGTAAAGACGGCTGCCAGCAGAAAGCGGGTAATTGAGTGAATCATGAGTTACTCCATGTTATTTGGTATTGGTTTCAAGGGGTTTTAAACTGCCACCCACCAGTTTCTCGCATAAGCCGGTCGGCATAAACACAAAGGCATCAGGCTGATTGTCTTTGGTGGCTGAGCCGGCGCAGGATGCGGTGGCCGTGGCGCAGTCGTTCATACCGGCCTTGACCAGGCCATAGCATTTTTCCGTTGGCGCATCGGCGGCAACAGCCTGGGCTGCGGCAAGGGTGAGAAACGCGGTCATTGCGGAGCTTACGAGGAGTTTTCTGTCTGACATGATGCTCGTCCTTTGAGTAATGTAGATTGTCAAACTACAATGTAGAGTGTTTATTGCGTATATTCAAGGCTGACCGTTAAGGAAAATTATCATGTCTATTCCCGTTACTACGACTAATTCATTTGAAGGCAGGGACATTAAGCAGTATCTGGGAGTTGTACGCGGCATAGTTGTTCGTTCGCCGACGATTTCGCAGGGTATTATGGGTGGATTGAAATCCATCGTGGGCGGAAAAATCGGTTCATACACGGAAATGTGTGAACACGCGCGTGGTGAGGCGTATGAGTTGATGGTTCAACACGCCCTGCAGTCAGGAGCAACCGCGGTGGTAGGAATGCGCTACGACGCGACGGATCTGGGGCAAATCGGCGCGGAAGTGTTGTGTTATGGTACGGCGGTGATTATTTAACCGCAAGCTGTGTGACCGGCACATAGGTAAAAAAGATGCCCGGTCACATCGGTAACATTGGGCATCAGGGCTACGGTCTGGCACAAACAGGCTCCCTTCTCCCTGGTTAAGGGAGAAGGGCTGGGGATGAGGGTAAGCTCGTCAAACGATGGGAGCTATATACCTGAAACCCCAGAATAAATGTTACAGGCTCTGCATCAGGTAATGGTTTACCTGATGAAATAACCCTCATCCCCGACCCTTCTCCCTTAACCAGGGAGAAGGGAGCGGATAACATTGGGCATCAGGGCTACGGTCTGGCACAAACATGCTCCCTTCTCCCTGGTTAAGGGAGAAGGGCTGGGGATGAGGGTAAGTTCGTCAAACGATGGGAGCTATATACCTGAAACCCCAGAATAAATTTTACAGGCTCTGCATCAGGTAATGGTTTACCTGATGAAATAACCCTCATCCCCGACCCTTCTCCCTTAACCAGGGAGAAGGGAGCGGATAACATTGGGCATCAGGGCTACGGTCTGGCACAAACAGGCACCCATCTCCCTTAACCAGGGAGATGGGTGCCTGGATTTTATTGGGGCAATATCACCAGAATAACCGCCTGCACACAGTGGTTCTTTTATTCTGACGATCTTGCTTCAAGAGCGTTCAGGATTCCTTCCATCACGCCCTGAATGTTTTCATAAACTTCATTATTCCAGACGCGCAGCACCTGATAGCCAATAGTCTCCAAAGCCCGGGTCCGTTGCAGATCATACGTCACTGCAGACATGTGCTGACCCCCGTCTATTTCGATAATTAATTTTTTCTCTCTACAGACAAAATCAGCGATATAACTGCCAATGACATACTCACGCACAAATTTATACCCAGCCAGACGTCTGTTTCTCAGGTAATACCATATCCGGCTTTCCGCATCGGTCATGTTTTTTCTTAAATTCAGGGCGTGGTTTCGCATTATTGATTTTTTGTTGTCCATTATTCTTCCTGAGGTTGGGATCGTGCCTGGATGCTGCTTTTGATTCTTTGGCTTATGCAACCGATGGGGGCAGATTGAATCCAGTCAAAATGCCCGGGCTGAACGGATTGATCTGATTCTGGGTTTTTAGAATATACCGTCCGGAATTACCATTTACTTCGAACAGAATTTCCAGGCTGGAACTATCGTTGCTGTCAACAAGGACGTTGACTTTCTGCAGCATTCTGAAAAATGCCCAGGTGCCTGATTCTTCCAGCTCAAAATGATTGCCTTCGATGGAATCCAGGCGCAGTCTGGCGTTCGATTCAGGCCATTTGAAATAGGTGAACGACTCGCTTTCCTGATTGTCCGTCAGCGCCGTATTACCGAGACTTAACTGAAAGCTGGCTACAATCGGATCCAGGCTGATTTTCTGTAGACTGAATTCAATGCGGCTGGACGCACTTTTTTCCGGGAAAAACATGTTGCTGATCACGTTGGCGCGAATCAGCTCATTTATCAGTTCCGCTGAGATCGGTAAAACGTAACCATTACGATCCTTAGGCTGCCACTGCGGGTTGCTTGTATCAATAAAGGGTTGCAGATATTGTGTTACGAACGAATTCAAGGTGCCGTTGGGCTGGAAAAAACGATCGAAATCTTCCAGGGCAATATCATTTTTCTGTGTCGCATCCATGGGGAAACGATTGGCAATCTGGGTTTCGTAACTGCTGTACACGTGCTTTTTCCACTGCGCATTCAGATAACTCTTGCTCTCATTGATGAAAATAAACCAGGTATCATCAGCAATCTGTTTGGCCCAGGTCGCTACCGGCTCTGGTAATTGATGCGATTTATTATACAGGGAACTCAGGGGATCTGATTGGGTATCGCTCTGAAAACGCGCGCGGGTGAGTTCAAACACTGTACGGCCATCGTCGTTTACCAGCGACAGCGTGGTCAGGTATTTTTCCAGCTCGTTTACATTACGGGCCAATTCCATGGTGGATGAATGACTCATCAGACTCAGGGTAGTGAACTGGCTGGCGATTTTATGATTGAACAGTTCTGACTCGTCGCTCATATCCGGACTGGTTTCCTGCTGGATGAGGTCAATCAGCGTAGCAATCGATTTTTTCTGATACAGAACCTGAGTCAGCAGGCGGGCCTGCTGATAACCCTGAAAATGCTGTGGCCGGGTGCGTTCGATGAAATTTTTCCACCAGGTGATGTATTCAAAACAATAGGCTTCGAGTAACTTGTCGTACAGATTATCCAGATCCTGTCGCTGTAACACCCAGTTTTCCTTCAACAGTCTGGACGAAATGTCCGGCAACTGAGCGACCACCTGATTGAAGCCGGCCTTGGTGAAATACCCGGGCAACTCACGCGTTGTTAAATCAAAACCATCTACGCTGATGGGGATTCTCTGTTGCGGTAGCTGTTCCTTGACCAGCGAATAATACAGATAAGGCGCCGGCAGGGCGTTCATGTAATTACGTGCATCGCTGATGGCCTGTTGGTTAACAGGCAAAGCCTGCACCGGCTGTTTCAGAACGGTAGCCAGTAACAGGCGCTGCCTGCTGTTTAACTGCCCCTGATTGTTTTTCTTCCAATACTCAGTGAACCAGTTCAACACCTCGGCCTCGGAGAAATGCTGGGTATCTGACAGCATCAGGTACACCTTCAGCGCTTTATAGCGCTCTGGCTGAGAGGTGCCCGGATTGCTGAGCACGCCTTCAATTGTGGCCAGCAGATCAGGAACGTATTGCTGCTTGATGGTCTTATCGGTGTTTTCATGCAGCTGAACTTTCAGCTGTTTCAAGAGCGACGAACTGAGCAGTCCTGAAGGAATCGCACCCAGTCTGGCCTCGGCCAGAGACAGATGATACAGAGCTGCCGTTTTGTCATTGGTCTGACTGATCAGGGTTTCGTAGGTCAACAGTTCCTTGCTCGTTTCGTCGAGCAGCCTCGACGCCGTGACATACTGGTAGCCCACCAGAGACAGGAGCAGTGCGGCTGCCGAAGCAGTCAGGCCGATATACCATTTCTGGCTTTTATTAATGCGTGGCGTATGCCGCTGTGTCTGCAGCTGAAACGAACGCAGAGCGCCTTCGATAAAATAGGTGCGGTAGTTATTGGATTGCGGAATTTTATCCTGAACGGTCAGAGCGTATTCATGCTGAATTTTTTGATTCAGGCGATCAATACTTTGTCCACCCTGTTCGCTGCTGGTGAAATAAACAGCCTGGATACGAAAATAATTACTGGGAACCTTAAGTAATATGGTCTGCACGGGAATACTGAAACTCGCCAGTTGCAGAGGAAATTCACGAATCAGCGTGCGTTTGGCTCCAGAACGGGCGGGGTGCAGTCTGGCGATAATTTTTTGCCCCAGCAGCTCTATCATATGATCGTATTGCAGGCGAAAGCTGGCCAGCAGTTTTTCCCGTGGTTTGGAGCAATGCAGCGAAAAGCCCAGTGGCTCGGCCAGGTTGCTGCTGTGTTCGGATTGAAAAAATTCGCAAAAACCGGCCAGAGAATCGAGTTTGGTAAAAATCAGCGCAAGATCAACGTAATAGCCCAGCGCCTCGCCAAAACGCTGCAGCAATTGGCCGTGCGCCTGGCTGTATTCGTCAAGCTCCGCGGGCTCCACCTGCAGCAGTTCACGGCTGTCAACGCAGAGGATAAGACCGCTGATTTTAACGTTTTTGTGACAACGGTTGAGGTGTTTGCAGGTATAGGCGAGCAGGCTGTCGCTTTGATTAAGCCAGTCCTCACCCAACTCCAGGATAATACCGTGATCGTTATAAAAGATGTGGGCGCCGTTGACAGTATCCATAGGCCAGGACTGCAGGCCGCTTTGTCGCAGCAGGGCTGTTTTTCCCTGATTGATTTTACCCGTCAGCAAAACAAAGGACAGCGGGTTTGACTGGGGCTTAAGCAGCGTCATGACCTTAGTCAGCGCATCGCACAGTGTCTGCAGCGTAATATCCATTAATCGTCCAGCCTGGCAATGACAGTATGACCGAGCTGTACGGCTTTTGCCTTGTTTTCAAGCAGTACGTAGCTGGCTGTGATGCTTGATACCAGCAAGGCCACGCAGAGGCCAGCCAGAATCAGAACACGCCTGTGGCTGTTGGATGGTACCTCAATTTTTTTATGGCTGCGGAACAGCTGATGTGATTTGTTGACGCGATACTGCTGAATGAGCTGAAATAACTCTTCAATCAGGTTGTCCAGATTCATGCGTCCATCGGCCCGCTGGTGCTGCTTGCCTTCAAATCCGGCAATCAGACAATAATAAGCCAGTTCGATTAAATCCAGGTACTGATTAGGGCGTTCCTTGATGTGATTCACGATGTCAAAAAAGCGCTCTTCCGGGCCTACGTTGTCGTAAGACAGGGGAGTAAACGCGCGAAACTCAGCAGGGCTGCCATACAATCGTAAATAGCTTTTGCCCAGCAGTTCGTCGATGGTGGCGCAGAGAAGATAGGTTCCCATGGCATCGAGATCATCGGCGGTGGTTTTTCCGCACAGGCGGCTGTTAAATGCGTGCAGTTCGTGTTCGATGTTGTCGCGAATGCTGTTGATGTCCGGAAGAGTCGGGCTGACACAGAGTCGTTCAAGTAACGAAAACAGGGGACCGGCCGCTGCAACCAGAGGGTTGGTTGTGAACGGAACGATAAACAGCCTGGAACGATAATAGCTCTGTGGTGCTGGTTGATTGCCCGGCAAGGGCAGGCGTTTGACCAGCGAAGCCAGCAAGGGCTCGGCAGCCATGATTAACTCCAAAATTGGTTCAATCCGGTTAGGGTTTGCTTTCCATGAAGGCAAAGAACGTAATGATAATACGTTATCCGTCTGAGCTTGTCGATATACCCGGCAGGGCCCTGAACAACGCTCACCAGACGCAGACTGAGCATGAGTCTACGCCAGTGCCTCGGCAAAATATCGATTGACCCAGTCTTCGCCGAGATACTCGTAGCAATCATGCAGAAAGTCGCTGAGCTCTTCCGGGTCTTGCTGATGTTCCGCACCAATCGTTTCGATATCGTGATGGAAATACTGGCCAAAATGGGTCTGACAAAATGCACTGTATTCACGGGTATGCAGAATAAAGGCATGCCAGAGTTTATCAAGCTCAAGCAAAGGGCCAAACAGCCAGGTGTCTTTCTGTTGCTGTCTGCGCCGAAAGCTCAGCCACATCCAGGCGCGCAGATCCTTGAATAACTGCTGGGCTTCTGCCTTACTGTAACCCGGATTATGGTGGCAGAAGTAATCTGCTACATCGCTGTCGGGCCAGGCTCGTATCTGTTCCAGACTGACGGGCATCAATGAAAGCGGCAGCAGCTGGTTTTTAAGTTCTTGTTATTTGTAATAAAACATACAATTCGACTGATTTTTTCTGCAGTAGTCATGTTTATATCCTGAAATAATTATACAGAATGATGAATTTCAACATCAAATGGGTTTAATATCAACCTTTAAATAGTCAATCCACGTACGGAGCACGGAACCATGGCCTGCTTAACTCCGTTCGTAATCACGAAGATGTGCATTAAAATCGCCCGCTCATGTTCTCGTCTCTGTTTTTTCTTCAGGTCACGAGATTAGTTCATTTTTGAGTGGTATAATCCCTTATTTCTCATTCAGGCATGGATACGGGAACAATTGTGAACACATGGACGGTAAAAATAACACTGGCTTTTACCATACTGGTCTGGGCGTCAGCCTTTGTCGCTATTCGCATAGGCCTGCCTGAGTTTTCTCCTGGCGAACTGGCTCTCTATCGGTTTCTGGTCGCGTCTGTCTGCATGTTATTCCTGTACGTGCGCCTGCCGGCGCGGCCGCATGTGCCCTGGTCTGTCCGTATTCAGCTCCTGCTTATTGGCGTGGCAGGTATTGGCATATACAACATCTGCCTGAACGTGGGGGAAATGACGGTTTCGGCCGGCGTTGCCAGCTTTGTGATCGGGATGATGCCGGTGATCACCATTCTCCTGTCTGTCATATTTTTAAAAGAACGTCCCGGAATTCTGGTCTGGCTGGGGGTGACCATCAGCGTCATCGGCCTCTTCATGCTCATGTCAGCTGAAAGCACGGAAGGGCTGTTCAGTCGAGGTGTTGTGCTGATTTTTATCTCGGCTTTAATGGGTAGTTTTTATACCCTGATGCAGCGCCCTTATCTACGTGAGTATCATCCCATTGTGGTTACTGCCTGGGTCTTGTGGGGCGGAACCCTCTTCCTGTCGTGGTTTTTACCGGGCCTGAGTCGGGAAATTACTCATGCCGGTCTGGCCGCAAATGCCGCAGCCATTTATATGGGCGTTTTCCCTGGAGCGCTGGCTTATATTGCCTGGAGCCAGGTGCTGAATCATATGCCAGCCTCGGAGGCATCTCTTTATCTGTATGGCATGCCGGTTTTATCGACCATAATGGGCTATGCTCTGTTGAGTGAACAACCAGCGCTGTTCTCTCTGGTGGGTGGATTTTTAACGCTGCTTGGTGCGATGATAGCAACCAGAAAAGTATCCTGGTCACGTTGAATAATTGTTCAAATAAGGACGGTTCATGGAATTAAGAATTGATAATACGCCATTCAAGGCTCTGTTTCAGCCGCTTGATTTGGGATTTACTCAGCTAAAAAACCGTATTCTGATGGGGTCGATGCACACCGGCCTTGAGGAAGATAAGGAAGGCCTGCAGCGTCTGGCTGCCTTTTATCGCGAACGCGCCCTTGGTGGCGCCGGCCTGATTGTAACGGGGGGGATCGCACCAAACCGCGCTGGTCGTCTCGCTCCGTTTGCCGCCAAAATGACTAACTCCAGCGAGCAGCATCGTCACGAGCTGGTTACCCAGGCCGTTCATGATGCCGGTGGTAAAATTGCCATGCAGATTCTGCACGCCGGTCGTTATGGTTATCACCCTTTTGTAGTGGCACCCAGTGCCATCAAGTCGCCCATCAGCCCTTACAAGCCCTGGGCCATGAGTCGCCGCCGCGTGGCAAAAACCATTCAGCATTTTGTGCGCTGTGCCAGGCTGGCGCAGGCCGCCGGCTATGATGGTGTGGAAATCATGGGCAGCGAAGGCTATCTCATCAATCAGTTTATTGTGACGCATACCAATAAACGCCAGGACGAATGGGGTGGTTCATTCCAAAACCGCATCCGTTTTCCGATTGAAATCGTACGACAGACCCGCGAAGCCGTGGGTGAGAATTTCATTATTATTTACCGCCTGTCCATGCTCGATCTGATTGCCGATGGCAGTTCCTGGGAGGAGGTGGTTGAGCTGGGCAAGGCTATTGAGCAGGCCGGAGCGACCCTGATCAACACCGGAATTGGCTGGCATGAAGCGCGCATCCCCACCATTGCGACCATGGTGCCGGAAGCGGCCTTCACTGACATCACCAAACGACTGCGACCGGAGCTGTCCATACCGGTGATTACCTCCAACCGCATTAACACGCCAGAGCTTGCCAACCGTCTGCTGGAAGAAGGGAAGGCCGACATGGTATCGATGGCAAGGCCTTTCCTTGCCGATCCTCAGTTTGCAGAAAAAGCGCGCCTTGGCGAACGCGAAGCGATTAATGTCTGTATTGCCTGTAATCAAGCCTGTCTCGATCAGGTTTTTGTCAATAAATCGGCCTCGTGTCTGGTTAATCCCCGTGCCTGCAATGAAACCGAACTGGTGTATCAGACCGTGCATCGCCCCAAGCGTATTGCTGTGGTGGGCGCAGGTCCGGCCGGCCTTGCCTTTGCGACCGTTGCGGCCGAACGGGGTCATCAGGTTACCCTTTTTGAACAAAGCGGACGCCTGGGCGGGCAGTTTAATCTGGCTAAAAATATTCCAGGAAAAGAAGAGTTCCAGCACACCATTAATTATTTTTCCTGGCAGCTGGAAAAATATCAGGTCGATATCCGCCTGAACACCAGCGCCGATATCAGCGCGCTGCAGGGTTACGACGACGTGGTTCTGGCTACCGGCATCAAACCGCGTACCCCCGACATTGAAGGCATTCAGCATCCGATGGTAATGAGCTACATTGAGCTTATTGAAAAAATAAAAACACCGGGAGACAAGGTAGCTGTCATCGGGGCTGGCGGGATAGGTTTTGACGTAGCAGAATGGCTGACTCATTCGCGCGGAGAAAATGAGCGTTCAGAATTTTATAACGAGTGGGGCATTGATATGCACGCCGAACACCGCGGCGGTCTGAAACCGGCCGTAACCGAACCCAGTCCGCGCCAGGTGTATCTGTTGCAGAGAAAGAAAGAAAAGCTCGGCAAAAACCTCGGCAAAACAACCGGGTGGGTACATAGGCTCAGCCTGAAGCATAAAAAAGTGGTCATGCTCTCGGGTGTTGAATACCTGCGCATTGATGATCAGGGCCTGCATATCCGCATCAACGGTGAGGTACAGGTATTGCCGGTGAATACCGTCGTGGTATGTGCCGGACAGACCGAGCTGCGCGATCTGGTTGAGCCGCTCAGACAGGCTGGGCTGTCGGTGCACGTGATAGGCGGCGCATTCAAGGCCATGGAGCTGGACGCGCGGCATGCCATCGATCAGGCCTGTCGTCTGGCGGCATTAATTTAAGGAGGATGCCATGAGTCTGCACTTGTTTTCGCTGAATGATGTCAAACAGAGTATTGATATGAATCAGGCTATTGATGCCATGGAGCGAGCCTTTATCCAGCTCGCACGTCATCAGGTGCAGCTGCCTCTTCGTACCAGTATTCCCGTGAATGAGGCCCACGCTCTGACTCTGAGCATGCCGGCCTACCTCGCCGGGGAGAAGGTGCTGGGTCTGAAGGTTGTGTCCGTTTTTCCGGATAATGTGGCCAGACAAAAACCTGTGATCAACGGATTCATCATGCTGCTGGATGCTGAAACCGGTGAACCGAAAGCCTTGATGGACGCGGGATACCTCACCGCCCTGCGCACCGGCGCGATATCCGGACTGGCAACCCGGTATTTTGCCTCTGAGTCTGCCACGCATGTGGCGATCATCGGTTCTGGTGTACAGGCAGAAACTCAGCTTCAGGCCGTAGCGGCGGTACGGGATATCAAACGGGTTTCGTTATGGTCGCGTACGAGTGAAAATGCCCGGCAAATGGCGAAAAAATTCGAGCACCAATACAATATCGAGGTGTCGGATTCCGTTGCTCAGGCTGTTGCCGAAGCCGACGTCATCTGCACCGCAACCAGCAGCACAGAACCCTTGATTCACCGGCAGGATGTACAGAAGCACGCCCACATCAATGCCATTGGTTCGCATACGCGTGTCATGCGGGAAATCGCCAATGATCTGTTGCATGAAGCGGTGGTGATTGCAGACCAGCGCGAAGCCGTGCTGGCGGAGTCGGGTGAAATCATCAGCGCAGTGGAGCAGGGCCTGCTGAAAAAGAACGCTATCGTGGAGCTGGGGCCGTTTTTATTACAAAAACACGATGATTTCAAAAATAAACTGAGCGTCTTTAAGTCCGTGGGACTGGCCATTCAGGACATGAGCGTGGCATCGCAGGTGTATACGAACGCCATGAAGCAGGGCCTGGGCACGGCGTTTACTCTTTCGTAGCCACGATAAGGTTCATCCATGATGACACTCGCCGATTATCTGGCTCATTCACTCCATAAATCCGGTGTTAGCCATGTGTTCGGCGTGAGCGGCGCTAATATCGAAGACATTCTGGACGCCATCGTAAGGCTTGAGTCGCCCCTGCGCTTTATTCTGGCCAGGCATGAATTTTCTGCCGGCTGCATGGCTGACGCATACAGTCGCGTGTCGCGAACGCTTGGGGTCGTGATGAGTACCTCCGGTGGTGGCGCGTTGAATCTGGTACCGGCTCTTGCGGAGTCTCTGGCATCAGAGCAGCCGGTTCTGGCCGTTGTGGGAATGCCGCCCATGAGCCTTGAGGGTAAGGGGGCGTTTCAGGATGCCAGTGGTTTGAATGGCAGTTTATCGGCAGCTGCGTTGTTTTCAAGCGTGGCATCCAAATATTTTGCTGAGGTTCGGTCAGCGGAAAATTTTCCTGGTCAGTTACAGCAGGCGATCCAGCAGGCGCTGACGCCGCCTTTTGGTACCTCTGTTTTGCTGATACCGAAAAACATCCAGACACAGGAACTGACCGTTTCCCCCAAAAACCTGTTGCCGGCTGCCGTGCCTGGACTTGCCCGCAAACCAGGAAGGCTGACGTCAATATTGCCGATGAATCCGGGAGAAACTCTGGTGCTGATCGGGGAAGAAATACACCGACAGAATCTCGAGGAAGAACTGCGTGAGCTGGTTGAGCGTCTTAATGCGCGCGTAGCGGTGACGCCTGAGGCAAAGTCGGCCTGGGATAACAGGTCAGCGCTATTTACAGGTGTCAGCGGGATTGCTGGTCACGACTCAGTCATCGATGCGGCGCGTGCCTCGAAAACAATTATCGCTGCAGGAACCCGTTTGCAGTTGATGAGCCGTCTGGGTCTCGAGCCTTATCTTGATTCGCGGCCGATTATTTATCTGAATACCAGTGCCCCATGCTATGATTTTACTAATAACCGAGAGCCTGTACACATCCTGACAGGATGTCTGAAAGCCGATCTGCACGCGCTCGTCCAGCAATTGCACGTCAGCGACAGACAGGCAGCAGCCGACACCCCTGTTATCTTCGAAAAGCCCTGTTATTTTGATGCTATAGAAACGCCTGAGCTGTGTTTTGAATCGATTTTTACAACGCTCAATCAGGCAATAAGTGACGCTGATCTGGTGTTTGCCGACGCCGGAAACACTGGGGGTGCGGCGATTCATTACCTCAAGGGTGCATCATATTTTGGGATAGCGCTTGGCATGGGAGGCATGGGGTATGCCCTTGGTGCCAGCATCGGAGCATGCCTAAAGCGTGATCAGCGAACCTGGTGCATTCTCGGTGACGGTGCCTTGCTGATGCATGGCATGGAAATACACACAGCCATACAGTATGGCCTGCCGATCCGGTTTATCGTATTCAACAACAACGCCCACGCCATGTGCTACGACCGTGATCGCCTGTATCTAAGCGGAAAAACAAAGGACAACGTATTTGAAAAAAGTTTGTATGGAAGCGGGATGGCGCATATGTTTCCGGGATTGTACAGTCATGATGTTCATTCACTGGAGGAATTACACCAGCATCTGGCGCAATCAGCGGATTACCCTTTGCCGGTTCTGTTATCCATCACGCTCGATTATCGTGAAATCCCACCCTTTGTACCTTTTCTACAGCGTTTCAGGGATGTGACAGGCTGACGTTCGAGAATGCATTCGCTCCTGGAGCGCTGAATGATTTAAAACAATGCATGTGTTACTAATGCGGAATGATCCGGATATGCAGTAGGCTGGGCCTTTGCCCACCCTACCCCAAGATTGAATATTGATAAGGCACTAGTCGGAATCGGCAGGCAGGGTGTCATTCACCACTTTGGCGACACAGGTGTCAGACCATACATTCAGCGACGTTTCCAGCATGTCAATCAGGCTGTAGAAGGGTAGAATCACGCCCATCAGGGTAATCGGAACGTTCATGCTGGCCAGCAGACTGGCACTGAGAAAGAAGCAGCCCATGGGCACACCGGCGTTGCCAATCGCGGCGATGGTGGCAATCAGAACCCACACGCCCATCATGGGAATGGACACAACGATGCCGTGATTTTGCATCAGATAAATCACCGTCGCAAAAATAAAGGCGGCGCAGCCATTCATGTTCAGGCTGGTGCACAGGGGCAGCACGAAGCGGCTGATTTCAGGACGGACAGCCAGATTTTTTTCGGCCGTGTCCATGGTGACGGGCAGCGTGCCAACGGATGATTTGGAGAAAAAGGCAAGCGACAGGGCAGGAAGCATACGGCGCATGCTGTCGAAGGGGCGAATGCCATGATATTTTAACCACAGAGGCAGCACCAGAAAACCCTGCACAAGATTGGCGAGGACGACAATCAGCAGGTATTCGCCTATTCCTTTAATTGACTGACCGGAGCGAATCTGCACCACCGTGGCCGTGATAAAGCCAAACAGACCCAGCGGGATGATAGTAATCACCCATCCGGTAATCACCATCAACAGCCCGTGAGCGCCTTTGAAAAAAGCCATGATTGCGTGACGGGAATCGTAATCAGGGATAAAACGCATGCCCACGCCAACCAGAATACCAATCAACAGCACGCCCATCACCTGTTGTTCAAGGAACGGGGAGAAAAACGTGGCTGGAATCAGGTTGCTGATGTGCTGAAAATAACTGAACTGTTCTGCCCGCAGACCCGCTCCATCGGCTATGGTAACGCCAGCCATGCCCGGGTGAATGAGAATATACAACAGGCAGCTGATCGTTGCGGCGATGAGCGTGGTACCCAGAGTGTAGGTCATCGAGCGCCGCCACACGCGACGCATCAGACCGTCAGCACTGAAACTGGACAAGGTTACGATGATGGACAGAGCAATGATCGGCAGACTGATGCATTTAAAAATACGAATGAATACGTCTGAAATAAGCAGCCCGAGTGAATGCAGCCAGTTGATATCGGAATAGCCGCTGGCAACGCCAAGCGTGATCATCAGGGCGTACAGAAAAAAAGGGCTGAGCCAGAAAGGGCGTTTTTTACTGAGATGAGCTGACATAACAAAGTACCTGCGAATTAATAAAGGAGGTGACGACGTAAAATATAAGTGGGATTAGCAACAACAACGAGAGAGCTGGGCAGAGGCGGTATGGAGATAAACGAGGTAGTTTGCAGTGTTCATAATCACTCTTTGATTAAATTATATCCAAATAAGGCTATATTTTATCACAAATGACATTCAGGTCAAGGATTATCTGGGCGAGAGCATGAGGGAGCCGTTTGAAAGCATAGTAGGTTGGGCCTTGGCCCAACAATGGATCTGGTGAGATATTCTTTGTTGGGCCGAGGCCCAGCCTGCGCGGATGACTATGAACCTGGCATTTCCAGCAAAGCTGGCTTATTATGCCAGGAAATAACCGATTGAGGAAAACAGATGCCCAGGTTACTGCGGTTTGTAGAAAAAAGCGATCCTATTCTGCGTGAAACGATGCCAGAGGTTACGGATTTTAACGATCCGGAGCTGCATGCGCTTATTGAAGATATGTGCTATTCCATCCTGCCTGAGCAACTCGCCGCGGCTAAGGGAGCGCACAAAAGTGCCGCTGGCATGGCGGCTAATCAATGGGGCATTAAAAAGCGCGTTTTCCTGTTTACCCCGGACGGATCGGAAGCAGACAGTCCGCTTGCCGTCATGATAAACCCATCCTATGTTCCCTTTTCAGACCCCGAGGGAACAGAGCCGGAGACAGCGCAGGCCTACGAAGGATGTTTCTCTGTGCCATTAACCACGGGCTGTGTCAGCCGCTATCAGATGATTGTTGCAACCTGGTACACTCCAGCCGGAGAAAAGAAGGAATGCATTCTTGAGGGCTGGGAAGCGCGCGTATTTCAACATGAAACCGATCATTTGAACGGCAGACTGTTTGATGGCCAGCTTGATAACTTCGCCGGCCCCCTTTGCGAAGACAGGCGGATATTCAAGGATAATGATGAAATGGACGCATTCTGGAAGAACGGGTGAATAATCCGAACCGCGACTGTGAGGGAGCGGAAATTCTGGGATACACCAGACTGCTCCGCTCCTTCACAGTCGCGGTTCGGCTCAGGCGCAAACCTTCAGCAGCTGCTTCAATCGTACAATCCGCTGCCAGGCCTGGTTAATGCGGGCGGCTGAAATCGCTTTTTTGTTTACCAGACCCTCAATCAGATCAATCACCTGGGTGGCCGATGCAAAGCCCAGCTGATTGGCGATGATCACCATGTCGGCGCCGGCGTTGAGCGTCAGACGCAGCGATTCTTCCAGCGAAAAGTGATGGCTGATAGCATGCATTTGCAGATCGTCGCTGATGATAACCCCGTCATAAGCCATCTTTTCCCGCAGCAGACCGCTCAGAATCACAGAGGACAGGGTTGCTGGCAGACCACTGGGATCGAGCTGGCGGTTGATGACGTGCGCGGTCATCACCATGGCAGGGTGTTCGTCTTTGTGCAGCAGAGCCGCGTATGGCTCCAGCTCTTTCGACTGAAAGCTGTCCGTGACATCGACAAAACCTTCATGAGTATCGCCGGCAGCGCTGCCATGCCCAGGGAAGTGCTTGTAACAGCAGCTGATGCCGTAATCCGAGAAAATCTGTACAAACCGATCAGCTACCCGTACCACCTCGTCGGTCTGATCAGAAAAGCTGCGTTGCAGTCTGCCGATGATCCCCGCCTCGTGGTTCAGATTCAAATCGACCACCGGCGCAAAATTCAGGTTAAAGCCCAGCGAACGCAGGGTCTTCGCCATTTGCTGACATTCTCTGCTTAAATCCTGATCGGACAACTGCGCAAGCTGCGCGGGTGTCATCGTTGGCGGGCAGCCGCTGACGTGTTTCAGACGGTCAACGGCACCGCCTTCGTAATCGATGGCAATAAACAAAGGCAGCTCATCATCATCTGGGCCATGAGCCTGGTTGCAGGCCTGAAGCTTTTGATTTAACTGACTGACCTGCTGCTGCGTGCTGATGTTTTTTCCGGGCTGATTCTTTGCCACGTCAAAGTCAAACAGCAGAACGCCGCCCAGACCATCAGTGGACAACCACTGACGGACGGGGCTGTTTTCTGTCAGATCGGTGCCATCAAAGCCCATCATGAGCATCTGCCCGATTTGTTGTCTCAATGTTGCCAATTTCAATCCTTTTCAAACACACGAAATTGTCAAATGATACACAAGCCAGGCGGGCTTTGGAATCGTTTATTTCATGGGAGGAACAGGCGGAATCGATGTCATATCGCACTTGCAGTTGCCTGTAGCGGTGGGAGGGGCAGAGGTTCCTGGGAAGGCCTGAGGAAAGCAGACAGGAATTTCCCATGCTTTTTCCGTGGGCTTAGGTGCCAGCGGCAGCAGGGTGTATTTTGTTCCCTCATAGATCCTGTTTTCCGTACCCGCCCAGATAACCGGCTCAAAGCTCGCGCTGTAACCAAGGCGCTGACCACCCTGGCAGGTGAACGGAACCCGTGTCCAGAACTGGCCTTTGGGTATCATGGCCGTAGCCAGTGTTTCGCCGCTGACGGCATCACTTACGTTAACAGTGACATTGTAATCTCCCCAGCAGCTGTCCTTCACCGCAGTCATAAAGCAGGGAAAAGCCAGACTCTGTCCTGACAGGAGCAGGCAGCCGAGGGCTAATAGTTTGCGGGTCATGATGCAGGCCTCCTTAATAACTTAAAAAAAGTTCGATTAAATCACCGGTAAAATCAGGCTCCTGAAACAGGACGCCATGACCGGCACCTTTGATTTGTGCCAGCCAGGCGCCGGGAATAGCGGCTGCTATCATGGGGGCATTTTGTACGGGAGTCAGAATATCTTCAGTACCATTTATCACCAGTACGCGGTTTTTAATAAGCGGCAGTCTGTCCCAGACCCCTTCGCCCTGATTTTCAGCATTGACGGCTTCACTTTGCGCCTTCAGGGCATCCGGGTTCATTTTTGGTATGGGCATCTGACTCAGGATTTTAAGGTAGGCATCGGCCTGAGGAGCTGCCGTGGCTGGAAACAGCAGGGTTTTGATGGCTGTCGCAGGTGATATCTTCGTATCGTTAAGCATGTTGAAACTGCGGGCATCGGGCACCACGGTTTTTTTACCGCCGGCCTTGGCGCCGACCAGCACCACATGATGATATTTACTGCCGTTCTGTGTACTCATATAGAGTGCCAGACTTCCTCCCATGGAAAAACCAAGCAGATCGGGGCGCTCCAGTTTCTGACTCTCAATAAAAGCCTGAACGAGGCTGGAAAGCTTTTCCATGCTGTTGGGGTATTCACCCTTGATAGTCGACTCGCCGATGCCCGGGTAGTCAAACATAATCACTTCCCGCGTTTTGCTCAGTTTTTTCAGCAGGGTGGGGTGCCACATGGTCATGGCATCGCCATGGCCGGTGATCAGCAGCAGCGGGGCTCCAAAACCAAAACGATAATAGGCGATATTGGCATTACCCACCTCGGCATGCCTGAGCGGGCCATAAAAATCGGGTACGGCATTGGCAAAACCGAGGCTTGCGAATAACAGGCAAAGGGCCGAAAGCCAGCTTTTCATGACGTATTCCTTACCAGTATGACAGAATGATACGTTGAAATTTAGCATAGAGTGGCCTGTTTTTATAGCTGAGTACCGTTTCTGTATCTGAAAAAGCAACATCTACCGCCTGTTTATGAGTATAATAGAGAAAACGAGAGGACGAGGTTTTTGTGGACAAAAATATCGAACTTTATTATCAAAGCGCTCTTCGCCTGAAGCTGCCTGTTACCTGGCTGCCGGATATCGGTTTTTTACTGATTCGTCTGGGTAAAAAACGTTTTTTTTTCAAAGATACCATCACGCCCTTAAACGACATTGCCAGTATTTATCTGGCAAAAAATAAATATTTATTTCATCGACTGCTCAAAGGCCACGGATTTTCGGTTCCCAGTTCGATCATGATTCGCGCGCAGGATTTTAAGAAACATCCGCTGTCTGACTGGGTGGGGCATTTGAGCTTTCCTTTGGTGGTCAAACCGGCGCGTGATACCTGGAGTGGTCGCGACGTTCTCTGTGACATTCGCGATATTGACAGTCTCGCGACGCAGGTTGACGCCTTATTCGAAAAATACGATCAGGTACACATTGAAGAGTTTCATCAGGGGATGCGCGAATACCGTGTGCTGGTATTGAAAAACAGAATCCTCGGTGTGGTCGAGCGCATTGCTGCTCAGGTAACAGGGGATGGCGTTCACAGCATCGAACAGTTGATGACAGAGTATTATCAACAAAGGCCCACGTTTGACTCCTCACCTCTCATCGACGATTCGCAGGCGCAAGGCCGTATTCCCGAGCCTGGTGAGATTGTTCGCCTGACGCATCTGGCTAATCGCGCCCAGGGCGGGAAATCAATTTCTCTTGGAAAAAAAATTCACGCTGAAAATGCCCGCACCCTGATAAAGGCAGCCAGGCTGCTTGGGACGGATCTGGTGGGCTTTGATCTGTTGTGTGAGGATATTAACCGGCCTTTTTCACAGTCCCGCTGGATTATTCTGGAGGGGAATTTTGGGCCTGGCGTCAGTATTCACGAGCTGCCGGATGAAGGCAAAAAAATGAAGGTGAGTCAGGCTGTTTTAAAGCAGCTTATTTACGCTCAGCCTCTGGATTATCTGTGGCATCGACTGAAGGTTTTGTTCACGACTTTTGCAGAGGATAAGTCGCATGGATCATGACAGAAATCTGCAGCTTTATTACCAGGGTGCTCTTGAGCTGGGTCTGCCTCATGAGTTTATCGAGGACATTGGCTGTCTCAGGATCGCGCTTGGCAAACATAATTATTATTACTCAGGTGCCATGGTTCATCTTAATGAAGGCGCCAGTATTTTTCTTGCTACCAATAAGCATTATACGAATGGCATCATGAAACGTCTGGGGTGCCCTGTTCCCAATGCCATCGGTTTGAGCAAAGAGCAGTATCTGCAGGATCCGCTCGACACCTTGATTCAGGATTTAAACTTTCCCCTCGTCGCCAAACCCATGCAGGATACAGGGCGTGGGCTTGACGTGTTGTGTAATATCAAAAACCAGGAGCAGCTGGCCGCTCACTTACAGCATTTGTTTCATAAATATTCCCTTGTTCAGATTGAAGAATTCCATCCTAATCTGAACGAATATCGGATTTTAATCCTGAAAAAGCAGGTCATTGGCGTGGTGCAGCGATTTGGCGCACACGTAACAGGGGACGGTGAACACAGCATTGAAGAGCTGGTCGCAATAGAAAACATTGAGCGTGAGCGTCAGGGGCGCCGATTGACCATGTCTCCCATGGTCTTTGATGCGGAATACGATGCCTGTCTGGAAGAACAGCAGCTGACCCGTCAATCCGTGCTGGCCAGAGGACAATGTGTCCGCCTGTGCTATACCGCCAATACGGGACGAGGAGGAAGCATCGTTTCGCTGGGAACGCGCATTCATCCTGACAACGCGACACGCCTGTGCCAGGTGATTGAAGCGACAGGGCTGGGCTGTGTTGGCGTTGATGTACTGTGCGAGGACATTAACCAGCCCTTTACACCCGGCAAATTCATTCTTCTCGAACTGAACACCTCGCCCGATATCACCATTCACGAATGCCCGGCCAGCGGCCCGGTTGTGCGGGTGACGAAAAAGATATTAAGGCAACTAATATATCGACATCCAATTGCCTACCTAAAGCACCTGATACTGGCAGGTGACTGGTCGCTGTACTTCAAATCCGGACTGGTTTTGATGTTTTTTTTGCTGGTTTTGGACTACCTGCCCAGATAGGGATTGATTTTATACGACCAAAAGGCTATTCTTTGCACCCGTGGAGAGGTGGCCGAGTGGCTGAAGGCGCACGCCTGGAAAGTGTGTATACGGCAACGTATCGAGGGTTCGAATCCCTCTCTCTCCGCCAACCTGTTTCCTCGTTATTCCTTTTTTCCAGGCTTTGTACTGGACAATTTTTTAATCTTTGCATTACTTTCAGTGCATCATTTGCCCTCCTCGCACAGGCAGGGATCTATCTATAGTCAAATCAGGATTGGAACCAGCTCCAGGATAGTTGACAGACCGGAGTTTTGTCCAGTGCTGATTTTTCTAAGCATCTTCCCGCCCTCATTTAAGGTTGCGTTAATATTCACCTTTTATAATCTTTCCATCTTTGTGTAATATGTGTGCATCATGCCTGTCAGCGAAAATATCCTCAACGAATTTTATCAAGGCCTTAAACTGTTAATTGAGTTTGAAACCGGGCAAACCCGTGGCGCCATGAGCTCACCTTTTTTTGCTGTCAATAAAGTTGTTGCTCATTTTTGCGCGGCCTTGGATAAAGGCGATGTAATCGCTCCCTTTTTTCTTCACTATGTTGCAGATACATTTCCGGGCTATGTTGATTCACTCCAGCTGCCTGATTTGTCGCGTGTGCCAGAGCATAAATCCAAAGCCCGGACCCTTGTTAGGAACTATCAGACCTTCTTAAGCCTGTATGCGAGTGTCAGTAAGGTTCAAATGAGTCCAATGTCATCACAAAAGACAATTCTACAGTTATACGACATGGCACTTGCTTTAATGCAATCCGAGAGTACGCTCGGTGGGGTTTTGGCTGTGCAGATTATACAGCAGCTGTGCAAAGGGAAATTTAGCGCTGAGCTGAATAAATTATGTGCTGAAACTCTGGAAGCGTGTGCCTTTTATCCTGATGTGTATGCCATGTATGAATATGTCAGGTTTCTTGATAATAACGGTATGCGTGCTTCAAGCTCAGAGAAACACGCGATATTAGAAGAGGAACTGCATTTATTAGCCGAAAGTAATGGTGATCCCGGTGTATTGATGGCGCGCTATAAAAAAGATAAAAACTCTCGATATTTTTCTCAATGGTTATTTCAGTCTGCCATCCATGGCCAGATCGATCTGGCGATACTCATGCTGGAAAGATACATCTTCGAAGACGGAGCTCAATGGTATGATAAAATTACAGACAGAGACAGACTGGCGGAGGCTGTCAAGTGGTTTGACTGGTATGAAAAACATGCGCCACAGAAGGACCTCCATGCATACTGGAGGCAAATTGGGTCGTATGTCACTCATTATCATTCTGTGATTGGTGGTAATAAATACAAGGCTTTCTTTTTGTGTTATGCACTGGACAGAATGAATCTGGGGCTGCATGAGCAAAGCGATATACTTCCTCAGGCAGTTTTTCTCAATCAATTCGCGGATCTGGCGGAGCCGTTACAGAAAACGGGAGAAATACTTAGTATTACATGGAAGTTGAATAATGGTAGATTACCACCAGAAAGCTCCACCATGATGATCAATGAGATGGCCAGAGTCCTTGAAGCACGTCGTGACTACCATCAGGCTGAGCGGCTGTACAGGCAGGTTTATACCAGGGAGCCGCATCATCCGGTTCATCAGTTTAATTTAGCCAACATTCTTGCCTTACAAAATAAAAAACAGGCACAGCAAATCCGTTTGTTCTTTGAGGCGTCGCAGCAGAGGTGTGCAGACTCCATTCAATATCTATACAAAATACTTGTTATCAAAGGGCAGGGTACAGTTGAGGATTTGGAAAGACTGAAACAGCTGTTTGAATCGCCGGATTTTGACGCGAAGCTGCCTGTCCCCAAAAAACTATTAATTAACCTGATTGTAATGACAATTTTTCAAAGGATTACGAACACGGACATTATTAAATGGAGCAAGACCCTAAGGGACGGAAAACAATTGTTTACTGCCACGTATTTCGTTGAGCAGGACAGCGATGAAACTTCCCTTGTTGACGCCAGTGACGTCAGCAGCACAGCGATAGCGGCATGCAGCACAGAAACTCATAGTGATCCCGTAGAAGAGCCTGTCTCTACCAGCAGCTTCAGGCTGTTTAAGCCCGTCAAAAAAGAAGCAGCAACGATTGACGCAGCCAAAGCGCGGGCACTGAGAAAACTGACAGACCTGAACAGTAAACCCGTAAGAAATCTGAGCCTGAAAGACTTCATTCAGGCTAAAAAGGCGTATCAGATATTGACGGGTGATTCTGGCGGAATCGAGATTTCCAGTAAGGGCAGGACTTCGGGTTCCCGCGCTAAAATCGGGGATGCCAGCATGCATCTGGCGCATGGCCGTGATCGTATGTCGATAGGCGCACAAAGCGAAATCAAAGAGAAAATCAGCGAACTTTGTGTGAAGTTCCATTGAGGCCATCCTGACCTGAGTACATCATTGCTTCGCTGGCGCTCGTTCATGCTCCCACCCTGGGGCACCATGGCTTTATTATTTAAGTATGCTAAGATTTCATACAAGTATTATCCAATTTGTTTTCTGGAAACGAAGGAGTCGTGACATGAAACAGCATTCCCCTGGTTTTTTATCTCTGGTTACCGACGCAAAAAAGCGCATCGCCGAAATTAATTCCAAAACGCTCAGAGAAAAACTATACAAAAACGAAAACCTGATCCTCATAGACGTGAGGGAAGACAGTGAATGGGAGAGTACAGGGCATATTCCCACCGCGGTTCACATGGGCAAGGGCGTGCTTGAGCGCGATATTGAGAAAGCGATTCCCGACATGAATCAGGCCATTGTCCTGTATTGCAGCGGCGGTTTTCGCTGTGCCCTGGCTGCAGACACCCTGCAGAAAATGGGCTATCAACAGGTTTCTTCGCTGAGTGACGGCCTGCAGGGCTGGCTGGATGCCGGTTACGATGTTGAGCGTTAAATGATATACTGCGCAGCGATTCCTAACGACTGGAGCTGCGCTCATGTCCCCCGACTTTCTCAGATTAATGCTGGTCACCCATAAACAGGATATTCCTCTGACCGATTATCTTGCCTTTATCCGCCGTTGCGCGGCATCGGGCCTGACCTCCATTCAATTGCGCGAAAAACAGGCCAGCCAGGATGATTTACGGCAGATGGGCCGGGCGCTCCTGGCGATCACCCGGCCATTGGGCATTGCCCTGATCATAAACGACAACCTGGAGCTGGCGCTCGAACTGGATGCAGATGGCCTGCACCTGGGACAAAGCGATGGTGATCCGGTGGCAGCACGCGCCTTGCTTGGTCCAGACAAGTGGCTGGGCGTCTCGATTGACAGCATGGACAATCTGCATCTGGCCAATGAACTCCCGGTGGATTATGTGGGAGTTGGCGCGATTTTTCCGACGAACAGCAAAAGCAACGTAAGCCGCTTCTGGGGGATTGATGGTTTGCAGAAGGCGGCTGACCTGTCCCGGCATCCGATCATCGCCATTGGCGGTCTTGATGAGAATAACACGCGTGAGGTCATGCTGGCAGGAGCCAGCGGAGTCGCTGCAATTGAAGCATTTCATTCGGCCGAAGATCCGGAGCAATGCACCCGGAATCTGCGTGCGATAATCGAAACGTGCCGGACTGATACATGATGATGACGACTATCGAATCAACCCTGACGCGCTTGCGGCAGGCCAGGCCTCTTGTCTTGTGCCTGACCAACTACGTGACCATGGATTTCATGGCCAACAGTCTGCTGGCCGCTGGCTGTGCGCCGATTATGTCGGTGGATGGGCGCGAACTGGACGAGCTGCTGTCGATCAGTGATGCGTTGAGCCTTAATATTGGTACTCTGGATGAGCCCTTTATCGAACGCTGCCACCAGGCCATGGCTCTGGCTGAACGCTATGGCAAACCCGTGATTCTCGATCCGGTTGGCGCTGGCGCCAGCGTCTTGCGGACACAGACGGCGCGGGATTTGATGTCTGGCGCTGATATCATCCGCGGTAACGCCAGTGAAATCATGGCGCTGCTCGATAATGACATAGAGACGCGCGGTGTCGATGCGACGCAATCGGTGGCGGATGCCCAGACAGCTGCGCTTAAGCTTGCCAGCAGGCTGGATTGTACGGTGGTGGTCAGCGGGGCAGATGATTTTGTATGCAGCGCGGAGAAGCAGGACCTGCTGTCTTTTGGTTCGCCCTTAATGCCCATGGTAACGGGCATGGGCTGTACCCTGAGTGCTGTCATTGCTGCCTTTCGTGCTGTGCTGCCCGATTCTTATGAAGCTGCCCGCCTGGCAACGGCCTGGTTTGGCCTGTGCGGTCAGTTAAGTCACCAGATAACCGACAGGCCTGGCAGTTTTCGCACGACCTTTATCGATCAACTATACGCAGCCGATTTCGCTGCCATGAGGAAATACCTGTGAGTGATTTTGCCAAATGTTTATCCATTGCTGGATTTGACGGATCAGGGGGTGCCGGTATTCAGGCGGATTTGAAAACCTTTTCGGCCTTTGGCTGCTATGGCATGACAATCTTAACCGCCTTACCCGTGCAGAATACCTGTGGCGTACGTTCCTGTCATGCCATCCCTCTGAACTGTATTCAGGAGCAGCTTGAGGCGATTTTTGATGACATTCGGCCAGACAGCATCAAAATAGGCATGTTGTTCTCGAGCGATATCATTAAGCTTGTGGCTGATTTTCTTGAGCAGCACGCTGTGGGCATTCCCATCGTGCTGGACCCGGTCATGGTGGCTAAAAGCGGCGATCCGCTGTTGCAGGCAGAAGCGGTGCAGAGTCTGAAAAACCGTTTAATTCCACTGGTCACGGTAATCACGCCTAATTTGCCCGAAGCCTTTGAGCTGCTGGCGCCGGAAGACGATATGCCGACGCTGGCTGACGCGTTGCTGCAGCTTGGACCACAGGCTGTGTTTTTGAAAGGCGGTCATTCGGGTGGATTGCAGTCGAATGATTATTTTGTTGATAGGGAAGGCACGCGGTTCTGGCTGGAAGCCGAGCGCATTGAGTCAAATAATACGCACGGCACAGGATGTACCTTATCGGCTGCGATCGCTTCCTGTCTGGGACTTGGTCTGTCGCTGCCGGAGTCCTGTCGTGTGGCCAAATCGTACCTGCTGGATGCTATCCGTGCGGCCAAAGACAACAGCGTGGGCAAAGGCCACGGCCCGGTTCATCATTTTTATCATCTATGGCCAACTATTGAGCGATTATACTCCTCGCCAGACACTATATAGTTTTATCGAAGCCCTGCCTGTTTCCGCCCTTAGTCTCAGTGGTGTCTACCCTGGATGTACTATACTCAAAGTGCGATCCAACTGATTAAGGAAAATATTATGCTTGGCACGATTATATTGGTATTGCTGATTCTCTTCCTGCTTGGCGGACTACCTCGCTGGGGATATAGCAAGGGGTGGGGGTATGGGCCTAGTGGAATTATCGGGCTTATACTGGTGGTGTATCTTATTCTCGTATTAATTGGCAGGATTCCATTGGGCTTCTAGCCGATAAAATAATAAAAACATCTATCATCACGACCAGGGGACGTGATGAGCGTGTTTTCTCTCTATAACAGTCAGAGTTCAATTAAACAGAAACAGAGCCAGGCTTATCAACAGGATGCCAAAAATAACCCATTTTTGATGCTTGAAACGATCTCGATTTTTCATGATCTCTTGTTTCCTTTCTCTGGTTGGTCCATTTCACCGAGTCTGAAAAATACTCCGGCAAATCTCAAAATACATATCGCCCAGCGTGTTCAATTCGCTTAATGACACGCACTCATTAACCTGGTGAATCGTGGCGTTGACAGGCCCCAGCTCAAGTACCTCCACTCCGTAGGGCGCAATGAACCGGCCATCGGAGGTGCCGCCACTGGTGGATAATTCCGGTTCCTGCCCGGTGATGGACACAATGCTTTCAATGCAGCTGCTCAGCAGCCGACCCCTGGCCGTCAAAAAAGGATTGCCGCTTAGGCGCCAGCTGATCTCCGGATGCAGGCCGTGTTCAGCAAAGCAGCGTTCAACCGCTGACTTCAGACCATCTTCCGTCTGCTCCGTAGAGAAGCGGAAATTAAAATGCAAATCCAGCTTACCGGGAATAATATTGCCCGCTTCGCCACCCGCATGAACGTGCGTAACCTGAAACGAGGTTGGCGGAAAATAATCGTTGCCATTATCCCATTCGCGACTGGTCAGCTCCATCAAGGGGCGACTGACCGTGTGGATGGGATTTTCAGCCAGGTGTGGATAGGCCACATGACCCTGTCGGCCATGCAGGGTCAGTTGCCCGGTCAGAGAGCCCCGCCTGCCGATTTTAACCAGGTCACCAACCCTGAGCGTGCTGGATGGTTCGCCAACGATGCAGTAATCAATGCTGATACCCTGTTTTTCCAGCTCGCTCATCACATGTGGCGTGCCCAGATCATAGAGGTCGCCTTCTTCGCCGCTGGTGATCAAAAAGCCGAGGCTGCCGGAAAAGTCAGGATGCTGGCTGACAAAGCGTCTGGCGGCGTCCATCATGGCGGCGAGGCTGCCTTTCATATCGGCCACCCCGCGCCCATAGGCCATATCGCCGATGCAGGTCAGCTCAAAAGGGTCTGTCTGCCATTTACTGCGATCGCCTGCGGGAACCACATCGGTATGCCCGGCAAAAACCAGCAACGGAGCCTGATGGCCGTAACGGGCAAAAAAATTGGCGACAGGAGGGCTGTTGAATCGCTGACACTGAAAGCCGGCGGCTTCCAGATAGCTGATCATGTAATCCTGGCAGGCGGCATCGTCCGGCGTGACCGATTCAAAACGGGTCAAATCGGCCAACAGGTTTTGGATATCCATTATTTAATGTCTCGCAGCAATTCGTTGATGCTGACCTTGGCGCGCGTTTTTTCATCCACCTGCTTGACGATGACGGCACAGTACAGGCTGTGGCTGCCATCTTCGCTGGGCATGCTTCCGGCAACAACGACCGAGCCGGCTGGAATACGGCCATAACTGACGGTTTTGGTCAGGCGATTATAGATTTTGGTGCTTTGACCAAGGAACACACCCATGGACAATACGGAATCGCGCTCAACAATCACGCCTTCGACCACTTCGGAGCGCGCGCCAATAAAGCAGTTGTCTTCGATGATGGTGGGGTTGGCCTGCAGAGGTTCAAGCACGCCGCCAATGCCGGCGCCACCGGATAAATGCACGTTTTTACCAATCTGAGCGCAGCTGCCTACGGTAGCCCAGGTGTCGACCATAACGCCTTCGTCGATGTAGGCACCCACGTTGACATAAGAGGGCATGATCACGCTGTTTTTACCTATGAAGGCACCCCGGCGAATCATGGCGTGCGGCACGATGCGGACGCCCGTGGCCTGCCAGTCGCTGTCGGTATACCCTTGGTATTTGAGTGGTACCTTGTCGTAAAACTCGCAGAATCCAGCGTCGATGCGCTGATTAGGGTTCAGGCGAAAAGACAGCAGGACGGCTTTTTTCAGCCATTGATGCGTTACCCATTCGCCATTGATTTTTTCAGCAACGCGAAGTTGCCCCTGATCCAGACCGGACATGACTTCGTCTACGGCCTGACGCAGTGCTGCGGGTGCATTGTCAGGTGTTATTTGTGCCCGTTGTTCAAAACCGTCGTTGATCAGTGTCTGCAGTGTATTCATGGTGATGGTGTTCATAGAGTTGGGAAGATAATCAGTATACTACGTTTTCAGGCAGATGGCAGGGGTTCGGGGCAGGGGGCAGATCGTGCCAAATGATTAGCTTCAGTTCAAATTAAGATGAGACAGCCCTGGGCAGGGGGCAAGATGAATGAGCCATTGAATTATCGCTCCGAACTTACAATGGCTTCTTTCAGTCAAAAAACAGGCTTGCAATATTTTGTCCTGACCCATATATTGATTGCGCTTGAAAATTAACTCAAAGCTGGATTTAAAGGATTATGATGAAAAAAATGGATTTTAAGTCAGTTGTTCTCTTTCTGGCACCAACTGTATTGGTAACAGCTTCAGAGCCCGGATATACACAGACCATGGCCTATGGTGTAGAAAAGATTGCTGCACTGAGCCAGCCTCATTCGCGCCTGACCTCTGTTCAGGCTGGAGCCTTCCGATCGCTGAAAAACGCCAGCCAGCTCAAAGCCAGAATAGAAAAACAGTTCCATTACCCCGTGCGCATCGTACATGATAATGGCTACTACCGTGTCGTTGTTAACAGGACAGGCTCCCCGGTAAAGACCAGTGCGGCTCCTGTGCGGCATACGGTTCAGTCCCTGCCAGCGCCTTACCCAAAAACAACGGGATCCCAGCCTGCCAGACTAAAAGACGAGCCGCTTGAGGCATCCACCGGCAACTGGATTGTTGGTGCGGGAGCCGCCTTATCATGGAGCAGTCTCAGCAATCATGTGACGGTGGCGAATGGTTCTGCCTATGCTCCACCTAACAATGTTGATTACTACTCAACCTCAATGAAAAATCAGCCCCGACTTGACCTGCTGGCTGGATACCGCTGGCAGCGTGACCAGCAATGGCTGGCTGCCACTGAACTGGCTGTCCGCTACCAGCATATGTTTTCCCGATCGATTAATGGGAATATCACGCAATACGCAATACCTGAGTTTAATAATTATACCTACAGCTGGGACGTCAGCCGGGATGTGCTTTCACTGTACTCCAAAATGGATTTAACCCGATACAGACAGGTGATGCCTTATATCGATGCCAGTATTGGGGTAGCGTTCAATCGCGCAGGACAATACTCCGAAACATCGATAACGCCCCCGGTAACAAGCCGTATTAATCCTGCCTTCGGTTCCAGAACAGAATCAGCCTTTACTTATTCTGTTGGCGCCGGGCTGGATTTTCAATTTACCCCGAAGTTCATTATGTCGCTGGGATATGATTACCAGTCCTTTGGTCAGTTCGCATCAGGACCCGGACAATCCACATGGTCTTCATCCCGCTTGAAGTTAAATCATTCAGCAGCAAATTCCGCGCTGCTTGGTTTGACCTTTTTACTGTAATAACGTATTGAAAGGATTAATGAATATGTTTGCTTTCCGATGTGGTCTCGCAGTTCTTGGATCGTTAGTGCTGATGAACGCCTGTGCGGCGGTTGACCCCGTAAGCTGGTCACTAAGCCCCTCTACCGGGTTTCCCCAGGTCATTCCGGGGGAGTCTTCATCTGTTGATTATACCTTGACCGTGCATCCGAAATTTCCCGGATCGGTTATTCTTCATACAAAATTTGTCAAATCCAGCAACAATTTTGCCATAACAGATGGATGCAATAATCATTCAGTCAAGCCTGGCTCATCCTGCACAGTCCATATTTCCTATACGGCGTCAGGTACTCCCCGGGCAAGTATTCAGATGAGTTATCAGTATGATAACAATGTGATTCCATTGCCTGCCCTGGGTGTGTCGGGGGGAGGCGTAAACGAGGGTATTGTCGGTACTTTGTCCGGCCTGCCCGCGACCATTTCAATCAGCCCACTGCAGACGCCGGTTTTTACCGTGACCTACACCAATACCAGCTCCGCTGATATAACCGGTTTTGCAGGCAATGCTGCCGGCAGTAATCTACTGTCGACATCGCCTTCGAGCGTTGCGACCGTAACGGTTGTTCCAAATACCAACTCCTGCGGAACCTCAAGCGATCCGGTTGTGGTAAAACCCGGAAAATCCTGCAGCGTTCAGGGCGAGATTACGCCAGTCAGCGCTGGAACAGTGACCGTGTCCGGTCTGTTCACCTATAATAACGGCGCCAGTACATCAAACCCGTCGAAGAACAGTCTGGTGACCAACTCGCCACCGCCACCTCCAGGTGACTGCCTGTCCGGTGAGGCTACCTTACCCTTTCAGAACCCGACCATTCAGTACGCAGATAATGTTCTCCAGTTTACCTATAAAAATTCATGCGCAACGCCTACGCCTGTGCTGGGAACCGTATCGTTTACCCCAACTGGCACCTCATCGGGTCCTGTAATTTTAGGCAGCCCAAATAATGTTAACTACGATAACTGCTCAGGCCGGTCTATCAGTGGTCATAGCAGCTGCACGGTGCTTGTCTCGGTGGTTCCGCAGAATCCAGGAACCCTGACCGTAACGGCTTCGGTCGATGGCGTGAACGCAACTTCTACAACAACCGTTAATGCGCCTGCCTATACCCACAACGTAACCTTTGTAAACCAGTGCCCATTTCCTGTCTGGTATGGTGTGACGACGCCAAGCGGCTCGCCTGATCCTACACCTTCACCCTCACCCAGTGCCTACCTTCTGGCTGCACAGACTCCGGGACAGGCTCCAATAAGCAAAACCATTTCATTTGGTTCCAATAGCTATTTCGGTACCTTTCTGCCTAGAACAGGCTGTGTTTTAAGCGGCTCTTCTTTCACCTGTGCGACGGGTGACTGCGTTTCCGGGGTAAATGGGCAGTGCTCCGGTTCGGCATATGAACCCTTTACCCGGGTTGAGGAAGTCTTTCCCAGTTCAACGACTCAGGGAATCTATGACATTTCTCTGGAAAACGGACCAACAGTACCCACGGAATTTAAAGGCCTGGGGCCAAGCAGTAATCAGGTTGCGTCTCCCGCCGCTTCTTTCGTATGCAGTGGGGCCGGCGCACCCATTCCGCTTCCCTTTAATAATCCTCCCTATTTGAGTGGTATTAGTTTAGGGAACGCCGGCTGGTCGTTTACGGTACCCAACACGCCTGCCGGCTCTTCACCGTTGTATAATTTCGTTTCGAATGATACAACCGTCAGTGATTGCAGCAGCTGTGCCTCTCCTAATGTGTGTGGACTGGCCTATGCTACAACGGCTGAGGCCAATAATACGGTGCTGGCCTGTGGTAAACTGCTGGGTTACTGGTCCCTGACTCAATTAGGTACCGTTAACTACACCGGCAGCAATCCGGCATATAATCCTGCTACGGTATTTCAGTTCAATACTCTGCTCACGCCGCCCGCTTTTCAGGCAGGCTATCCCAGCGGTACTACGGCGTTTGATCTGTATTCATGTACGCCTCAGGGTACGGCGCTGAACACCTGCTATCCAAGCACGGCAAGCCCTGCAAGCCTGTGTTGTGGTGCGCATGACTGGAATGCCACTAACGGCTTCAGTCCTTATTTGACCGCGCAAAGCTCAAACTCTACGGCGCAAAACCCAGACTGGCTGAGCACCACGTCTCTGCCGATAACACCCTATGACTCAATTTTATGGCTGAAGCTGGCCTGCCCAACCTGTTACTCCTATCAATATGACGACCCAGCGTCTTCATTCAATTGCAATTACAGCGATGCGGCTCAATCCATACCTGTCTCAATGGATTTTGAGGTTGTATTCTGCCCAGGCGGGCTGACTGGTAATTTATCGACGGATCCCTAGGAGCCGGGGTTTTGATGTTCACGTACCGCTGACAAACCGCGGTACGTGGAGGCTCAGGGGCGGGCAACCATGTCTGGTTCAACCGATGAGGCCGCCTCTGACTGCGTAGAAAAAAACCGAACCTGCTGCTGCGCCATACGAATTTTCTGACAGGTCTCAAATAACAGGCTCGCCTGTCTCAGCAATTGATCGGGAGCGATGTCAGGAAAGTATGCTGGCAACAGGGTGCGGATACTGGTTCGACGTGGGAGCAGCACAAGATAATCGTGACCAACGGCCGTGATCTTCCCCATGACAGCAGGAATCAGAAGGAAGAGGTAAAGCAAAAAAGTGAGACTGACGCGGGAGTCTTTTTCATTGATGCCCATTCCATGTGCAAAGAGTAACTGCATGAAAAAAATCATTTTTTCAGCGTCCTTCACATGCTCATCATACTCCTGCAGCGCAGGCCAGATGGGAGCCAGCGTTGACTTAATCAGCGTTTCCAGAGCAAGCAGGTTACTTGTGTCGCCCACCCGGGCAATGAAGTGGTTCATAATTTCTGGGGTTTCCAGAAAAGCAAACAACGCCAGACGGGTATTGTCTTGTTTCCAGAAGGGATGACGCAAATCGGGATAATAGCAGTCATACAGGCAGCGCGAGATGGATGGAGAGCATCCACGTATCAGCAGCAGGTGGTGAAGCATGCCCTCGTAAGAGCGCTCAGGGGTTTCCCGGTTGACGATAATGGATTGGTAAGTTGTTAAATAGCCCAACAGGACGGCCTCAGGCAGGCGACGCAGAACGTCGAACAGAGCATCCGCATTATAATATCTGTGCAGGTATTCCGGGTTTCTCAAAATCCACCGCGTCAAGACGATGTTGGCATCGACGTTCGTTTTTAACTGCTGGTGCACCTCAAATACGTTGCCAACGCTTAGATTTAACCAGCCAAGCGGGGTTTGCGTCCTCTTTAACAGGCCCAGGAAATCGCCCTCGAAATGGCGCAGAAATTCCGCTACACCGCCATTCCTCTCTAAATTTCTCTTGAACCTGATATCATGTCCAAAAAAGAGCTTTGTAATCAGAGGCGAGTCCTTGTAAACGTTCATAAACCAGGCCATTTCCTGCGGAGTTTTTGTCATCAGGCTGAACAGCTGATGCTCGATGAAGCAGGTGTCTTCAATCGAATGCAAATGCCTGAAAAAGCTCTGCCAGCCCCCTTGGTGCCTGTTTAACATCTCTTCGAAAGCGGCTGCCTCCACCAGGTTCAGAAAATCCGGGCGCTCTTTTCTTGCCAGGCGAGTGTAGCTGTTTTGAAAGGCATCGAGGGACTCGAAGCGATAACGGGTGATCGCTGAATCCAGCTTAAAGACCGTAAAAAACCGGATCATTGATTGCTTCAATCGCTCGCCTTCCCTGTGTTGCCTTACCAGAATCTCCAGCAGGTGTACAGGGACGCTCGACTTGTGCTGAGTTTCGCGTAGAAGGTATGACAGATCGAGAACGTGTAAATGGAGCAGACGCTTTGCCAGGGTAGCAAGCCAGGCAGGTTCTTCCTGGATGGCATCAAGTATCGCGGGGTAGAGAAGGATATTCTGCAGCTCCAGGCTCGTAATCATGGACCTGATCTCGTCTTCAGAATAGCATTCCTGATATTTTTGGCGGTAATCCTGAAACAGACAGGTGAACAGCTCCTTGCGTCTCAATCTTAAAAAGCTGGAGGGATTAGAGGCATCGTCCTGCAGGCGCTCTAAAACGAGCCTGATGCGGCCAATGTTCGTGATTTTCAGCGCCGTCCAATCGCCCTTGAAACACACATCGAATGCCCGGATAAATTCTACCGGGTTGCCTTTAAACTCCTCCAGAAACGCGGAAAGCGATACCTTGTTTATTACCTTAACCATGCTGCTGCGAATGGGTTTGGGCAAATTCCGCTCATGTCCTGAAAACCAGCTCAGCCAGTTGAGCAGTGTCTCCAGACTGTCTTCGGAGCCATCATAGTCAAACGAGGCAAAATTAAGCAGCCGCAGCGCTTCCTCTGGAGAATGCCAGGTCTTGAAAAAATGTAACAGTGGATGCCCATGCAGCAGTTTTTTCAAAAGATCCGGTGAGAGACACAGCGCGAAGGGAAGTCTCTGGGTGCTTTGCAATTCTTTATAAAAATCAATAAACGCAGCATAATCGGGGAAAACATCGGAAAAATCGTAGGCCTTGAATATCTCCTGAAGGCTTGCGGGTATACGACCTGTACTGTTGCTGCGCAGCAGTACAAGCCAGGTTATTAACTGATCGGGACTTACTTTTTCTTTCATGGTTACATCCTTGCTTTAGACTCTCGATTAAAGATACCCGCCCTTCGCCCGCTCCCGACTTATCAGCGCGTCTTTTTCCCGCCATTGCTCATTCAGCCAGTCACGAAAAGCATTCTGTGTGTCTTCATTTTCCAGCGCATCGGCATACGTGAATTCCTTCGGAACAGGAATTTCCCGGACATGCATGCTGATGGCGGTCAGTCGGCCACAGAGAAAGTCCCACAGTGAGTGTTCCTTTTCGGCATAGATAATCGTGACATCGAGCAGATGCTGAATTTTATCGCCCAGAGCGCTGATTACGAAACTGATTCCGCCGGCGCGCGGTTTGAGGAGATACTGATAAGGAGACTGCTGGTCGCGGTGTTTTTCATCGGTGAAGCGTGTCCCTTCAATAAAGCTCATGACCGTTGATGGCGTGCGTTTGAACAGTTCCAGGGCTTTGCGGGTTGCGTCCAGATCTTTGCCTTTTTTACCGGGATTCTGGGCCAGATATTCTTTGGAATAGCGTTTCATGAACGGACAACCCATCGCCCACCAGGCAAAGCCGAGCAGGGGAACCCACTTCAGCTGATCCTTGATGAAAAACTTGAGCATGGGTATTTTACGATCAAACAGGCGTTGCAGAAGCACGATATCCAGCCAGCTCTGATGATTGGCTACCACCAGGTACCAGCCCTTGATATCCAGATTATTGACCCCTGTGACGGTCCATTTTATGTCTTTCTGAGTCCAGTCAATATAGGCGCTGTTCAAGGCACACCAGTAGACGATGATGCTGTCGATCATCCGGGTGCAGTTGACCTGCCAGGAAACGATGGGAATCAGTTTCAGCAGGCCGAGAATCAGAATGGGAATAAAAAACAGGGACGTTGAAATAATCAAAACCAAAACAGCCAGACTGGCCTGGATCTGTCCGCCGGACTTCTTAGCGTTGCTCATACAAAACTCCGTTAAATCAGGGCTGAATTCAGATCAGCCTTTAAATCGTCAATGTGTTCGATGCCCACAGACAGGCGGATAAAGCCGTCAACAATACCCAGCGACTGACGCGTGCTGGCCGGGATGGAGGCATGCGTCATGATGGCGGGATGCTCAATCAGGCTCTCAACGCCACCCAGGCTTTCAGCCAGCGTGAACAGCTCGCAGCGCGATAAAAACTGCCTGGCCTTGTTCAGATCACCTTTGATAACCAGCGATATCATGCCGCCGTAATCGTGCATCTGACGGGCTGCCAGGGCGTGTTGAGGGTGACTGCTCAGACCCGGGTAAATCACTTTCTCAATCTGCGGGTGTTTTTCCAGCCACAGCGCCAGCTCTCGTGCGTTCTGACAGTGACGTTCCATGCGCAGGGGCAGCGTTTTTAAACTGCGCAGAACCAGAAAGCTGTCAAAAGGCCCGGCAATAGCACCGCAGGAGTTGTGCAGAAAGGCCATTTTTTCAATCAGATCATCATTATCGCCCACGACCACGGCACCACTGACCACATCAGAATGGCCGTTTAAATACTTGGTGGCGGAGTGCAATACGATGTCGAAGCCCATTTCAAGCGGGCGTTGAATCCAGGGCGTGGCGAAGGTATTGTCGGCTACAGTCAGAATATTGTGCTGTCTGGCCAGTGCCGCTACGGCGCTCATATCGCTGAGTTTCAGCATGGGATTGGACGGAGTTTCCAGCCAGATCATGCGTGTATTGGGGCGAATGGCGGCAGCGATATTGTCGATATCGTCCATATCGACAAACGAAAAGCTCAGGCCGGAGGTACGTGTTTTGACTTTATCAAACAGGCGAAACGTGCCGCCGTACAGATCATTGGAAGCTATCACATGGCTGCCCATATCCAGCAGATCAATCACCGTATTGACGGCAGCCATGCCGGAGGCAAAGGCGTAGCCGCGTTTTCCGGATTCCAGACTGGCCAGGCATTGTTCATATGCTTCGCGGGTTGGGTTCTGTGTTCGCGAATATTCGTAACCCTGATGCACACCAGGCGCGCTTTGTCTGTAGGTTGATGTCGCATAGATTGGCGTCATCACCGCACCGGTTGACGGATCGGCCTGTTGTCCGGCATGTATGGCACGGGTGTTGAAATGGCTTGAATGCATAACCTGTTCCTTATGATGTGGTAAGCTGCGTTTGTCCGGATTGTATACTATAATCAAGGCAATGATACGTGATACGTGCCTGGTTGTGAATGGCCACAGGCGCAGCGCGCAGGATGGATGTGGTTATACGCAGAGAGGGAATATGCGCGAAAAAAAAATAGACTATCAAAAGGTTGCAGCAGCAGCTGAGCGAGTCCGGCAGCAAGGGAAAGAACCCTCCCTGACCAATGTCTGTGACGAGCTGGGCCTGGTTTCCGCTGTCCACAATCTTCTCCCCTTGCTTGAGAAATGGTACAGCAATCAACCCGAATTTCAACGCAGCAACCAGGAGCCCCTCACCCAGAATATTAAAATCGGTGATCAGGATATTATTGATAAAAATATCGAACTGGAAAAATCTCTGTCCCTGTTGCGCGCAACCCTCGAGTCTACAGCCGACGGAATCATGATAGTGAATGGCCAGTGGCAAATGGTCGATTGGAATCAAAAATTTGTGGAAATGTGGCGAATTCCCTCTTATATGCTGGAGTCCGGCCATGAAAACGTCTGTTTTGACTACATTATGGAGCAGCTTATTGACCCGGAAAGTGTCACCTCGGATGTAGAATATCTGTATAAAAACCCCGATTGGCAAGGCGAGCTGCCCTTGGTGCATTTTAAGGATGGTCGAATATTTGAGCGCTTTACCCAGCCCCAGAGGGTAGGTTCGGATATTGTTGGTCGAGTATACAGTTTTCGTGACGTAACCGAAAAAATGATGTCAGATGATGAGCTTCGTATTCGTGAACGAGCGATTGAGGCCAGCACGCATGGCGTGGCCATTATCGACATCAGTAAATCGGATTTACCCATCGTCTATATTAACAAGGCCTTTGAGCGAATCACCGGCCTGAGCGAAACCGAGGCGATTGGTCAGGGCCTGGCTATACTGCAGGGGAATAAACGCGACAACGTCAACCATAAACGCATTACCCTGGCTATCCGCGAAATGCGGGAAGAAACGGTCGAGTTGGAAAGCTATCGGCAAAATGGCGAGGTCTACTGGTGTGAAATGAGCGTGGCACCGGTCAGCGACTCCTTTGGAAAATTCCGTCATTACGTCTGTCTGGTTAACGACATCACCCAACGGCGCGAAATGGAACAGCAGTTGCTGCGGCAGGCCACGCATGACTCTCTGACTGAGTTGCCCAACAGGGTGTTGTTGATGGACAGGGTCGAACAGGCTATTCTCCAGGCCAAAAAAAAGGGCAGCCTGCTCGCCTTCCTCTTTCTTGATATCGATCGTTTTAAAATGACCAACGACACGCTGGGGCATTCGGTAGGTGATAAGCTGCTGCAGGCCGTATCTAATCGCCTGCTTGTGGCAACAGAGGATTTTGACACGGTGGCGCGTCTGGGCGGCGATGAATTTGTTGTCCTGTTGCAGGACGTGGTCAGTGAAGCTCAGGCCGAAAAGAAGGCTGAAGAACTGCTGCGAGTGATTGAAAAGCCGTTTCAGGTAGGGCCGCACAGTCTGAAAATTACCGGAAGCATTGGCCTCAGTTTTTACCCAAAAGATGGGGCAGATTATGAAACCCTGATGAAAAATGCTGACGTGTCCATGTATCACGCCAAAGACAACGGTCGTAATACGTATCGGGTATTCAACGAAGAAATGAACGCGCGTGCGATCAACCGCATGCAGTTGGATACGGCTCTGCGAGATGCTCTGAAAAAGCAGGAATTTTATCTGGTGTATCAGCCCCTGATGAATTTGAAAACCAATCGGGTTTATGGATTTGAAGCATTGATTCGCTGGAACAGTCATCTACTGGGTCAGGTTTCGCCGGTTGATTTTATTGGCATGGCAGAAGAAAACGGTTTGATTGTTGAAATTGGAACCTGGGTGCTGGAAGAGGCCTGCAATGAGCTGAAGCGCTGGCATAAACAGGGTTTTGATGATTTGACCATGGCCGTTAATATTTCAGGACGCCAGTTCAGGCAGACACAGCTGGCGGATGTTGTCGGTGAGGTATTGAAAAAGACAGACTTATCTGCTCATTTTCTCGAACTCGAGCTGACAGAAAGTCTGTTGGTTGACGACATTGAAAATGCCGTGCAAACGATGCATGAATTGAAAAAAATGGGTGTCAGGCTGGTGATTGATGATTTTGGCACGGGCTATTCCAGTCTGTCGTACCTGAAGCAATTCCCGGTGGATAAATTGAAAATTGATCGCTCATTTATAAGTGAGCTGGCTAATCCGGGTGATGATGCACCCATTGCCCGTGCTATTATTAACCTGGGCCACAGTCTGAAGCTGGATGTGCTGGCCGAGGGGATAGAAACGGATCTGCAGCGGGATTACATGATCAAGCATGGCTGTGATTTTGCGCAGGGTTATTTCTACAAGCCCCCGAGAAAGCCTGATGAACTACTGGATTTTTTAAAGGAGTTTACCCGCCCCCGAATCGGCTCGAACAATCGCTGAATAAGAACCACTTCAATACTATAAGCTGATGATACACCTGATATATTTTCCCCTGAGAGATTATCCTCATTAAAAGGCATGATTATTGCTGCATACTGTTTGTCACGTCCCAAAATAACCGGGCGTTGCCTGTGTATTGTCTTAACTTACGGATTGAATGTTGACAAGGCACTAGTACCATTTCCATTTAATTTTGACGTGTACCGGTTTTAGAATCTGTCATCCCCGCGCAGGCGGGGATCCATTCATAACCTGGCATTGTGCCTTGATAGAAATGGATCCCCGCCTGCGCGGGGACGACATGGATAAGTATCGCTTGTAATATTTTACCGGTGAAAATTAAATGGAAACAGTACTAGAGTGACTCCGCTTGGGGAGCAGATGATTAAGTATGACAAAAAATTGGCGAGATTAAGCCCTTAAAATAAAAACGGCTATAAAAACAAGAGATAAATCGTCAGTAAGTTGTCATTTAACACCAGAACAGAGCCAAATCTTTGTCGCTCCAGAGGCGCTCGTACTCAAAAAAAGAGTGATTTCAGGTCTTATTTTCACATTAATGGCCAAAAAATCTGTTTAAAAGTTGGCATGTAGTCTGCAAGGCAAATATCGTAAAACAAATTAACGAGTTGGAGAATGCCATGAAAACCATACAAGATTACATCGATTCCAAACAACAGGAATTTGCGAATCACCCTTTCTTTGATGTATTGGAGCAATTGCACAGCCTTGAAGACATCGGTTCCTTCGTACCTGAACTGACTTTCTGGGCCATGACCTTCCAGGATATTCTGCGCCTGAACGAAGAGCGTGTAAAAGACCCGGTACTGAAACGAATCGCCCGTCACCATAGACTGGAAGATGCAGGACACGAACAATGGTTCCTGCACGATAAAGAGTACATGAAAGGCCCAGATGCCGCAGTGGAAGACGTAAACTGGCTGTGGGGTAAAGAAACACGCCTGACACGTGACCCTGCCTATGAGATTCTGTCCGAAGTGTACAAAAGCGATAACGAACTGATAAACATCGCCCTGCTGCTGGTTATCGAATCATCAGGACATGTGTTCTTTGAAAAGGTAGTCAGACAAGTGCAAAAAACCGGGGAAGATAGAAACCTGAAGTATTTCTCCAGTTCACACTTTGAGGTAGAGTTAGCACATGCCTTGTTTGAGGAAGAGATGGAGCGTAAATTATACGAAAGACCGGTCCCAATCAAAATTCGCCGCGAAGCGCTGAAAATGGTTGACCGATGCTACGCTGCCTTCAACAAGATGTTTGATGGATTAACCATCGCCTGCAACCGACGTCTGGAACTGGCGAACCAAAGGAACTTGAACAATGCCGCAAACACATTGGAATATGCATCAAATCAAGCAGTGTGAACAACAACTTGGACAAGCGATGCTCAGTGATGAGCATTCGCTTGTTTCATATAGTGTCGATTTTGGAAAACTGGATTCGTCCAGACCCTCTGCCGTGTTTAAGCCTCATTCCACCGGCGATATACAATCCCTGATGCGCTATGCCTTTGAGCAGAGTTTACCCGTCTCTATCCGGGCCCAGGGCCTGAGTCAGGGGGGGCAGACACTCGCACTGGAAGGTGGGTTGATCATTCACATGGAACATTTTAACAATGTGTGCAGGCCCGAAGCCGATGTTATCTGGGTTGACGCCAACGCCACCTGGTCTGACCTGTTGGCAGCCAGTCTGCCTGAGTCACGTATCCCCTGGGTATTGCCGTATAACATCAATCTGTCGATCGCGGGTCTTATCTCGATTGGCGGCATAGGTGCGTCCTCGTTTCGCCATGGTATTGCCGCAGCACATGTGAAGGGCCTGGAGGTGGTCACGGCTGAAGGCGATTTGCTGCGGCTGGATGCCAGCCACCCGCTGTTTCACGCCTGCCTCGGCGGTCAGGGGCAGTTTGCCGTGATAAGCAGAGTCGCATTGGCCTTGCGCCCTTGTAGAAGACAGGTGCGAACCTTTATTCTGACCTACCTTGATAAAAAGCAATGGATGAAGGATTTAGCGGTTTTCAAACAATCAGCCGACTATATTGAAACCTTTTGTTCCCCGGCTTTACAGGGTGCCAAGCGGACAGGCTCTGAGCGAAAACCCTTTGTTGAGTGGCTTTACGTCGTGCATGTTTCGCTGGAATACGATGACGAAGCTCCAGAGCTGAGTCAATTCGGTGAGGATATCCGCCCATGGAAGCTGCAGCACTGCCATGATGAACCGATAGCCTCTTATGTGCATCGTCATGATTTTCGATTTGATGCGATGAAGCAGGCAGGCTTGTGGGATATGCATCATCCCTGGTACGAATGTCTGGTGCCGGCCGATTTGCTGCAGCAGGAGCTGGATAATCTGCTGGCTTCTCTGCCGACGTACTTTGCCAATATTGTGCAGGTTGTTCCTGTTGCCAATAAGCGTGCCGGCCGTTTTTTTATGTCCCCTGATGAGGTTGAATTTTACTGTGTGATGATTTTAAATCCCGGCATTGCGCCTGCTTTGGTTCCTGGTTGTGTTGACGTGATAAAAAAAATGGACGAGCAGTTTTTGGATGCCGGGGGTAAGCGTTATCTATCTGGTTTTCTGGGCGGGAATCTATCAGAACACTACTGGAAAAAACATTTTGGCGCTCGTTATTCGGACTGGCTCGCAACAAAACAGCAATATGATCCCAAGGGTTTATTTCGCTCGTTTTTACACAGAAACCATCATTTTGGTGCATCACAGGATAAACAGCCTTGATTTCGTATCGTCAGTTATCCCCGGCTTTGATAAGCAATGATCCGGGCAAAAGTATTGCTATCGCACTTTTTGTGCTGATGTCCATGATGTTTGTCATGGAGATCTGGCATGCTGTCCGCTTCAGAGAACCGGTTGTCAGTCATCACATCAAGGCTCCGACTGTTACCAGTCAGGCGGCTATCGATGAGCAGTCGCCTTTGTTCAGGCTGCCTTTGTTTGGTGCTTATGTGCCGGATCTGGCGACCGCAGAAATCAAACAGTCCACGCTGGATTTTACAGTGGTGGGCATTATGTATTCGGATAAAAAAGACGAATCTCAGGTTCTGCTGCAAAGTCCGGAGGGGAAAGACCAGTCTTTCATGGTGGGTGATACCCTGCCAGGTGGCGCTGTGATTCAACGCATTGAAAAATCGCGGATTATAGTTCTTTACAAAGGCGCTCTTGAGAGTTTAAGGTTACCTAAAAATGAATTATTGTTTGAAGCGCCGCCAAAGCCTTTACTTGAGGAATGATTGATATGCAACGTGTACTTCGATGGGCTTTGCTATGTGTTTTTCTGGCTCTGGATGTTGGCTGTGCGACCCGCGCTAATTTTCAGGAAGGGATCGTGAATTTTCGTGCTCAAAATTACCGAACGGCGTTTATATTACTAAAGCCTGAAGCCGAGCGCGGCCAGCCGGATGCGCAATACGCTGTGGGTTACATGTATTATTATGGTCAGGGGGTGGTCGAAAACCGGCGTCAGGCGTGGATCTGGATCAACAAGGCCGCCATGGCCGGTCAGCCTGAAGCCGTGATAGCTGCTAAACTGCTGACCAAAGGCGCGATGGCCGCACAGAAAAACATGCAGGGCGGAATATACAAGCGCCGTAACCTCACACGCTGAGCCCGGAGCGAATCCAATCAACAAAATAATTGTAATGCACTGATCAAAATCTTATTATCCTGGGTCCAACCCCAAGGATGCACACATGGTCAATTACCGCCGCGATTACACCAGCGGAGCTACGTATTTCTTCACTCTGGCTCTGCAAAACCGCCAATCAACCTGCCTGACAACCCATATTCATTTATTAGGTGATGCGTTTCGTCATGTACGGCGACGCGAGGGTTTTATCACCCATGCCATTGTTGTTCTTCCGGAGCATATGCATGTTATTTGGGAGCTGCCATCAGACGACAGCGATTATTCTCTTCGCTGGAGGCTTATCAAAACCCGTTTTACCCAAGGGGTCATAAGACAACAGTTCCCTATCGGTAAAAATAAAAAAGGGGCATGCGACCTCTGGCAAAAACGATTTTGGGAGCACCGTATTCGCGATGAAGATGATATGCGGGTGCATACGGATTATATCCATAATAATCCCGTGAAGCATGGGTATGTGAATACACCGGAAGATTGGCCGTATTCCAGCATCCATCGTTACATAAGGCAAGGCGTTCTTCCCGAGCATTGGGGAGTGCGATAGCCGTAATCCGGGGATGTGGTTCGGTGCTCTGACGTCCCGGATTAGGCGATAGCCGTAATCCGGGAATGTGGTTCCGTACTCCGACGTCCCGGATTACGCTGCGCTAATCCGGGCTACGCTTTTTTTTAGATGTAGCCCGGATTAGGCGATAGCCGTAATCCGGGAATGTGGTTCCGTGCACTGACGTCCCGGATTACGCTGCGCTAATCCGGGCTACGCTTTTTTATAGATGTAGCCCGGATTAGGCGATAGCCGTAATCCGGGGATGTGGTTCGGTGCTCTGACGTCCCGGATTACGCTGCGCTAATCCGGGCTACGCTTTTTTTTAGATGTAGCCCGGATTAGGCGATAGCCGTAATCCTGGGATGTGGTTCCGTGCTTCGACGTCCCGGATTACGCTGCGCTAATCCGGGCTACGCTTTTTTTTAGATGTAGCCCGGATTAGGCGATAGCCGTAATCCGGGAATGTGGTTCCGTGCTCCGACGTCCCGGATTACGCTGCGCTAATCCGGGCTACGCTTTTTTATAGATGTAGCCCGGATTAGGCGATAGCCGTAATCCGGGAATGTGGTTCCGTGCTCCGACGTCCCGGATTACGCTGCGCTGAGCCAGCCCGATATAATCCAGCCCTTCAGCAGGCTTGCGGCACGCATGCCTACCTCGCTTTCATCGTTCCAGGTACACAGGCCTTCGCAGATTTCTGCAAAGGAAGCACCCTTAACCGCTGCATCGATGGCCCACGCTTCTTCCTCCGACAGACTTAAAAAACGATTAACGTAATCCTTGCGCCACAAAATCCACGCGCTTGCCTCGGCGCATTTAACCGGCGTTTCCAGCGTCGTTTCCTTATCCGCGATGCGCTGCCACACAGGCACCACGTTCCAGAAAAAATTCATGCGACGTACGGATGGATGAGCCGTAAATGTCAAATCAGCCCATGCCTCACCCGGCAAAGACGCCATATCCGACAGCTCCAGCGTAGCGGCATCGCCCGCGTCAAAGGCTGCGGACATGTTCCACTCAAACTCGGCAAGCTCGGCCAGAAAAGGATTCCCGTCCTGCCTTAAATAATCAGCCAGTCGGTCGCCAAACCAGCGAATCGAGCGAAAGTGAGAAGGGTGCCTGGCCAGATAGGACAAACCCAGCTGTTGAAAATCGTCATACCCCATATACGTCTGCAGGCAGGGAAAATTACTCGCCAGTGCCTCAACCAGCCGAATCTGGAAGGCATCCTTATAAATACTCAGGCGTGTCTCGCGGCTCACCGTTTCCGTATCGACAACCGATGCTTTAAAGTCCGGCTCTCCCGACATCAAATAAGCCTGAAAGCGAAGCTGAATGTCCTGCAGTGTACTCATACGAATGCCTCTGTGCCAAGCGCCTGCCTGGCCTTAAGCCGAGCGATATCCATTTCGAGCAGCAATTCAGCCAGTGGCGGTATGTTGTCATCGCGCTCAATCATCGTAGATATCATACCAAAGCGTTTGATGGTTTCGGCATACAAATCCCATACCGCTGGAATAACCGGCGCGTCGTGTGTATCAATAATATAGTCGCCGTAATTGGAGTGACCGGCCAAATGAATCTGCACAATGCGATCGCCCGGCATGGCGTTAATGTAATCCATGGCATGAAAATGATGGTTAAACGAACTCACGTAAATGTTGTTAACGTCCAGCAGCAGGTAACAATCGGCACGGGCAACAATTTCGCTGATAAACTCCCACTCACTCATTTCCGACTGCGTAAACGTGAGGTAACTGGACACGTTTTCAATTGCTATCTGGCGGCCAAGGTAATCCTGCACGCGCTGAATCTGTCCTGCAACATGCTCAATCGCCTCCCGCGTGTAGGGCAGGGGCAGTAAATCATGTGTGTTCTTCTTATCAACACCGGTCCAGCAAAGGTGATCGGATATCCACGCGGGCTCCACCCGCTCAGCCAGGTGTCTGAGTTGTTTCAGGTAATCCATGTCCAGCGGATCCGTACTGCCAAGGGACAGGGATACGCCGTGCATAACCATGGGATAATCCCGGCGAATTCTGTCCAGGTAATACAGCGGCCTGCCGCCGGGTATCATGTAGTTTTCGCTCGTGATTTCAAACCAGTCGAGATTGGGCCTGGTCTGCAGAATATCTTCGTAATGATCCGGGCGAAGACCCAGGCCAAAGCCTAAACAGGCAGGTTTCTGTGTGCGTGTCGAAATATTTTTCATGTGTGTAAGACTTGTTGAGTTAAAACCGGCCAAATCCATAGCCGGCTTTACGGAATGGCAGGGGATTATTGAGCAGGAGCTGCTGGAGCCGCGTCTACAGTTCCACCTGCTTTGGTGCAGTCTTCCTGAGTCATTTGGCTGACGCCCTGGCCTTTACAGGCATTTTGACCTTTGCAGGCGTTGGTAGCTGTTTTGCAGGAACCAGTGCCTTTGCAGGAGTTCACGCCTTTGCATGCAACCATTGGAGCAGCTGTTGCTGTTGTGTCATCAGCGAATGCAGGAGCAACAGAAAACATGGCAGCAGCACCAAAGGCCAGAGCAGCACCTGTGATTAATTTATTCATTTGAAAATTCCTTTTAGGTTACGAGTCGGTTGAAAAACATTATTGGCTCAGGCCAACAGAGCTGAGTGTAGACAGAAAAAAATCTGTTTGTCAAGTTATGGTCTGAAGGTATCTGAATGGATTACCGGGCGCTGAATGGTGGCTCCGTCACGTCTTCATGCATCCTGATGAAAGAGTCTATAATCAGTATATATCAGGGATGAATGATCCATTTTCTGGAGATTCTATCATGAAACATACCATTACAGCCGTGAGTATGTGCTTTTTGCTGGCATCGCCCTTTGCGGCTAACGCCTTTGACGATCCCTCGGTCGATGAGGGCAGCTCACAATATGGCTCGGAGATGTGCGTTGAACAGAATACAGATGATTGCATTGATGCGGTATGCCTGACCTCATCAGCAACGGATTGTCAGGAACAATGTCAGTCTGCTGCCGAAGACAAATGCAGACAACTGGAAGATGAGTAACGACTGGCATGTGCCTTGCTTATTAAGATTATATAAGCAACGGGATGAATCATGAGCAAAAAAAATGTACTGTCCCAAGAGGAGCTGGAAGCCTTGTTATCGGTGCTTGCCAACGATGCCAGGCTGGATTTACAGCACTCGGCCAGCTCCCGAGCCACTCGAGCCCAGGATGGCATCTGTTCAAAACCGGTAAAGGTGATTGCCGTATCTGCCGGTAAAGGCGGTGTTGGGAAGAGTAATATTGCCATTAACCTTGCCGTGGCTCTGGCGGAAATGGGTAAGAAAGTGTTGTTGCTCGATGCCGATCTCAGTCTGGCCAATATCGATATCATGCTGGGTTTGTCGGCCCGTTATAATCTGTCCCATGTGATGCAGGGTGTGTGTCGTCTGGCAGATATTATGCTGACAGGACCCTATGACATCAAAGTGATTCCTGCCGCATCTGGCACTGATTACATGGCTCAGCTCAGCCCGGTTCAGCACGCGGGTATTATTGATGCATTTAATGAGTTGACGGACGAATTTGATTATATGATTATTGATACAGCAGCAGGTATTTCGGATACGGTTCTCAGTTTTGCGCGCTCGTCACAGGAAATCATTCTGGTGATTTGCGATCAGCCCACCTCGCTGACCGATTCTTATGCTCTGATCAAAGTCATGAGCCAGCGTTTTGGCCGTAGTCATTTTCACGTACTGAGCAATATGGTGCGCAGTGCTCAGGAAGGGCGGGATGTGTTTGACCGACTGTATCAGGTGGCGGATCAGTTTCTCGAGGTGCATTTGAATTATCTGGGAATGGTGCCTTTTGATGATTTGGTTCATCAGGCGGTTAAAAGGCAAAAATCCGTTTTGATGGCTTACCCGGAGGCACAGGCTTCCAAAGCATTTCAACAATTGGCCGGCGTTGTGGATGGCTGGCCATTTAAACGAGCTCCTGGTGGTAACACCAGCTTTTTTCTGGAAAGACTGGTTGCGGAAAATCTGAAAAAAGATCATTTTACAAAACGGCTTTAACGGTTTTGCAGCACGCTGAGGAGAGGATTGTGGACGTAGTCGCTGCGTATGGCACGGCAAATCAACAGACACAGGAAGCGTTACTTAAGACGCACGCTACCATGGTGAAGCGTATTGCGTTTCATTTGCTCGCACGCCTGCCGCCCTCGGTACAGCTCGACGATTTGCTGCAGGTTGGTATGATGGGGCTGCTGGATGCGGCAAGGCATTATGACGAGAGCAAGGGCGCAAGTTTTGAGACCTATGCAGGCATTCGTATTCGTGGCCATATGCTCGATGAGGTACGGCGTAACGACTGGATTCCGCGCTCGGTGCATCGCTCGGCACGAGCCATATCAGCCGCGGTCAAAAATGTTGAGAATCGTCTGGGGCGTGTGGCCAAGGACAGCGAAATTGCCGCTGAACTGAATCTGGATCTGGACGAGTATTTTGACTTGCTGCAGGAATCCTCCGGCAGTCAGTTGTATGGTTTCGATGACATGGGGGTGACCGACGATACCTTATCGGGCGGATCAGCCACGGTATCGGAACCGCATGTGAACGTCATGCGCGAAGACGCCCGGCATCATCTGGCCCATATTATCGAAGGTCTGCCCCATACCGAGAAACTGGTTCTGTCTCTGTATTACGAACGCGATCTGAATCTGAAGGAAATCGGCGAGGTGCTGGGGGTGAGCGAGTCACGCGTGTCTCAAATTCACACTCAGGCCACCCTGCGCATTAAGGCACGCCTGCCTGAAACAGAGTAGGCAGTGCGCTTGTTCATGGCCGCCAGGCTATGGGCCAGGTTCAAACTTTATCAGCAGGCGCGCACGCAGGGCTTCGACCATCTCTGGTGCAGCCCGGGCGGGTGAGCCACAGTCAAACGGAGGCGCTGGATCATATTCAATACCCAGCTGCAAACGCTGCGCCGTTTCCCGGCCTGCCAGACGCTCCGCCAGGACCAGAGCCATGTCGATACCGGCCGATACTCCGGCTGCGGTCATCACTTTACCGGCCTCTACCACCCGTTTCTGTGTTGGAACCGCCCCCCAGTGCGACAGGCGATCCATCACCGCCCAATGTGTGGTGGCCGGCAGACCTGATAATAAACCCGCCGCGCCTAAAATCAGACTGCCCGTGCACACCGAGGTGGTCCACAGACTGTTCTCATGAATCATGCGCAGCCATTCCAGTACCCTCGGGCGATGCTGCAGCGATGTGGCATTGCAGGCGCCTGGTACAAGCACAATGTCAGCCTGACGAATATCTGCCAGAGACGCCTGTGTCACCAGAGTCAGGCCTGATCCGGTTCGAACGGGGCCGGCTTCTTCGCTGACGCAATGAACCGATACATCAGGCAATCGGGTCAGTACCTCATGCGGACCAATGGCATCGAGTGTGGTCATGCCATCATAAAATAAAAAAACAATGTTCAATCTTCGTTCGCCCATGTCTGCGTGCTCATTTAATTTTGTTTCTGAAACGTCAAATGCGTAATGCCCGAGCTGTCGAAAAAGTCGTAAAAAAACATTTTTATGCGATTACCGAGAGGAATGCCACTCATCATTTTTATGCCGCGATAAGTAGGCATTTGATTCAGCAGTCTGATGTATGGAGACCATTCTTCCAGATCTTCTGCATCATCCAGCCCCCAGTGCATGATGGCGTCAGGCATATCCGATTCGCGCAGCATCTTATTGGCGTAATACAGACCCTTGGTTGAAATGTTATCAAAAATCAGTTGGGAATTGGGGAAGTTTTCAGCCATGCTGGTCAAAATACGTCTGACTTCGCCCTCGGTAAAATACATGAAGAGGCCACCGGCAAAAAACAGGATGGGGTCGTTTTGTTTTTTTACGTCTTCCATCCACGAAAAATCGAGAATTGATTTTGCAATCTGATGTATCTGTGTTGAAGACGGTAACAGGGATTTTCGCAACTGAATAATGTCGGGTAAATCCAGATCTATCCAGGTAACCTGTGGGTCGTTGATGCGGTAAAATGTGGTGTCGAGGCCGGCACCCAGATTGACCACCGTACCCAGCGGGTAGCGGTGCAGCCAGGCCTTGATTGCCCGGTCAAAATGCCATGCGCGCGCCAGCATAAACAGGGCGGCATCGCCAGTATGTCTGGCAAGCTCTTCAAAATCGTAGTTGATCTGATTGACCAGCTCCAGTGCCAGCCTGTCATGAATGGGGGAGGCTGGATCCTGACTGAACTGCGCTCTTACCATCAACGGAATCAACAGGGTTCTGGGGACGCCGGTCAGGGTGATCGGTTGTTTGGCCTCCATGCAGGTCTCCATGATTAATGCTTTGCCTGAGTGTAGACTTTTTTACAGTATATAGCAATTATGTACCTGTTTTTGCTCCAGATTATCAGCACGCACCTGCGCTGTTTCCCTGTTGAAAAAACCCAGACATCCGCGGGTTTTTCTTTCTGGCAGAGCGGCTGGATCCTGTATGAGAGTGGACTGTGATGAGCGATCCAGCTTCGCGCTGTCCTGTTCTTCTGATTCGTTATCCAGTCTGGGTTTGCTCATGCCAAAGAGGTCTTTTATCTTTAATTTATAATCGTGGGGCAGATGCCGCCAGATAAGAAGTGCACCAACCGTTCCCATGACCAGCAGCGACGCGATGGTCCCAGCCAGAGGGGCGGCGGGTGTCAGCATGACAAAGGTCAGGGCAACGACGCTGATGGCACACAACAGGGCAATTATGCCGTGATGAATCATGGCCTGCTGATGATGTTTTTTCTGCGCCGAATGCTCTGGTGAGTGCCAGGCGCGGTGAGCGTTAAGGCCAGACAATATTGCCTGCTGTATCAGACCAACGCCGGTGGCTGCAAGAAAGAGCCATGGGCCCGCCGCAAAGGAGGCTCCGGCCCATACCGTCAGTATTCCCCCATAGATACTGATGTTGGACAGCACAGACACCAGCGTGCCAACCACGGTATTAATCCAGGAATCTGCAGAGCGGTTTTTTTCTTTATACAGCTGGTAAATCTGGATGGCAGACATTGCCAGCATGGACGTGGCCAGGATGGGCTGGATGACCAGGCCTACTGGTGAGGTATTAAACGAGGTCAGCCACTGCAGGTTGCTCATTTCCAGAAATAACAGCATGGTTAATGTGTCTTTTACGAATAATACCAGCTTGCTTAAATTGCCCAGAATCGGTTTAGATTTCATACCTATAGCCCTATATGTGTTTAATACGGGCAATATAGCCTGGATGTGTTCAAAGAGATAATACTTTATATCGATTAGGCAGATAGATATAAGCGATTATTGCTTTTTTTCTGCCGGGCAGCTCAGATTGATCGATGACATGTGTTCCTTGTTCATTTTTTCAGGCAGGGCACCCCGCAGTGCCTGGCTGGTGTCCGGGTCAGCACCGGACCAGAAACCGTTTTCGCACTGATGTTGATCGCATTCACCGCCGAAGGTAACAAAATCCTGATTGTGATGTATGGGGCAGCTGCAAATTGCCAGATCAGGATGCATGGGATCGACCGTGCAGGGTGCATCCAGGCAGTTAGTCCAGGGATTTCCCCGTGCGCAGCTCAGGCTTTTTTTCGTAGCGGACTGTTGGAAGGAAAAGGTGGAAGTCAGCTGCCTTACCTTGAGCGACGTGACCCTGGGTTTGCGATCGCTGCAGCTTGTGTAGCCAGCGCTGGCGCCATGTTCAACAACGCAGGAACAGATGGCCAGCCTGTTGTCTCGTGGATCTGGCACGCAGCGCGCCGAGCTGCACAGGGCGTATTCCTGTGTGCAGACGATCGGGGCGGCCTTCATGGCAGCAGATGCGGTTCCGCTGATAATCAGTAAAAGCAGTATAAGGCAACGTGCTGTCATGTCCGTATTATCCTGAAATGGCATCCATGTAACCTTGACTATAGACAAGAATCCGTCTGTTTGCCCGGTATCATCGCCCTGAGGCGATCGGGGTTGGCAATCAGGGCTTCTTTTTCCTGACGGCTTAATTTTTTGATGCAGCGCTCCAGATGCATGGCCAGGCTTTTATCGCCGTCTACAGGCCAGCACAGAGCTATCCGGGTGGGTTTGAAGCTGCGTGTGTATTTGCTGCCCTGGCCGCTGCAGTGTGCCTGATAGCGTTTGTCCATGTCGTTGGTGTAACCGGTATAGTAGGTGTTGTTTTGACAGTGAAGAATGTATACCCAAAAGCCTGTATGTGTCATGGGGTGGTGTTTCAGAATGGGTGATTTGCCAACGATAGCCTGGATTTGAGTTCGCTGGCAATGTTAAATCTCAGGCTTATAGCGGGGATCTTTCTTATCCGAGCTTCTGACCAGACTGTCGAAGGTGTGGAAATTGTACTGACTGATCAGTCGATTGCAAAAATCCAGACCACGAACGGAGTTGCCAATGGGATCCAGAGCAGGTGACCAGATGCAGATACCCATCACATTGGGAACCACTACATACAAAATGCCTGATACGCCGCTTTTGGCCGGCAGGCCAATACTGAAGGCGAATTCACCCGAGAAATCATACATGCCGCAGGAAGACATCAGCGACAGGCAGTTTTTAACGTGGCTGGCCTGAAAAATCGACTCGGAGCTGAGCGGACAAATACCGGCATTGGCCAGCGTGCCTGCTGCTATGGCGATGGCTTCTGTGGTCATTTCTATGGAGCAGCACTGAAAATAAAACTCCAGAACATCATCCAGATCAATGCCTTTGGGAAACACATTTTTTTCTCTGATAAAGTGCCCAATCGCATAATTACGGTCGGCGGTGCTTTTTTCTGAGAGATAAACGGCATTATTGAATCGCGGCGAAATCACGTTGCCACAGAGTGACTTCCATTGACTCATCAGAAATTCAAAGCGATCGGCACTGCCCATTTTATTTTGCAGTAATGAACAGGCCATGATGGCACCTGCATTAATCAGGGGATTATGTGGCAGATTTTTATCATTCAGGCTCAGTGTATTAAAGCTGTGACCACTGGGCTCCTTGCCGATAAACTGATGCACGCGCTCTGCACCATGTTCTTCCTGAATGAGGCAGTAGTTAATGGGTTTGCACCCGGATTGAAGACAAAAAAACGTATCAGAGTCGCCAATAGAAAATACCTGGCCGTCAATGGTGCATATGGAAACGCCAAAATACTCGGGATTAACCCGTGCCAGCTGCGGAATGTAGGTGGCAACCTTGCCCCCGGTATTTAGTTTTGTCTCTTCATAAATGGCGGTAATCTCTGCTGAAAAGCCCTGAAAATCGGGAATAATCAGATGTCCTCTTAGTAATTTTGTGAAAAACAGCGTGTCCAGCTCAAATAATGCCGCGACCTCATCAAGGGTCAGTTCCTGGTCGTCGCGGCACTCTTTCAGTCGGTCATAAATCAGTCTCGCCGCATAATGCTGTGGTGAAAGCCCTGTTGTTTTGAGCAGATCAATGAGGTCGCTCTTCTTGACCGGCTCATTAAAATAATCACGTAACAGCAGGGAGATTTCCTGATGTTCCTTATCTGGTACATGCCTGTTTGATTTAGCTTTCATTTTCTGTATCCACTATCGCCCCTGGCTGTTGTATTTATTACAATCTCCGGGCTTTATGTAAAGCATAGCCACAGTTTACGCAATTACCAGAGCGAGAGCATGAACGATTAATTTTAAAACAAATAAATATTTCTCCGTCATTGCAAACGCAGTGAAGCAATCCATGGTTTCGTGCTCAGAACGTGAATTGCTTCGCCGATGCCCGCTCTGCTCGAATAAGCACCTTGATACCATTCTGGCCAGGATTTCAATATACTGACTTGATAATCAAATACATGAACTTTAAGCGAAAAGGAGTTTTCCAATGATTAATTCGGGCGATACAGCCTGGTTGCTGATGTCATCCGCGCTGGTATTTCTGATGACAACAGGCATTGCATTTTTTTACTCAGGACTGGTTTCCAGCCGTAACGTAATTAATACCATCAACATGTGCTTTGTCTGTTGTGCTGTTGTGCCGATTGTCTGGGCCATCGCAGGATTCAGCCTTGCGTTTTCAGAGGGTAACCGTTTCATTGGTGGTTTTGAATGGCTCAATTTACGCGGCATGGTCCAACAGACCACCGGCTCGGTGCCGCAATATGCCTTTGTACAGTTTCAGATGGCGTTTGCGGTGATCGCGCCGGCGCTGATTGCCGGTGCAGTTGTGGGGCGAATGAAGTTCAAACCTTACGTTTTGTTTGTCGCTTTGTGGAGTCTGCTGATTTATTCACCTGTTGCACATTGGGTATGGGGGCCGGGCGGGTGGATTGCAACGCTGGGCGCCATTGATTTTGCCGGTGGTACAGTCGTTCATATCAATGCCGGGTTTGCAGCCTTGACAGCGGCGGTCATTCTGGGGCCAAGGCTTTCCAAAAAAGCCCGTAAAAAAGAAGCGCCGCATAATATTCCCTTTGTTATTCTTGGCGCCTCTCTTTTATGGTTCGGCTGGTATGGATTCAATGCCGGATCGGCATTAACCGCGGGGCAGCTCGCCAGTCTGGCGTTCCTGACAACCACGCTTGCTGCTGCGGCGTCCATGCTCACATGGTCGATGCTGGGCTGGATACGCGGTGCGCCATCAACGGGTGTTGGTAAAGCAACTGCCGCAGTCATTGGTCTGGTTGCAATCACGCCGGCTGCCGGTTACGTCACGCCAATGGGGTCGATGGTGATTGGCCTGGTGGCCGCAGCAGTCTGCCAGATGTTTCTTGTGTATCGTGAATGTATTTTCAAACACATTGACGACACACTGGACGTATTTATCTGCCATGGGATTGGTGGTGTCATTGGGTCACTCATGGCTGGCTTACTGGCTACCAGAGCGGTTAATTCCACCGGCGTTGATGGCCTGCTTTACGGTAACCCCGGGCTATTGTGGAAACAGGTCGTTGCGGTGGCCGCTGTCGCCTTTATGTCCGTGGCTGGTACCGCTGCCATCCTCTTCATTCTAAAGATGCTCATGAATGTGCGTCCAACTGCTGAAGAAGAGCACATGGGCATTGATGCGGCAGAACACGGTGAAGCAGCCTATGACGACAAAACGCCGGGATAATGCCTATCTTCCTGTTGCCGTCACGATGTCCCGCAAAAAGCGCTCACAGATCTGCAGCTGGTCAAGACTGACGAACTCATTGGCGCGATGCGCCTGTTCGATTGAGCCTGGGCCGCAGATGACCGTTGGAATACCGGTCTGCTGGAATAATCCGCCTTCCGTCGCATAAGCCACCTTGCGCCTGTGTTCGTCTTTCAGCAGTTTTTGGGTCAGCGACACCATTGGGTTGTCGCTGCCGGATTGAAACGCCGGTGCCGACGCCAGTCTATCGAGGACAATGGCTGCTTCGCGGTATTCCTGCCGCATTTTGGGCTGCAAATGCGTGTTGATGTACGTTTCAATCTGGTCGGTGATACTGGCCGGTGCCACATCAGGTAAATTGCGAAACTCAAAAATCAGTTCGCATTCAGAAGGAATGGTATTGCTTGCAATACCTCCGTTGATCATATTGGTTGACAGGCTGGTAAAGGGCACGTCAAACGCATCATCAAAGGGGCCGTTTTTTCTCAGGGAATCCGCCAGCGTACGCAGATAACAGATTAATTCTGCTGCATAATCAATCGCATTGCAGCCCTGAGGTGTCAGTGACGAATGCGCGGCCAGACCATGCAGGCGGCAGCGAAACACCTGAATGCCTTTGTGAGCGATGACCGGGAGCATATTCGTTGGCTCCCCCACAATGCAGCCCTCTGCCTGAATACCGGCCTGCTGGATGGCGTCAATCATCAATGGCGCACCGCGACAGCCAATTTCCTCATCGTAGGACAACGCCAGATGAATCGGTTTTTTAAGAGACAGGCTGCAAAATTCCGGCACGAGAGACAAAACCACGGCCAGAAAGCCTTTCATATCGCAGGCACCGCGCCCGATGATTCGGCCATCGCGTTCCAGCGCGTCAAATGGGTTGCTGGCCCAGTCCTGGCCATCAACAGGGACCACGTCGGTATGCCCGGACAAAATCAGCCCGCCAGTTGTGCAACCGCTGGCAGCTGGGATAGTCGCAAACAGGTTGGCTTTGTTTTCATGAGGATCTTTCGTCAGCTGCGACGAAATGCCGTGTTGCTCCAGCCAGGTCTGTACGTCGGCAATCAGAGCCATATTCGAAAAACAGGACGTGGTGTCAAAGGCTATCAGGCGCTTTAACCAGGCGATAGTATTCATGATATGTCACTCCCTTGATCATAAAACAGAGCAGCCAGCAGGGTGATGCTCATGGCTGCCATTAAATACCAAATCATGGCGAACGGGGTCTGGAACGATTGAATCATCCAGGTCACGACAAACTGAGCCGTACCGCCAAAGATCATGACAGCAGCATTGTAACTGATTCCCAGCCCGGTTGAACGGACCTCGCGTGGAAATATTTCCGCGATAATCACCACCAGAACACTGTAATAAGCGGCGAGGCAAATACAGCAAATAGACTCAACAAGCAGCAGATGCTGCCAGTCGGGTGTGCTGAGCAGCCAGGAAAACAAGGGATAAATCAGGGCAAGATACGTGGACACCGACGCCAGCAACACGGGTTTTCTGCCGATGCGATCAGACAGAATACCGGCGAGCGGAATACAGCCAATCATCAGGACGGCGGCACAGCTTACACTGAAAAATCCCTGATGAATGGGTAAGTGATACCAGGTGCTCATGAACGTCGGAATATAGGATATATTGACATAAATAGACACCGTTGCGCCCACGATTAAGCCCATGGCTATCAGTATTTGCCGCCACAGCGCTTTGAGCCTGTAGAGCGGGGCAGACATGTCTCCCGGCTCCTGAGTTGGCTCTTCGTGCAGCCTGCGACGAATATACAGACCGGTTGGAGCGATGAGCAGGCCTAAAAGGAAGGGTATGCGCCAAGCTCCGGCCTCGATGCTGGCTGCGGTGAAGCGGGTGCTCAGCCATAATCCCATGGAAGAACCAACAAACATGGCCAGAATCTGGCCCACCATTTGCCAGGAACCGTAATATCCCCTTCGGTTTTGAGGTGACAGTTCAATGAGCATGGCCATGGAGGTGCAGAACTCTCCACCGGCAGAAAAGCCCTGCAGAAGACGTGCAGACACAATCAGCAGCGGGGCGGCTATTCCGATTTGCTGGTAGGACGGCGTCAGGGAAATCAAGAGCATGGCGACCGTCATCATCGCCATGACCGCACTTATCGCGGCTTTGCGTCCGCATTTGTCCGCATAGAGTCCAATCAGCAGGCCGCCCAGCGGGCGCATAAAAAAAGCGACGCCGAAGGTAGCGGTGGTCGCCAGCAGAGACATCGTAGCATCGACATTGGGAAAAAATACCCGGGCGATGTAGATGGTTAAAAACGAATAGATAAAAAAATCATACCATTCCAGAGCATTACCAATAACGAGGGCACTGATGTTACCTGCGGTCAGATTGCGGTTGCTCATGATGGTTAGTCAATGTACAAAAAAAATAATCATAACACCTTTCTGTTTTCTGATCAGCAATACGTATTTTTACTGACATGACAGCCTTCCGGCATTGGCGAATAATCGCGCATCCTTAATTGATAGATTATAAGTAAATCAGAATGATTTATAGCCAGACTCGTTATTCTCGTATTTTCTTGACTAAAAATGGAAAAAGTCCTGTTTTTGCCGTGGCGGGGTGGATTAGTACCGTTGCTGTTTCGCTGCTGGCAATAATTCTGGTTCACCATTCTGCTCTTAACTGGGCCAGCTCGAGTTTTATGGTGGTCTTTTCAGCCGCTCTGGCGATGTGGATCTTTCGTCTGGTTCCAGAGAGCGTACCAGCCATCTTTGTGATTGCCTCGACTATGCTGCTGAATTTCAGCCCGCAACGCGTTATTTTATCCGGTTTTGTCTCAGACAGTTTTTTTTTCGCCATCAGTCTTTTTGCCATTGGGTATGTGCTGGTCAAGTCGCGGTTTTTTTATCGTATTTCCATTATGCTGCTCAGTTATCTGCCCTCAAATAACGCGTTCTTGCAAAAAATGATGTTTGGATTAGGTCTGCTTCTGACCCCACTCATCAGCGTACAAAGTTCGCGTGTGGCCTTGATGGCGCCATTTCTTGACGATATTCTGGCTGGCGCTCAAATTGAAGCGCGCAGCACAGGCGCCAATGCCCTGGCTTCAGCCGCATTTAATGGATGTATTTTGTTATCCTCGGTGTTTTTGACCGGTAAATCGAGTAATGCCATTTTATACGCCATGTTGTCCGGCCCCGGGCAGCAGCCTTTTGGCTGGTTTCGCTGGCTGCAGGCAGCGTCTCTCCCTGGCATGTTACTGATTCTGCTGTTTTTCATTCTGCAGCGCGTGTTCTTCAGGCACAACCAGCCGATGAGCATGAACACCTGCAGTCTGAAAGAGGAGCTGCTCTCGCTGGGGGTGTTGAGCCCGAATGAAAAAGCCGCAATGGCCAGCATATGCAGCCTGCTGGCGGGGCTGTATTTGTCTTCGTTTTATCATATTTCCAGTGTGTGGACCTGCTTAACGGTTTTTGCTGTGTTGTTTTCCACGGGCGCGCTGAGCCGTCATGAACTGCTGACAAAAATCAATTGGACGTTTTTGTTTTACCTGGGCGGCATCATTGGCATCATGCGTTATATTCAGGATATTGGCGTTGATCTCTGGCTGGCTCACAATCTGACCTGGCTGGCTGGTTTTGCCGGATCGGATACGGCATTGTTCATTACCTGTGTTTTTGTCATCAGCTGGCTGGCGGGTTTTGTGCTGGGAACCATGACGGCTCCCGCTATTTTATTTACGGTGTTGCTGCCTGTTGCAGAGCAGGTGGGCATCAACGGCTGGCTGGTTGCCTTTGTGGTGTTGATGGCTACCGAGGCCTGGATTTTTCCGTACCAATCCAGTTATTTTCTCTGCTTTGAGGAGATGCTGAAGCAGAAGAAAAATGTCCATCTCAACCCTCTGCTGCAAATCAACGCGTGGATGGTCATGGGCAGACTCGGCGTTTTGCTGGCCTCGATTCCCTTCTGGCGCTGGATTGGAATTGTGTAACGCAGCTGAGTCAGGTGCTATAGTCTGCACACAGAACCCAGGCTCCCTTCTCCCTGGTTAAGGGAGAAGGGTTGGGGATGAGGGTCTTTTCATCAGATAAATCGGGACTTCAAACCGTGTTTGAACTCTTTTTTTAGAGATTCAAGAACGCTGGAGCAGGCTATGGGCCAGGCTCCAACTCTAAAGCCTGGCTTTTGGCAGCTCCATGCGCTGGCTGGCTTCATAGTTCTGCCAGACACTGGCAAAGGCCTGTATATCGCTTACGTCATAGGTGGCCAGTTTCGCATAAACCCAGTGTGCACTTGTCTCATCGATGCAATAACATACCGGCAGTGCCTTGTCTTCCGCGCCCTGGGTTATATGACGATGGTAACGCTGCGACATCTGGAAAAAAGTCAGCGGTCTTAAGGCATTCACGTCCGTCGCGACTACCTTGTTTTCATAGTCAACCGGCATGCCTTTGCTGGCAAAGACCCTGGCACTTTCTGGAATGTGATGTTTGGGATAATACGGGATCCCATCAGGTAAAAAGCTCATGCCAAAACCTGGCGGAATGGCGCGGAAAAACACGAAGACTCTGGCATCAGGATTCCGTTTCATCAGGCTCAGAGAAACCCTGTGACAATTCAGTTCGGCTACTCCAACTGGCGCAAAGCTGCAGGCCAGCTTGGCGTGAAAGAAAATCATGTGGCCAGATTCCGGGTCTTCAACCCGCTCGATATCAAAAGCAAAGAAGTTGGTGATGTTGCCGTCAAGTGTCTGCCAGACATCGACGTACGATTGCCGATTGGCATCCGTAGGCTGTGGCAGAAGCATGGCATTGAAATAATCGACCTGACTGCGGGCGTTTTCACCACCCAGAAAGCGAAACTGCTCAGGTTTTGTCAGAAGCTGCTGCCGCTCCTCGTCTGTCAGTTCGCTGGCTGATTTGATGAGAGAGCGGTACGTCACCCCATCCAGGCTCAGGCGTGTTTCGATACCTTGCTCGCAAACGGTAGAGTTTTCGATAAACAGATTTTCCCTGTGTTTTCGTGAGGCGCGTTTATCGAGGCGTTCGTTGTGTCGTTTAAACACTTCAGCTATATCAGGCGTAATCACCAGATCATTGGGTGTCTCCGGCAGGTTTTTTTCATCGTAAGGTCCGTCTGGAACGTAGTGAGGCCAAAACGTCAGAAGACAGTCTAATATATCGGTTTGTCCGGGTTTCAGGTTCCTGACCGCGATCTCAAGAGGGCTGATGCCAGCCTGATCCACAGGCAGTGAACGTATGTAAAACAGCAGGGTCTCTACCATGGCAAAGTCATTATCACGCACCGCATCGGCCAGACGTCTGGTTGCTTCTTCCACGCTGATGCCATGATATAAAAATTTTTCCATCGCCTCTGGTGTTTTTATATTATCTATCAAATGATAATAAAGATATTCATCGAGATGCCGGTGCGAATAGCCATTGAGAGATGCCCCCCGCTCAATCAGATGGTTTACCAGATCAGAATGATGATTGGCGGCAGCCAGTATCAAGGGTGTAAAGCCAAGCGGGTCTCTGGATTCCAGTCGATCCGGGGCCTCCTGCAGCAGCTCACGTACAGCTGGCAGATTGCCTTCAATGCAGGCTGTGTGCAGGGGGGAGCGCTGTCGCGGACCCGGTTCAGAGACCAGTGTCATATATTTTTCGAATTCTGCCTGGTCTATTGTGTCAGGCGGTAAACTGTCCGTCTCTTCTTTAAACAAGCGTTGATAATAGTCCTGATTCAACCTGTCCAGTCTGCTCTCCAACACGCCAGGATATTGTCTGGCCTGGTGTAAGGCCTGTAATATGCGTGGCAGTTTCAGCTTTTTTGCAAGCCTGTGCGCTGGCATGCCATGCTCATCACGACTGTTCGCCAGAAAGGGGTCTGCTTCCAGTAACCGCTTAACCTCGTCTTCATCTGCGTTCAGGATGGCTTGATGCAGGAGCGGTTTTTCAGTCGGGATCACTCTGTCGTGGCGATCTATATACTGCTGACGGCCGCCACCAATAGGCACGTCACGGGCACTGCGAAAATAAGGCATGGTGCGCGCGTCAGGTTTCAGTCCGCCCATAGTATTGAGTTCGTCGCGCGTGGCCGTCATGAGTCTGTTTAATCGCGTCCAGTCAAGGGGGCTGAATGGCGTAAACTTTGCGATAAGTTCAATAAACGCCACCAGCTCAGCTTTTTCACTGGGATTCTGCATGTTTTTGGTGATGGCCAGCCGCGGCATGGCATCGTACCCATCCCGGTTATATATTTCATGACATATATCGATAAAGTGCTCACGAATCTTATTGCTGACCAGCAAGCGCGGGTAAAGTAACATGCTGACGTAGTCTTTTTTGCCTTGACAGCTTAATTGACCCTCCAGATGCCGGGCAATGACGAAGTGTTGAATGGGAGAGCGATAATCCTGATTTTCGAAACCGAGTATACAGGCTGGCGTGCAGTGCAACCTGATTTTCCGGTCCATTGGGTGGATAATATTTTCCAGGTAAATGCTGGATTTTCTGAGCCAGCTTGTCTGCCAGCCAGCCTGAGCCGGCGTTTCAATAGCGGGAGAATGGCTGCTGGATGAGGCGGCACGTTGTAGTAAGATGCGACTGCTGGACAACATTTAGTTTGACTCACTGATAAAGCAACGATAAAATTGCTCCGAATATTACCATTCAGGTTGTATTTGAGCAAATAAGACTAGAAATAACCAGTGTGAGATGATGTTCCAGCACTGGATGACGCGACCGGTAACCACATGATAATCTCCGATTTTTTAAAACATCATCCCAGTCTGTTATTTGCTGACGATATGCGTGTTATCGCCCAACCCTTGCTCAAAATCGGGATTGATTATTTCAGTCACGTGCGCATCAACGCGCAAAACGAAATGACGGCCAATGCCAGCAATCCAGATTATTTTCGCTTTTATTTCGAACAGGGTTATTTCCAATCGGATCTGCATACTGCAAGTTTTGATGCTCCGCAACGCTATGTGCTGTGGCATATGGTGGAGCGTGAAGGGAAAGCCGAAGAGCTGTATCAATCGGGGATTGAGTTTGGCCTGTTTTATATTTTTTCTATTGTTGAACACGGTGTGAATGAAAGAAACTATTATCATTTCGCCGCACAATCAGGCAAAACATGGATGAACGAATTTTATTTTCGCCACATCGATCTGCTGGAAAATTTCATAGCCTATTACAAGCATTGTCTGACACTGAATGACCGCCTGAACCGCGCCTATCAGCTACCGGTTAAAATAGTGAAAACCCTTGGAGCGCATCTGATACAACTGGATTGCGTACAAAATCTTCCACCTCAAAACATCAGGGACTTTCTCGAGGGTATAGCGTTTCGTTCAGACCCGTCTGCCGGGATTTCGGAGTTGTCACGCCGTGAAATGCAATGCGCCCTGTATTTACTGGATGGAAAAACATCGGCGGAAATTGCGCAGCTGCTTCATCTCTCACCGCGCACCGTGGAAGTCTACTTTGATCGTTTAAAAGCCAGATTTGGCAGCAGAAACAAAATTCAGCTGGTCAGGCATCTGCTGGAAACCGGTTTGTTCTCGTAGAGTCATTCCCATTACCCCTTGATTTGAGTAGAATGATGGACAATTTTCATGGAGTAGAGGCTGATATGACGGTTAATGTCCACACGAGAAGTTTTAAAGATCTGGGTATGCACGATCTGGAGCAGGTAGGCGGAAAAAATGCCTCTCTGGGTGAGATGATCAGTCATCTTTCGACTGCCGGTGTGTCTGTTCCAACTGGTTTTGCAACCACCGCCGATGCCTTTCGCGAATTTCTGGCTCAGGATGGGCTGGATAAAAAAATTCACAGCCTGCTGGATGCCCTTGATCCGGAAAATATTGAACAATTGACCTCAGTGGGAAAAACCATCCGCTCTCTGGTCATGGACGCACCCTTTACAAAATCCTTTGAAGCGGACGTTGTCGCAGCCAATGATGCCTTGACCGCCAGCATCGGTCATTCAAATTTCAGCGTTGCCGTGCGTTCATCCGCCACCGCTGAAGACCTGCCGGACGCCTCTTTTGCCGGCCAGCAGGAAACCTACCTTAACGTCAGCGGTATCGACGATATCATGAAGGCCATTAAACTGGTGTTTGCCTCATTATATAATGATCGCGCGATTGCCTACCGTGTTCACCATGGTTTCGCCCATGCGGATGTGGCCCTGTCTGCCGGTGTGCAGCAGATGATTCGCAGTGATCTGGCGGTGAGCGGCGTGATGTTCACTATGGACACCGAGTCGGGTTTTGATCAGGTTGTGTTCATTACCTCGTCCTATGGTCTGGGGGAAATGGTGGTGCAGGGTGCAGTAAATCCCGATGAATTTTATGTGCACAAACCTGGGTTGAAAGCCGGTAAACCGGCGGTTATCCGGCGCAACCTGGGCAGCAAAGCCTTGAAAATGGTGTATTGCGATGAGCGGGTTGATGGCCGTACGGTGAAAACCGTGGCGGTTGATCAGGACCAGCAGATTCGTTTTTCACTGACCCCTGATGAAATTGAAACGCTGGCCCGACAGGCCCTGATCATTGAGCAGCATTACGGTCGCCCCATGGATATTGAATGGGCCAAAGACGGCGTTGACGGCAAACTCTACATTTTGCAGGCCCGTCCTGAAACGGTAAAAAGCCGTGCAAATGAACAACAGCTCGAACGCTATACCCTGAAAAAACACAGCAGCGTTTTGACAGAAGGGCGTAGTATTGGTCAGCGTATCGGGCAGGGGCGTGCGAGAATTATCCGCGACATCAGCGAAATGCATCGTGTCGAACCTGGTGATGTTCTGATTTCTGACATGACCGATCCAGACTGGGAGCCGGTGATGAAGCGGGCCGCCGCCATTGTTACCAACCGTGGTGGACGAACCTGTCATGCGGCGATCATCGCGCGTGAGCTCGGCATTCCGGCTGTGGTTGGCTGCGGTAACGCCACCAAAAGCATTCGCGACGGCGATGAGGTCACCGTCAGCTGTGCAGAAGGGGAAACCGGCTTTATCTACGAAGGCCTGCTGCCCTTTGAACGCGTTACCCTGGACGTAGACAGCATGCCGGATTTACCCATGAAGGTCATGCTCAACGTAGGCAACCCCGACCGTGCCTTTGCCTTTCAGGCCATCCCCAATGCCGGCATTGGTCTTGCAAGGCTCGAGTTTCTGATTTCCAACTCCATTGGTATTCATCCCAAAGCCCTGCTGCAGTATGACACCCTCAGCGATCCGCAGTTAAAGGCATTAATCGATAAGAAAACGGCGGCGTATGCGTCTCCAGTAGAATACTATGTTGAACGCCTGAAAGAAGGTATTGCGACCATTGCTGCAGCATTTCATCCCAAACCGGTAATCGTGCGCCTGTCGGATTTCAAATCCAATGAATATGCGAATCTGGCCGGTGGCAGACACTATGAGCCGCATGAAGAAAATCCCATGCTGGGTTTCCGTGGCGCGTCACGCTATGTTTCCCCGTCTTTTGAGGATTGCTTTGCTCTGGAATGCGTGGCTGTACGTCGCGTGCGTGAAGACATGGGCCTCACCAATGTAGAAGTGATGATCCCATTTGTACGCACTGTTAAGGAAGCAGCGCAGGTTATTGATGTGCTGAAAGAACATGGGCTTGAACGTGGGAAACACGGCCTGCGCGTGATCATGATGTGTGAGCTGCCCTCCAATGCCTTACTGGCCAGCGAGTTCCTTGAGTATTTTGATGGTTTTTCTATTGGCTCCAACGACTTGACGCAGCTGACCCTGGGCCTGGATCGCGATTCTGGTCTGGTAGCTTCCCAGTTTGACGAGCGTAACGAGGCAGTCAAAGCCTTGCTGCACATGGCCATCAAGGCCTGTAAAAAAGCAGGTAAGTACGTAGGTATCTGTGGGCAGGGGCCGTCTGATCATCAGGATTTTGCACAATGGCTGATGAAAGAGGGAATCGACAGCGTTTCGCTGAACCCTGATTCTGTGCTCGAAACCTGTCTGTTTCTGGCTGGAAAGACGGAATGACTGTGGTTGACGCAGCTCTCCCCGCGCAGGCGGGGAGTCGTTCGTTTTCTGCCCAGACATACCTGGCTGGTCTGCTCCTGTTATTGCCTCTGAGCGCTTTTGCCACCGAAGCCAGCTCTTCGGGCCACGATCCCGTTTCGGCTGTTATTCTATGGGTGACTCTGATTTTTTCGCTTGCGATAGCCGGGCGCTATCTGGCCAGACTCTGCCATCAGCCCGGCGTGCTGGGCGAGCTGCTGATGGGGGTATTGCTGGGCAATATCTGTCATTTTTTTGGTATGCAGCTGATGGTCATTCTGCGTGAAGGATCGTCGGTATTTAACATCATGCGCGACCTGCTGACGGGCGTCAGCCTGAATCAGGCCGTCAGTGATTCGATTCCCAACGCGGCTTACGCGGCCCAGGTTACCAAGGCCCTGGCCAGCAGTCAGGGTATTGAATACATCAAAGTGGGTTATACCCTCGATATGTTTTCCCGTTATGGGGTGATTTTTTTACTGTTTATGGTTGGGCTGGAGAGTTCGGTTGAAGAACTGAAACACACTGGCATCGAATCGGCCCGGGTAGCTGTCATCGGCGTGATAGCCCCAGTCGTTCTGGGCTTTATCGCTGCCTGCTGGCTGCTGCCAGAGGCGACGTATCAGGCGCATCTTTTTGTGGCGGCTACGCTGTCTGCCACCAGTATTGGCATTACCGCGCGTGTGCTGTCTGAAATGAAAAAACTGCGTACGCGGGAGGCCAGAACCATTCTCGGTGCTGCCATGCTCGACGACGTGCTGGGCTTAATCATTCTGGCCATCGTCAGCAGCGTGGTGATCAATGGCGAAGTGAACATGATGGACGTGTTTCGGGTCATCCTGTCGACAATCGTGTTTTTTACAGGTGTGTTGTGGCTCGGTCCCTGGGTGCTTCGTGGCCTCGTGCGCTGCACCCGTTTTCTGGATTTGTGGGAAGCCAAACTGGTCGTCGCCTTTATTTTTGTGATGCTGCTTGCCTGGCTGGCCACCGTAGTCCAGCTGGCCTCTATTATCGGAGCCTTTGCCGCCGGCATGATCATGAATGATGCCTATTTTTCCGGGCGGGATAACCCACACCCGTCTGCCTTGCCGATTAAAAGCCTGGTTGCACCGCTGGAGTCTCTGCTGGCGCCTCTGTTCTTTATGCTCATCGGCATACAGGTTAAACTGGAATCGTTTTTTGACTGGCATGTACTGCTGATGTCCAGTGGTCTGATTGCAGCTGCCGTCGTGGGTAAGCTGGTAAGTGGTTATGGCGCGCATCGAAACGATGATCGACTGCTGATTGGCATCGGAATGCTGCCGCGAGGCGAGGTAGGACTGGTGTTTGCCTCTATCGGTCGAACGCTGGGGGTGATGTCTGATCAGCTCTTTGCCGCGGTTATTCTGATGGTGATCGTAACCACCTTTCTCGCTCCCCCCTGTATGAAAGCGCGATATGCCGCGCGAGCCAAAAGAGAGCAAGCCTTATGATACATACGATTAATCCTGTGATTGTAATGGAAGACGTTAAGCGCGATCTCGCCGCCGACGTCGGCAGTGGCGACGTCAGTGCCGCCTTGCTGCCGATGGATCTGGTGGTCGATGCGGACATTATTTCCCGTGAACCCATGCTGGTCTGTGGCAGGCCATGGGTTGACGAAGTGTTCAGGCAGATTAATCCTGCGATAAGGCTGGAATGGCTGGTCGAAGAAGGAGCCTGGCTGCCTGAGCCGACAACGCTCTGTCGTATTCATGGACTGGCGCGGGATATTCTGACAGCCGAGCGTTCGGCGCTCAATTTTCTGCAGACTCTGTCGGCCACTGCAACACAGACCTGGCACTGCGTGCAGCTGTTAAAAGCAACGAAAACACGTTTACTCGATACCAGAAAAACCCTGCCGGGGCTCAGGATGGCACAAAAATACGCGGTGGCCTGCGCCGGTGGTGTGAATCATCGCATGGGACTTTACGATGCCTTTTTGATTAAAGAGAACCACATTGCTGCCTGCGGTTCGATACGTGATGCGGTTAAACGAGCACGGGATGCGAACCACACCGTGTTTCTCGAAGTGGAAGTGGAAACACTGGACGAACTGCGTGAAGCTCTGGCAGCAAAACCAGACCGTATTTTACTGGATAATTTTACCCTGGATATGATGAAAGAGGCCGTTGCCATGAACCAACCGCAGGTATGCTGTCTGGAGGCCTCCGGCGGCATTGATCTGTCTACCATAAAGGCGGTTGCCGAAACCGGAGTTGACTACATTTCCGTTGGCGCCATCACCAAATCCATTCAGGCGATTGATTTGAGCCTGTTACTTCGCGAGCGGCACTGATTATGGCAGCAAGAATTATATTCACTGGCGGGGGAACAGCCGGACACGTTACCCCAAACCTCGCTTTAATCGAAGCGGTACAGGCCGATGGCTGGCAAGTCAACTACATTGGTTCCGAACACAGCGTAGAGCAGGGCATGATAGCGGCCATTGATGTGCCTTTTCATGCCATCAAATCGGGTAAACTACGCCGTTATTTCAGCTGGAAAAATTTTGTCGACCCGTTCAATATTGTCTGGGGAATTGGTCAGTCGTATCGCCTGTTGTCCAGGATAAAACCCGACCTTGTGTTTTCCAAAGGGGGTTTTGTTGCGTTTCCAGTGGTCTTTGCCGCCTGGCTGCGCCGGATTCCTGTGGTAGCACATGAATCAGATATGACACCTGGTCTGGCAAACCGCCTGAGCTTTCCATTTGTAAACAAAATATGCCTGACCTTTGCGGCGGCCAAATCGCATTTCAAACACCCGGAACGCGTTGAAGTAACGGGTACGCCCATTCGTCGAGAGCTGTTTCAGGGCGACAGGCAGAAAGGGCTGGCCTTATGCGGTTTTCAGGCTGACAGGCCCTGCCTGCTGGTCATGGGCGGCAGTCAGGGTGCATCTGGTTTAAACCAAGTGCTGCGAGACGCGCTGCCTCAACTCCTCGCGCAGTTTCAGATTATTCATTTGTGCGGCAAAGGCAAAGTCGACAACAGCCTGAGTACGCAGGCAGGATATCTGCAGCTGGAGTACGCCAGTGAGGAGCTGCCGGATCTGTTTGCGGCAGCTGATTTAGTGGTATCCCGCTCAGGCGCCAATTCCCTGTATGAAATTCTGGCCCTGAAAAAACCTCATGTTCTGATTCCTCTATCCGCTAAAAAATCCCGCGGAGATCAAATTCAAAATGCCCGCTATTTTAACAGGCAGGGGATCAGTACGGTATTGGACGACGACAATCTGTCTACTGATCAACTTATCGAAGCAATCAAATCCGTCTATCAGAACAGGGATGAGATTGTGAAAAAAATTGATGCCCTTGGGATAAGCTCTGCTACCGATCGTGTCCTGACGGTTATCAAGAGCAGCATGGCTTCTGCCTGAACTAAATTACCAATGAAGTGAGAGCCAGCCTGAGATAACGTTGTTAACTCATCCCATACATGCTTTCTTACACCCTGTGCACAGGTTTATCCACAGATTTTGTGGATAAAAACCTGTATTTTGAAAAATAGAAAATAAGCTATAATTCAAGCCTGGTATGGTTTATAGAAAGAGGTTGTTAAAAAGAGGTGAGTTGGGGAGGATAGTACCGAAAATTGTTATCCACAGGCGAAACAGGGGCAACTTACTTCTATCGGGTTGGATATCATACCAAGAAAATAATTAAAAAACAGTCTTGACTGGATATTTTTTCTTGAATTTATCTGATTCATGTACTACCGGGCAGGAAAACCATCCTTTTCTCTGTAAAAGTGTGCCACTGGATATAACGTATCACAATCCCTTGTAGCCCGGATTAGCGCCAGCGTAATCCGGGAACAGGCCGCAAACGAGGAACCGTACCGTGATGACCCTCGCGTCCCGGATTACGGCTGCGCCTAATCCGGGCTACGTGTCTGATGTGAAATCCAGATAATTCCGGTATCGCCGCAACTGGGGAGCATTTATGAGCTTTTTGTCTGGTATAGAGGAATTGTCTGGTGGAGAACGTCGCGTTAATATAGCCTTAATAATTAATCACTATAATCAAAAAAAATACTTTTATTCACTCATTCCAGGTGCAGAAGATGATAGTTGATCGAACAATAGTAACTCCAGGCACAGATATCACTGATGGCTTGACAGAATTCAATGTGCAGGAAAGAGCAGGTGCTATCTCGACCTACATTGAGCAGGCACGTACTCACTTGCAGACACTGGTAGATGATCTTTGCACGCAACTGGACGCTTACCCTGATTCCGAGGTGTTTCGTGTAGGAGAAGGTTCGGTTAGGCCCGAGGCATCCTCATCCTCATCCTCATCGCGTGATGATTTTCAGAGCCCGGTAGACTTCTCCGCCAGTCCTTCAAATTTTTTGCGGAAAGCTTATACGGTACAGGTGTTTAATGGGGATCAAAACCGTTATCAATACTATATCAACGCGGGTTTTGATTTCGGTAATTATTGTGAACACAATCGAGATAGGTTAACAGTCCAGCAGCGATTGTTTTTTGATGCCAGTAAACTGGTAAGTGCAGCGCATAATCAAATCAGCACATTAAACAGGATTGAGAACCGTCTCAATATAATTGCAAGTGCCAGTACAAGTGACCGTAAACGTGACGAGGAACTGAACTATTTACCACTTGACATCCAGGCAAGTCTGCCCAACCAGATAGCTGTGCTTCTGAGTAGTGCAGATGAGTCCCTCTTAATGAGTGCGTCTCCCGAACAGATAGCCAGCATGCTCGATGGTAAAGGTCGTGTCTTCGAATGGATAAATGCTAATCCGGAAGCCAGTGACGATGCGTACATATGCGCCCTGATACTCAGCTCCTGTGGGGAAGAAATCTTCAATCGTCACCAGTCATTACTATTGAACAGAGAATTTATCTCCAATTTTGCGCTTCTGGCCAGGAACAAAAATAATCTGCCTGTTCTGAGAAATATGTTGAATATTTCTGAGACAGAGGATCTTCCTCAAATGTTTCTTATGACCAAAGAGCTCTATTTTTTAACCCCGGCTGACGCAATTGCGCTGGCCACACAACGTAACCGTTTTGAACTGAGTCAACTCCTGTTTGATGAAGACCTGCGTCAAACGGCTATCTTTTTAACCAGACATGATATTGAATCCAATACTATTAATCTGAACAGCTTGTCCCCAGGCTTTTGTCGCGTCATGAACAGGCTGGAAACTTTCCTCGAACCGTACGGAGAAGACTATAACAAAGACTATATGCGTGAAGTGCTTCGGGGCGTAATGGATTATTTTAATGGCCAATGTGATCTGATGGAGTGCCTGCATAGGACGCTTCCTGTGTCGAATCAAGAGCCCGTCGATGATAATGCCGCCTTGCTGGCCAGCGGATTGTCTACCCTGTTGTACCAAATGCTGTCGGTTCATCAGGCAGCCAGAGAGCTTAACGAGCCATTAGACAGTCTCCGATATGATAATCAGAGACTGGCTTGGCTGGGCCGTGCCCTTCATTTGCTTGCGTACCCCCCCCTCCCGGTGCAGCAGGAGCTGTTTTCCTATGTTGGGCAGCGCAATGCCGATATTTTGCAGGACGATACGGTCATGCACGGTACGATGTCGGCACTGAGAGCCATTCGCGAACAGGGTGTATCTAAGGAAGTTATTTGTCTGGATCATCTCCTGACCAATCCTCTGCTTCGAACCCATGCTGCTCCCCTGACGGAAAAATTATTGACACTGGAGCACCATGGGGACCGTGTTCACCATTTTCATTGCCTGCTGCCCCTGGCAGCAACACGATTCGATCTCGAGTTAATTTTAGACGCGATCACGGAGACGCATAATCATCAGCAATTACGTGCCCGTGTGAGCCAGTTAGCTCCCGCACAGCGTGAAGAGGCGCGACATTTAACAGACGTTGTTGATATGACCCTTCAATTAAGTAATCTGGGTTTTGGGCCGGAGGTGATTAGTCGATTCGTTTCAGAGCCACGTTTTCAACAGGCCATGCGCGGTGTTGAGATTAAGTGCCGTAACATCAGGGAATACCTCGGGACTCATTCTCGCCAAAAACTCGAAGCGTTTAACGCGTGCATCCGGCAGTATCGTATAGATTTGTACACAGCAATAGACAGAGAACTAACCCGGGGTGAAAACGAACCATCTTCGTTTAATGAGGATATTGAAGAAGCACAGGCGCCATTAAGACAGGCACTGGAAGAGGATCGCCATCCCTGGCTACGACAGAGTCTCAAATTGATAACTAACTTTTTAGCCATAGTATTTACCTTAGGCTACGCTAACCGTAAGCATGAAGCAAAAACGGGGGATTACGCGTTCTTTGCCAGACCGGAATCGGCTAAAAAACTGCGCATGATGGATAAGGAAGTTATTCAAACGATAAATCCACCGGCTGCCTGAGTGTTCGTGCCGATCTTCGTCGGTGACGTCAATACATACAGGCTTTCTGACACCCTGTGCACAGGTTTATCCACAGATTTTGTGGATAAACTCCTGTGCCTGTAGAATAGAAAAAAACAGGTAAAGCCCAGTCCTGGCAAGGGTTTAAGTAAGATTTTCTGAAAAGGGAAGGTAATTAACAGGAGTTGTATCAAAATTATTATCCACAGAGAGGGCAGGGACAATAAAGAACTATCGCGATAGATATCATACCAAGAAAATAATTAAAAAACAGTCTTGATTTAATATTTTTTCTTGAATTTACTCAATCCATGTACTTCAGTGTTTTCCTTTATCTCTGTGAGCTATAAAAGTACGTCGTTCGAAACGCATATCCATTTTTTTCTGATCCAGAACTGAAAATTTTGATCATTATCGGGTAACGGGTTAGAGTGTTGTGTCCCGTTTTTTTGTTCCGTGATGGATTCGGGCCTTCGATGTTATTGATTCATAAAGGAGAGTATGTAATGGATAAAGTTGTCAGGAAGATGGCGATTAAGGCTGTTTCCGCGAGTGTTCTGGCCTTGTCAACGTCGGTTGCCTTCAGTGGCGCGATGGGGCCTGTGGCTACCAGTGCTGGCCGGGTGTATCTGGGCGTTTTTGGTGGCGGTGGTGCCGTGACTGGTCCTGATATGAGACAGCATGCCACTGCATTTTTCGTTGAGCAGGCGGGTGGTCCACTGGCTGTTGATGGCTTTGGATCTGCAGAAAGCAGCTCCACAGGCATGATTGGTGGCCATATCGGTTATTCCTGGAATAACATGAGTTCGTATCTCCCTCTCACACCCGCTATCGAGCTGGAAGCCTACTACATGGGCGGTGTAAAAATACAGGGCCATGAAATCTCCAATGACACCGTAAGACTGGATGAACACGATTTTCGGGTTTCCTTCTCTCAAAAAACCGGCGTGTTCCTTATCAATACGGTTCTGAATTCTGACAATCCATCCTTTGGACGCTTCAAGCCGTACATCGGTGTAGGTATCGGATCGGCGGTGATATCGGTTTCCAATGCGTCTTCAATTCAGGTAAGTCCACCAGAGCCTGGTGTCAACCACTTCAATGCTCATACGAGTGACACAGCGGTTGCGTTTGCTGCACAGCCCAAAATTGGCTTCAATTTTGATATCAATCCGCGCGCCAGTCTTTTTGCTGAATACCGGTTCTTATACCTTTCCAGCACAGACTACACGTTTGGCTCAACGGTATATCCGGGACATGCCGCTACGTCTCCATGGCTGGTTGGCATCCAATCTCAGTATTACAATATGGGTACAGTTGGTATCAATTTTGATTTGTAATCTGTGAGGCATCTCCACACTTCAGCGCCGGGTGGCTTATCCGGCGTAATCGTAGTGATACGAAGAAAAGTTGTGGCTGTATTGGTCGAGTGCGGAATTGAGAACAACCACCGTTAACGCATTCATCGTCCTTGATGATTTCTCAATTGCACGCCTCGTATAAAACATCATATCAAGCCACTTATCAGCCGTACAGGGATGAATACTTTTGTTTGTGTAAGAAATATCTCAAAATCGCTGAGCGAAATGCTCACTGACAGCATCCAGTCATAGCAATTCCAATCAAATACTTATACAATTTTTTCCATTACAGATCACAGACATACAGTAAGGATATCCTATGTTACAAGTTGAGCGGCTCTCTGATTTTGTGGCGCGTGAATGGCAGGAGAGCATCCTTCCCAGCCTGTGTGATTACATCAGAATTCCAAATAAATCGCCGCATTTTGATCCCGACTGGCAAGAACACGGATTTATGGAGGAGGCTGTTCAGCACGTGGCTGCCTGGTGTTGGGAGCACGCCCCGCGTGGCATGAGTCTTGATATCGTGCGCCTTCCTGGGCGCACACCATTATTATTTATGGATATCCCTGGTGAATCTGAAGGCACTGTGCTGCTTTATGGTCACCTCGACAAACAGCCGGAAATGATGGGCTGGGAAGAGGGGCTTGGGCCGTGGCTGCCCGTGATTCGTGATGGCCGCCTGTACGGACGTGGTGGGGCCGATGATGGGTATTCGGCCTACGCCAGTCTGACGGCTGTCCGGGCCTTGCAGGAACAGAATCTGCCGCACGCCCGTTGCGTGGTCATCATTGAAGCCTGTGAGGAAAGTGGCAGCTTTGACTTGCCTTTTTATATGGCCGAATTAAAAGAGCGAATCGGGCAGCCAGACCTGGTGATTTGCCTTGACTCAGGTGCTGGCAATTATGAGCAGCTGTGGATGACTACCTCGTTACGTGGCAATGTGGTGGGTGAGTTGTCTGTTGAGCTGATCCGGGAAGGCGTGCACTCCGGTAACGCCTCGGGTATCGTGGCGGACAGTTTTCGTATTGCCAGACAACTGCTGAACCGCATCGAGGACGACTCTTCTGGGGAAATCCTGCTGGCGCCTATGCACTGCGATATCCCAGATGAGCGTGTTCAGCAGGCGCGCGCCTGTGCCGAGGTGCTGGGTGACGGTGTTTATGAAGGATTTCCCTGGCATGAAGGGGTGGAACCTGTCAGTTATGACTTGTCTGAACTGATATTGAACCGCACCTGGCGTCCGGCTCTGACGATCACTGGCGCAGACGGTCTGCCCGCTATTGCAGATGCCGGTAACGTGATGCGCCCCAAAACCGTATTCAAATTATCAATGCGCATTCCACCGCTGGTTGTTGCAGGAGAAGCCGCCCAGGCGCTTCAACACTGCCTGACCGCCAATCCGCCCGCCCAGGCAAAAGTCAGTTTCAAAATTGATGATGCAGCAAGCGGATGGCATGCACCGCTGCTGGCAGACTGGTTTGCCGGTGCCGTCAATCAGGCATCCATGACGTTTTATAAAAAGCCTGCTGTTTACATGGGTGAGGGTGGCACCATTCCCTTTATGGGGATGCTGGGCAAGGTTTTTCCCAACGCTCAATTCATGATCACAGGTGTTCTGGGGCCTCATTCCAATGCGCATGGTCCGAATGAATTTCTGCATCTGGATATGGTGAATAAACTAACCTGCTGCGTATCGTCTGTTTTACACCAACACGCAGCCAGGCAGGACAATAACGCATAGCTTAAGACGGTGATTACCAATGATATTTGCCAGAAACAACACAGCGATCAGGCGATTTATTTTGTGGTTTTTCGCCGCCAATTCCGTCATTTTCTGTCTGGCCGGCGTGAGTTATCTGCACAAGATACTGTCGGCTGATTCACTGTTCATTAATTACAATTCCCATACCACCTATCTTTCTCTGACAGGAAAGCTCTTTGTTCTGTCATTTACCTTCGCTAACTACATCAGTTTTATGATGGTTCTGGCCGCTATCCCGGCGGTTTTACTGGTGCTTATAAGCGAGTTGATACCCTCGAAACGATTTGTACTGACGATGGCCCCTCTGGTGGCGGCGGTATGTGTTTTGCTGCTGATACTCGATTCCCGCATTTATTCCATGTTTCATTTTCATTTGAACGCCCCCATCATGGCCTTAATCTTTAACAGGCACTGGATAACGGTATTCGAGTTCTCGAACCTTGAAGCAGGGCTTATTGGCGTCAGTATCCTGTTCATTCTGTTATTGCAGTATGGCGTGGCAAGGCTGGTATGGAAGAAGGTAAATCAGTGCCAGCGTATTCCCGTCGGGAATGTCATCGTCATATTATGGGCTGGCAGCATCCTGTTTTGCTATTCTGCCTTATGCCTGTCGATATTCAGAGCCAATAACATTTTCAGCCAGCAAATTCCAACTCTGCCATTATATTCACAGTTACTTGCCTATGTGCTCCCTGTGCATGATGGGGCGGACTATGTGCGCCGCAGAGTCGAATCTGATTTCGTGCAGCCGGCTTTTTCAGGTGATAAATTGCGTTATCCCCTCAAGCCACTGCAATGCGAAACCGGCAAAAAACCGCTTAACATCATCCTGATCATGGTCGACAGCCTGCGTTTTGATATGCTGACATCGCAATACATGCCGAATATGACCCGTTGGGCAGAAAAGAACTGGCAGTTTGATCGGCATTACAGTGGAGGCAATGGTACGCAGCCGGGTGTTTTTTCCGTTTACTACTCCATACCGTCAACATATTTCACCGCCGCACTGGAGCAAAAAATATCCCCAGTCTTAATTGAACAAATGCTCAAATCTCAATACGATTTTGGCGTGTTTTGGTCGGCTGAGATGGAAGCCCCTAATTTTAACGATACCATTTTTCAGCGTTTCCCGGATCTGCGTCGTGACAATGCTCCCGGCATATATATTTCCGATAGGGATCAACATATCACTCGTGAAGCGCAAACGTTTTTAACAGAGAACGGACATAAAAAACCGTTCTTTTTGAGTATGTTTTACGATGCCGTTCATGGTTACTGCTCCACTCAGAACATCCCCGAGATTTACCAGCCTACGGAGGCCTGTTTCCGGATTGTCACGTCAAATGATACCGACCCCACACCTGCGCGTAATCGTTATCTGAATGCGGTGAACTTTATGGATTTAGAGCTGTCCAGACTGATGAACACCATCGAGACGCTTGGCTATCTCGATGACAGTGTTGTCATTCTTACCTCCGATCATGGCGAGGAATTCAACGACAATCATCAGAATTACTGGGGACACACCAGTAATTTCAGTGATACCCAGGTGCACGTTCCGCTCATTATCCATTGGCCCGGAAAATCAGCCCAGACCTTCGATTACCTTACCAGCGCTTACGACATCGTACCCACACTGATGCAGGATGTGTTTGGCTGCAAAAATCCAGTTGGAGATTACAGCATCGGGCAAAACCTGCTGCAGAAAAATGGCCGGCGTCCTTTTGTGCTCGCCGGCAGTTACATCAATACGGGTTTAATTGAACATGACCGACTGACAACCCTGCAGACCTCAGGCCTGATAACAATAACCGACAGGCAGGTAAAGCCCCTGCGCAATGCTGAGCCAAGAATGAATCACATCCACGAGGCCATGGCGTTGATGCGAAAATACTTTACAAAATAGAACGTGAATCACACAGGGGTGGGCATCTCGTTCCAGCCCCTTCGCACACCATGAGAGACATTTGATATGCCTTCTGTAGACACTCACAATGCCCTGGACATAAGAACGCCTAATGATTTAACAATGTACATAAACCAGTAGGTTGGGCCTTGGCCCAACATGCTGTATATCAGTAAAAATCTACGACGAACTGGCAAATTTTGAAGCCGATGCTGGTTATAAGCACCCGAGAGCAAGTCATTTGATTCGAAAAACGGCCAAAATAGCCGATATGACGTTAACAAACGACGCTATTTTATCGGGACCTCGTCAGGGTATAGGTGCTTTTTAATTAAAAAATAAGTAAAAGCACTTGACAGTGGAGGTCTCTGAACTTAAACTTCGGTTCTTGAATTTGGGGCCATAGCTCAGCTGGGAGAGCGCTTGCATGGCATGCAAGAGGTCGGCGGTTCGATCCCGCCTGGCTCCACCAGAGTTCAAGATGTTAGCCAGGGTCCCCATCGTCTAGAGGCCCAGGACACTGCCCTTTCACGGCGGTAACAGGGGTTCGAATCCCCTTGGGGACGCCATTTTATTATGGCGTTGGTTAACGAAAGGCACTGATTTTTAAGGTGTCAGCTACACAATTGTTCCTGGTCCCCATCGTCTAGAGGCCTAGGACACTGCCCTTTCACGGCGGTAACAGGGGTTCGAATCCCCTTGGGGACGCCACCTTTCGGTGGCAGACATCATCTATAGTCGTTCAAAAATCGTTCTTGTATTAAACCCAAATAAACGCTCGTGCATACGATATGCGTATTCGTCAGTCATATTCGCAATATAATCACATACCACGCGTAAGGCATCATGCTCGTTGCCTGCCTGATTAAAAATCACACGATTCTTTTTATCCAGCAAGCTGCCGGGGTTTGAGCTGATGGCTTCAAACAGACGCAGCACCACCGTTTGCCCGCCGTATTCGAAAGTTCGTGCCTCCTGCGAGTCAATTACGTGCGTTGCAATACAATCCATTAAATAATTCAGCAGGGCCGCCGCATCATTCTGCAGGATGATATTATGTCTGAGCAGGGCGTTTTCAAATGCCTCGTTAGTAACCAGGGTGGTCGTGGCTGTAATAAAATAATTAACCAGCTCACCAATGGCCTGCTTCCTGTCCCCCAGCTCAGATGAAAACAGTGTATCAATGAGTTGTTCCTGATGCCTGCCCAGCAGGGTGTTGTTCAACAGGCGGCGAAAATCATCATTATCGAGATGGTCGCGGTTGATCAGGCGCAGGTGGATGGCGTCTTCCAGATCATGAACACCATAGGCAATGTCATCGGCAATATCCATGATGGAACAGTCAAAGGAGTGATAGGCCGCCTTACCGTGTTGCCGGCCTTGTGGCGTACGTTTAAGCGACTGAAACAGCTCGCTGTCGGAAGCGGAGAAAGGAGACAGCAGCCAGTCTATTTCGGCCTGTTCGCTGTCAAAGCAGGCCTTAGGGGGCAGCCAGTCGTTGACTCGAATGCTTTTATGTTGATTCAAAATGGCTTCAGGCTGCTCGGGTGCCGCTACGCGTGAGTGAGTCACTGGGTATTTCAGCACGCCAAGCAGCGAGCGACGCGTTAAATCCAGTCCAAACGCGCCGTAGCTGTTTTCTACTTTGGTCAACAGGCGCAGGGTTTGTCCATTACCTTCAAAGCCACCGTGTCTGCGCATCATAAAATTCAGCGCCACTTCACCGCCATGGCCGAAGGGTGGATGTCCAATGTCATGCAGCAGACAGATCACACTGATCAAATCATCATTGGGAAGCAGAGCGGCCAGATGACGATCTTTGTCAGTGATCTTCAGATTACGCACGATGCTGCGACCAATGGACGCCACTTCCAGCGAGTGCGTCAGGCGTGTTCGATGAAAGTCTCCCTCGTCCGTTCCAAGAATCTGCGTTTTACGTTGCAGGCGACGGAAGGCCGGGCAGTGAATAACCCGGGTCAGATCGCGCTCGTAAGGATCCCTGTGATCCTGACTTCCACGTTGATTTGTTTGTCCTGAGCGTCTGTGTGTCCACATAATTGGATACCTCTGGTACTTTTCTGTCATGATACACGATTTTTCACTAAAGTTTTTCTGGAATTGTCGGCTATTAAGGAATAATAAGAGGAGAAAAAGAATGAACACATTCTCACGGCTAAGCCTGGTTGCCTGTGCGGCTGCTTTATCTTCCTGTGCCATGACCAACGAAACCAGCTATACCGATTATCAGTCCATGCCCTATGTTTACGATCAGACGCAGTATTATTCTCAGAGCTATGGCAGCATGTCTGGGTATTCCATGTCTACGGGCGGTTCATACGATGAATACCGACCTAAACCAGCCGTGAATGTTCCCGACTCCTACCACGTCGGTGCGTATGGCTCACCTCAGCGTGCCAAAGACAGCGACAGAAACTGGGTGGTAAATCAAAATCCTCAGGCATACACCATTGAGGTGGCAGACGACCAGAAACCCTCGGTGGTAGCCGGAAAGCTCTATAAAATACCCAAAACCGATCGTATGGGAGAAGTGAAATACCAGCGCAATGGTACGCCCTATTACAAAGGACTTTACGGTAGCTATTCCAGCCAGGAAGAGGCTCAGAAGGCCCTTGATGCCCTGCCTCCGGATATCAAGCAGGGTGCAGGTATTAAAAACTGGGGCAGTGTGCAAAGCAATATCAGTGAATAGAGCCTTGTCAACATTAAGTCCTGGCGGGTGGGCTCGTCGTTGTTGCTTCTTTGTCCACCCATAATTCAATATTGATAGCGAATTATTTTTTTGAGTTTCCTCTTCAGATAGCATTTTTTTAAATCATCTCTTGTGAAATTGCTTGACCACGTAAATCTTTACAATTGGGTCAAAAAGGATTAATATTGCGCAATTAATTTATTAAAAGATCTTTGCGGTCTTTAAAAATACAAAGAGTCAGCCATGCCATACGATCGATCCCGTCCACTACCCAGCCACCAACACAGAGATGGACATGAAGCGCCGTACTCATACGGAGGCGTCGGTCAATATGCCCGAGGAGGCCGACGCGGCCATTTCCCCGGCAGCCGGGACTGGCATCGAAGCTCTTCCTCCCACACTGAGAGGTCTGGCCACTTTTCTCTGAGAAGTGCGCTGGAGGATCTTCGTAATAACCTCGACCGGCTTTCTGCTAAAGAGATCACCCAGCGTCTACATGGCTCAGTGAAGCGGGCAGACCATCAGCACGTGCGTGAAACAGTAAGCACGGACGTAATCAACAGAATACTGTTAAGACTAGAGACGCTGGCTGAACGCGAAGCGTCCTCTCCCAACTCTATCGATATAGCCACATTTTGGTACAGTGCTGGTTTAATGGCCAAAAACAAACAGCTCAGTGGCATAATCGATGGCACCAAAGCCAATGAATGGCTGAATATTATTCAGAAAAAAAGTGAACTGAATGATCAAAGCATTGCCAATACGGTCTATGGTATTGGACGGCTGGCCTGGGGGAGTAATCTTTCAAGAGGCATCACCAGTAATACCCTCAACTTACTGCTCAGTAGAATCTGTCACCCAAACGCGCAGGCTATTAACAACACGATTTATGGCCTGGGTTTACTGGCTCGTGCGGGCAGACTGACAGGTTCCATCCTGCCTGGTCACCTCAATAGCCTGATAAGCAGGCTGCTGGATAAAAACAGCCATCCAACAGCGCAGGAGATTGCCAACACGATCTATGGCCTGGGTCTACTGGTTCATGCGGACAGGCGGATTGAGGGCATCCAGTCTGAACACATCCAGTCTGAACACATCCAGTCTGAACACATCCATAGCCTGTTAATCAAACTGCTGGATAAAAACTGCCATCCATCTGCGCAACACATTTCGAATACGATCTATGGCCTGGCTTTATTGGCTCGCGCCGACATACTGATTGAGAACATCGGGGTCGACTACATCCAGGACCTCGTAATTAAACTCCTGGATAAAGACGTCCATGCAAATGCGCAAGAGATTGCCAACGCGATCTATGGCCTGGGTTTACTGGCTCGCGCGGGCAAACTGAATGTGAGCATTAAGGCTGAACATATCCATAGCCTGGTAATCAGGCTTCTGGATAAAAACAGCCATCCAAATGCGCAGGATATTGCCAACACGGTCTACGGCCTGGGTTTATTGGCTCAAAAAGGCAAACTGAGTGACGTTCTCACAGGCGGCTACTTCAATAACCTGGTGAGCAAACTGCTGGATAAAAACTACCATCCAAACGCGCAGGATATTGCCAACACAATCTATGGTCTGGGTTTACTGGCTCAAAAAGGCAGGCTGACCGGATTCATCTTCTCTGCTCCCCTCACTAATCTGGTGAGCAAACTGCTGGATAAAAACCTCTACCCAACCGAGCAGCATATTGCCAACACAATCTATGGCCTGGGTTTGTTGGCTAAAAAAGGCAGGCTTACGGGATCGATCCTCACTGCTCCCCTCAATAACCTGGTGAGCAAATTGCTGGAGAAAAACAGTCATCCAGATGATATGCATATTTCTACCACGATCTATGGCTTTGGTTTACTGGCTCGCTCAGACAAGCTGAGTGGGAGAGTCCCGGCTGAGCCCCTCGCTTATCTGGTGAATAAACTGCTGAATAAAAAATCCTGCCTTAAAGAGCAGGATAATGTCAACATCCTCTATGGCCTCAGCCTGACCGCCAGACACTTTGACTTTTCAGACTCGCAGGACTGCTTACTGCAAGGGCCTATGCACACCTTACTTCGTTCCTACACCGCGAGACACCAAAAATCAGAATTCACACCCGCACTGTTGCTGGTGCTCGTTCAGGCACGTGTGGCGCAAAGGAATTTGTATGACTTATCTGATTGCCGCTCCTTGTTTATAGAGCTTATCGGCCTGTGCATGGCGCAAGGGCCCGCTCTCTCCTTTGTCCGATCGGTAAAATTACTGGCGGTTTGTACCATGCTGCTTGAGCAGCAGGACAGCCCGAGCCCGCCTGACTGTCCGCTTTCCGGATATCTGGCGCAATTATATAATCGTTGGCATGCTGCCAACCCGGCCTGCCTCACGCCTAACCTTCAAACCCTCTTCAACACGTATATAGAAAAGGCACGTCATCTGTTTCCGTCCAGTCCAGACATAGATCTCCAGCAGAGATCGTTCTTTGCCGATGATGAATACTTTGACAGCGATTCGGTGGACTCTCTCTCTTTGAGTAACCCTGAACCTCGACAGGATCTTACAAGACTCGCCACCCGCAAACGCGCACGGATTACCGAGACGGGTGTCGCGCCAGGACAGGGGAGGCAAAACAGAGAGGAGCGCGTACTCAAAAAACACCGCGCTCAGACAAATCGTACCCAAAAATCCTTGCTGAGAAAAAATCCTAACGCCATTAAAGAGCTGTCGGATGAGCTGTTAACCCAGGCCCGGAGCAGGTCCCTTATTTTTGAATACATCCATAATAAAGATATGAAGAGTCTGCAGGAATTGTTGCAACTCCGTGACGAACATTCCCATGGCAGACTTGCAGGCGAAAATAAGCTTTCATTCCAGATCTCAGACGGATCACACCACCGGGACCAGAGCGATACGGGCAGAGCACCACCGCTGCGCCGGGACTGCAGCACGGTCGATGTCATGGTTCAGGCGTTCTTTACCGGGGTCAATCCCCATGCGATGAAGGCGCTCGTCTGTGATCGCGAAGCAAGTTGGTTTTTAAGCCTCATCCGGGCTTGTTCCTTTGCTCAGCGATACCGGCTCGCGGTCGATCAGCATTTGTATCTGGTTGTCATGAACCTTGAGCTCAGTGAACTTGAAATATTTATTAACACCCTGATTGGTGATGGTGTTTCAATACACGTTCACCATGGTGCCGCCCTTGCCCTGCTCAATAATCTGACCGAAAGAAGCGCGCTCGCACAGGCTGGCGAGGTTCAGGGGATTCGACAGTTACAAGCCAGATTGCTGGATGTTGCCCTTGAATTCCATCAACGCAAAAAGCATCGTCATGTTGTTGGCAGACTAAGCAGCTTGCTCCACCTCTGTCAATCAAACAGGTACTTGACCCTGGGTGACACAAACGATCCCGAAGAAGGCGATGAATGTGATTTACTCGATTTTCCTGAACTGGAACCCCCCACACGAGATAAGGCACCGACACGCCGCCAAAATGTGATTCTCGATGACGATGAGGATACCCTGTCGGACGATATAGACACCACGTCCCATACTCCGGCGTATCAACAGGCCGGCTCATCCTCGCAGCTGTTATTCTTTGGCAGCCCTCGCTCAGGGACAGTAACCCTGGGAGATGGCAATTGTATCTACAATACGGTCGCCGTAGGATTAATCAAAACCGGGAATCTGGCTCAGTTTCATCATGTCTGGAGGCAATTAAATCTCAATCAGCCTATTGATTTTATCATGCCGGAGCACCTGAGCGCTGAGAACAAACAGCGCCTGCAGCGCCTTTTGGATACCTTGGATTCCGATAGCGGCTCCAGCGCCTTTGACGACATCCTGCAGGCTCTTTACCGTTATAATCCAGATGATGCACAAAGGGTGTTCGCGCCACTCCTGCGACATCTGGCCTGTATCTGTCTGCTGCAAAAACGCCAGGCACTGGCGGGGCGTGCGACTATTTATTCCATGGACGATGCGACCGTAGAGGAACTCTTTCGCCTCGACGAGGAAAATGAATACATGGCGCTTGCGAAAATTCCCTTTATTCGAGAAAAGGTTAAGGGAATTATTCGAACTCTCAACGCTGACGGACAGGCGGCTGATCAAACCCGCCTCTTTAGCGAATGGTGGCGCGAAGCAGGGGAGGAGCAATACATTCGCCATATGGCTAAATCCGCAGCCAATGCCCGGCAAAGAGAGCTTTGGGGCTCGGAAATTGAACTCGCTGCCTTGTGTGAGTGCCTCAACATCACAGTAAAATATGAGCACGGAGACAACCGAGGACTTCTGGGCCGTATCGCTGGCATGTATTCAAAAGGGAAACTTGTTCGACTCGGGTGCACTGAAAAAGAACTCAATCTTCTCGAAGAATTAGGTTTTGTTGATCGCCTGAGTTTTTTTGATGCAGACACCAGCCGCTGGGTAACCGAAGGATACCGCTTTAACCAAAAAAAGGCAGGTGAGCTTGAGCAGCTGGGCATCCTGCCGCGCTTTTTCAAAGTATCAGAGAAAAAAGAGTATGAGTTAACACCCGACATAGAACCGCATGACGCATGTGAACAAACCATCAGTTACATTGTCAATTACGCCCGGAATGCGGGGATAACACATTTGAAGGTGATGCAAAGGGAGCAGATGAGATTTGGGGACAAAACCATCGGAGGATTGATCCAGAGAAACCTGCTGACTGGTGCGGGGTATTTTGTTACGAATGGCCCTGATGTTGACTATCCTCGTATTTTGAGAAGACTGTGCAGACTGCGGGAAACAACAATCCATATGATAAAGGAACTTTTGTTACCTTCCAGTCCATTGTTTACCGCCAGACTGAACCATGGTCACTGGGAATTTCAGCCAGGCGAAAACACCGCAACTCAGCTCGATAGCCATGTGCGGGACGATCATTGTTTCCCGGATTACGGCCGCGCCTAATCCGGGCTACGTGAACTCAACGCCCCGTCTTATGGTGAATTATCTGGTAGAAATAATCACGCTGACTTTTACCACGCCGGGGGTTTTGCTTCGTTCGATCGCGAATTGATCCAGTGTAATGGCGTAATCCTGGCTCAAGGTCCATAGCCAGCTTATAAATACGTTATAGGGAACGGAGTCGAATGTCAGTAAAATGTCGCCTTGTGCGGTTTGCTGGAGTTGATATGAAAAAGGGCGGAATGCTTCTTTACCAAGTTGAGCTGATACGACCGTTAATAATTTGTTGCGTGTGATACTCTGGGTATTTTTATGGTTTCCCAGCTCCTGCTGTACCTGTTTCATCCAGGCCAGCGTTTCCCGGTTTTCCTGAAGCTGGCTGCGATTGGTTTTTACAGCACTAAGCAGGGGCGAAAAGATCAGGAGATAAAAAAGATAGCAAAGCAGAAAGGAGACACCGGCAATAGCTGCCCAGCGATCACGTTCACTTAAATTGGTCCACCAGGCGTTCATAGGCTTAACTCCAATGTGGCCATGACTTTTTTCTCATGTGAGGCTGCCTGTAACTGCTTAACCGTCACTCTGGCTTTCTGTAAGGCTGTCTGCATGGCCTCCAGGGTATCAAAGTCGCGGCTTAGTACTGTCACCTGCATGCTTTGCCCTTGAAATTTCAACTGCTCGATACTGGTATTTCCATCCTGAACCGCCAGAGTGAGTTGATTCAGCAAAAGCCATATGGCGCTGTCATTCGTGCTTTTATGCGATTTAAGCAGCTGACCGATGCGGAATTTTGGGCTGATTACCTGTTTGGCATCTGGAAAAAACTGGCGATAGAGCGTGGCAATTTCGCTGTTAACCTCATTCAGTTGAGCGTTAACCGAGCGCAGCTGCAAACCGTTAATCACAAGAAAACTGATAAGCCAGAGCACAGCCATCGTCCCGGCAGCCCAATACCAGCGTCGCGTCTGAACCTGATTGCCAAGCTGCTGATATTCGCCCTGATTCAGACTAATGTATTTGTTGCCCTGCAGACGCTGCGCTATCCACAATTGTGGGCTGACATCGATTGGCTGTACGTTCCCGCTTAGTCCTTTGTGTTCGGCCTTATCGAAAACGTATGTGATCAGGTCATCCGGCAGACTGGCGAGATAAATGGGCGTCAGTTCTTCGGGCAGCAGACCTGTAAAATAACGTGAGTCATTCACCAGAAAATCAGTGCCCAGCAAGGCCTGCTCTTTGTCACGCAGGGCAAACCAGTCAGGGCAAATGGCGTCAAAATCGACGCTGTATTTATTCAGCTGGGTCATTAGCTCACTCAGCCAGCCTTTATCGCACACGGCGACCAGGTAATGGCCATTCTGGTAATGTGCCTTGTCAAAGGCAAAATGCAGGGTATCCACGGGACTTGCCAGTTTGTCTTCAAGCGCGTAGGGAAGGGCAGCACGCGCTTTTTTTTCTGGCAGCCAAGGCAATTCAACGCCGTAAAAGCTTAAATGCCTGGCTGATACAATCACGAGCGTTGTGGCGCTATGCTGCAGCTTTTTTATATCCGCGTACGATCGATGTTCCAGAGCGGCGTCAACACTGCCCTGTTGATTAAGGCGCAGGCACAGGCAGCCTTCATCATCAAGTTCGCTGGCATACAAAAAGCAGGTGAACAGGCTCATGAATTCAATCCTGACCTGTTACGCATAAGCAAAGGCCCGATCCTGACCGGCCATGGCCCATTGGCTTTTCAATTGCTGTGACAGCAGGTACACAACCAGAGCGTATTGCGGACTGGTGTTGTAGCGGGTGATGACATAAAAATTCGGGTAGGTCATCCAGTATTCCGGTCCGCTTTTGGTTGTTAACTCTATCAAGCCGATTTTGGCAGGCTGATTCATGGAGGCCGTTAAGGGCTTTACTCCTGCTTCTGCCATTTGTTTCGCGCTGTAGGCCGCCGATTTGTAGGATGTGTTAATGCGACTGACACGTTTGGTATCTACTTTGGCAGGTTGTGCCACGCCCTGATTTAAGGCCCAGCCATGTTTATGAAAATAATTGGCTACGCTGGCAATAACGGCATGATCGTCGTTCATTAAATCTTTTTTCGGATCACCGCTGAAATTGGCGGCATAGTAACGGTAGCTGCTTGGCATGAACTGGGGTTTGCCCATGGCGCCGGCATACGAGCCTAAATACTGATTCGGGTTAACGTGGTGTTCCCGGCAAAGAAGCAGATATTCGCCCAGTTCCTTGGTGAAGAAGGGCGCGCGTGAAGGATAATTAAAAGCCAGAGTAGACAAGGCGTCGAGTACGCGATAATTGCCCTGGTTTTTGCCGTACATGGTTTCCACGCCGATGATGGCCACGATAATATTGGCTGGAACACCATACTGTTTCTCGGCCTTGCTCAGAGCGCTCTGATTCTGCTGCCAGAATTCAATGCCACCCTGCACCCTTTGTTGTGTCAGAAATAATTCTTTGTACACATCCCAGGTCTTTTTTTCATAAGGCTTATTCATGGATTCAATAATCTGAGGCTGAATTTGTACCTCGCTCATGATGGCGGTCAGCTCTTTTCGATTAAAATGATGCGTTTTAACCATGTAATTAATAAACTGCTGGACATCCTTGCGTTGCGTAAACGCGCGGTCAGCCTGCGCCAGACCGGCAGTTAACAAAGTAATAAAGACAAGGAGAAGGGTGAATAATCGTGACATGCTGGATCCTTGAAATACGGCAAAAGAATCATTGTAGTAAAAAAAAGCTGCCCAGAAAACTAATATCAATTGTTTAGGTGCTTTATCACTTTTTATGTTTATCTTTTATACGATTAACTACAATTTCAGCTAATTCCTTACTGTGGGGCCTGCTATCAGATCCCGCAGAGCGATGCCCGGATCGTCCTGACGCATCAGACTCTCTCCAACCAGGAATGTTTTGATCCCGTGATCCTGCATATGCCGGATATCCTGCGGCGTATTGATACCGCTTTCGCTGATGATGAGCTTATCGGCGGGGATGTCTCGGGTCAGCTCGATGCTGGTGTTGAGATCCGTAATAAAACTATGCAGGCTGCGGTTGTTAATCCCCATCAATGGCGTAGGCAGACGAAGGGCCCTGTCCAGTTCCTCACGGGTATGGCTTTCTACCAGCACAGCCATTCCAAGCTCCTGAGCCAGCTGACAGAAATCCATTAACTGCTGATCATCCAGCAGGGCAACAATCAACAATATACAATCGGCTCCGAGCGCACGACTCTCATAAATCTGGTAGCTGTCGATGATGAAATCCTTGCGTAAAACCGGGATGCTGACCTGCTGTTTCGCGAGCGCCAGATACTCAGATGCGCCCTGAAAAAAAGGGGCGTCGGTCAATACCGACAGACAGGCCGCGCCGTTCTGCTCATAGGAACGGGCAATGGCGGCTACATTGAAATCAGCACGAATGATCCCTTTGCTGGGTGAGGCTTTTTTGATTTCGGCAATAATGGCCGGGTTTTTGTTTTGCAAAGCGCCAGCGAAATCACGCACGGGCAGTTCCTGCTGATTGGCTAGAGCTGACAGGGGGCGGGCCAGTCTGGCTTCGCGGACTTCCTCTGCTTTTTTCAGAGCGATGGTATCCAGAATACTGTTCATAATTACGTTCACCTAAAGGTTTTTAACTGTTCATAGCAGCGAAGTGCGCGTTTTTCGTCAATGGCCAGCGCTGCCAGGTTCAATGCAGTTTTAAAGGTATCCGCCACGCCGGCACAGTACAGTGCGGTGGCACTGTTCAGCAATACGATATCGCGGGCCGGTCCATATTCACCGTGCAATACAGACTCGATTAATTGCAGGCTTTTTTCCGGACAATCGACGACAATCGCGTCTAGATCGCGGTGATTCAATCCGTATTCTCTCGGATCAATAACCCAGGTGGAATAGCTGCCATCCCGGTATTCAAGCACATCGGTGGGCGCGGCAATGCTGACCTCATCCATACCATCGCGAGACGTAAGCACCAGAAAACGCTCGCTGCCCAGATTAACCAGAACCTCGGCAACAGGTTTTTGCCAGCGTGAATCAAATACCCCAACCACCTGCCGGGTGACCCGCGCTGGATTGACCAGTGGCCCCAGCAGGTTGAAAAAAGTGCGTATGCCAAGCTGTTGTCGTGCCGCACGTGCCTGCTGCATGGCCTGATGGAAATGTGGGGCAAATAAAAAGCAGATATTGTTCTCCTGCAGGCTGCGTTGGAGTTGTTCGTCCGAAAGATTCAGCTCAATGCCCGCCGTCATCAGCAAATCAGCACTGCCGCTGCGACTTGATACCGAACGATTGCCGTGTTTGGCAACTTTTGCGCCTGCGGCTGCGGCAACCATGCTGCTGACCGTTGAAATGTTAAACGTGTTTTTCCCATCGCCACCTGTGCCCACAAGATCAACCAGACCGGTCCCGAGATCCACACAGTGAGCCAGCTCCAGCATGACATTCGCCGCAGCGGTCAGCTCCTCAGCGCTTTCTCCCTTCATGCGCATCAAGGCAAGAAACGCAGCGATCTGAGCATCGGATAACTCCCCGGTCATGCAGGCGAGCATAATGGTTCTCATATCCGACGGATTTAAGTCGTTTCCGGACATGATATGTTCAAAAAAATGAGACAGGTTCATGGTATTGGCTCAGATCAACTCAGCTTTGGATTGTAGACCAAAATACCCGTTCTGACGATAAAAATTGATCAATTAAAGACGTCACTTTCTGATTGACGACCGGTTTTTCTTTCATTATCATCCCTCTCGCAAACCTCGTGGTTTAAATGGAAAATAAGGATGTAAAGCATGGAACTCCAATGGAATTCTGTTTTTTTTATTAATAAAATCAAGGCGATTTCTGCTTTTCTTATCGCTTTTCTTTCAATTGCTGCTTACGCGGAGCAAGCGGATTTTTCCCCACCATACCCCACTGGCTCCATGTTGATGCAACTGGCTGAAGCCCCGGTCCCACCCGTATTGTCCATGCACGCCATACCCATTCAGGATGCCCGGATTAATGCAGACTTTCATCTCTCGTTACTTCCCTATGTTGGCTCTTCTCCAATTGAGCTGCGTTACCAGATAACGAATGCCTTTGTGAACACTCAGACTGCATATCTGAGCGCTAAAAATACAAGTCTGGACGGTCTACCCGGCGGCGTAACCCAGACGATTGTAAAACCCGGCGATTGCCCAAAGCACTTTGTTCTGCTTAACGATGAAAGCTGCATGCTGCATCTGCTCGTTAACCGAAAACAATATACCGCTGGCGATTTCGCCTATGGCCCGCAGGCGTCCATGACGGTATCCTGGCGCTGGGGCCGGAATAAGCGCCGCTCAAAAACGATGCCGACAAATGTTCAGGCACCGGCATCGCAGCGAATTGTCGACTTGCTCGCGCCGATCCTGCGCCCTGTCGAGCTGAGCGTTGAACCCATTGCCCAGGCCGGCCTGCGATACAATCATGCCACAGCTGCAATTGAGGGAACACCGACGCAGACAGGTGTGTTCCGATTCAGTATCCGTGCGGAGGATGGTAATTCGACCACGGCAAAACGTGAACTGCTGGTGCGCGTGGGTGTTGATCCCAAAGACACGCCGGTATTCAAAAGCATCGTAAGTCTGCCCAGCGCCATTCCCGGTCAGATTTATCAGCAGGAATTACTGAATCTGCTTGAACCATCACCCGGCTTTATGGTGAGCAATCAGATTGCGTTTCGTATTGTTCCCACCTTACCGCATCCTTCCTGGCTGCATATAGACGAAAAAAATCCGCTTTTACTGACGGGTCGTCCGACCCTTTCTGATGCGGGTATGAGCCATAGCCTGACCCTGATTGCTGTCTCGAATACAGGTGGCGAATCAAAACCCCTGACCCTGCAAATCCCCGTCGCCATTGATCCAACCCAGAAGCCTGTCCTCAGGCCGGATATTGTTCTGAGTGCGACGGCCGGCTCGGTTTTTCGCTACGACTTTCGTGATGATATCAGCGACCCGACGGAGGACGGTGGGCTTCGGCTTTATCTGGACCGGGTGGAGCCGCAGGCGGAGTGGTTAAAACAGTCGTCCTCAGCACCCCTGACGCTGACGGGTGTGCCTGGGGAGGGCGATACGGGACGAGAGTACCGCCTGACCGTACGCGCGCAGAGTGCGCTGGGCGGCATGTCTGAGCCGGTATCGGTACGGCTTCAGGTGGCGATTAATCCGAGCCTGACGCCCATGTTCCATGCAGCGCGGCCGCACCTGCCCCTGCTGTGTGCAGGGCAGCACTACGAATATGATTTTGTCACCAGCGGCGACGTATACCCGGACTACAGCGAGCTGCCCTATGTCATCGAGCTGGCAGAAGAGGAGAGCAACCCGAACTGGCTGCGCATTGAGGATAACCGGTTGATAATAGACCGCGTAACGGATGGTCTTGAACCCAACCAGTACGTCTACCTGCGAATCAGGAATATACCAGGCGGTCGGTCTGAAACCTACGCTCTGACGCTGTACCTGAGTCAGGATCGAAGCCCTTCTCTAAGAATACTTGCCACACCAGGTGACACAAGACTCGATACGTAGAGGGAGCGGTTATCCTTCTACGACAGCGCTGACAGCTGCAAGATACGTCAGACTCGTCCTGGCGCCCAGGGAGTTACGGTGTGAATTAATATGCGTTTGCCCGATCGTCAGATTTAAATTTTTCAGCAGGTTTTTGAGGCTGTGCTATAGTTTTATTCACAAGCAGGATTTCATAGATTTATCTGAATCCTGAGGCTGTTTATGGATTGTTACAGCTTTGCATGATCTCCAGTATGACAAGACGATAAATATTCAAACAGGTCAGGGATGGATATTAAGACATGGACGCAGACGGCGATGAAATAATACGTGAGTTTCTGACAGAGAGCAGTGAGCATCTCGATAGCCTTGATAGCCAGTTTGTTGCTATAGAGAAAGACTCATCTGATCAAACAATACTGTCTTCTATCTTTCGGTCAATACACACCATTAAAGGTGGAGCAGGAATGCTTGGGTTTCATCATTTGGAAAAACTGACCCACGCGGCTGAGAATTTGTTGTCATTGCTGCGGGACGGAAAACTGCAGATGACGATGGAGATATCAACGACTTTACTCCAAACCGTTGACGCCGTTCGCTGTATGCTCGATTGTATTTCGAAAACCTGTCAGGATGGTGAGGAAGAATACTTATCTTTAATTGATACATTAACAAGGCTGCAAACAGTACCCACGACATCCGCGCAACCAGAACCCGCAATGCCCGTGCAACCAGCGCCCGAGATACCCGTGCAATCAGCACCAGAAGAGCAGGTGGCTAATGACAGTCAGGGGTTGGAGTCATCAGAATTAAAAAGCGCCTTATCAACAGATACATCCATCCGAATTAATGTAACCATTCTCGACAAGTTAATGAACCTGGTTGGTGAGCTGGTTCTTTCAAGGAATCAGGTCCTGCAATGCGTTACGACTCAATCTGACCCGAATTTTATTTCAATTTCGCAACGCCTCAATCTGATTACGTCAGAATTGCAGGAAGGCATCATGAAAACGAGAATGCAGCCTATTGGAAATATCTGGAATAAATTTTCGAGAGTTGTTCGTGATTTGGCTGTGACCTGTAATAAAAAAGTCAAGTTAGAAATGCATGGCCAGGAAACAGAACTGGATAAAACATTGATTGAAGCCATTAAAGACCCAATGATTCACATCATGCGAAACTCAATGGATCACGGGATCGAACCACCCGAAGTACGCAAGGCCAGGGGTAAACCTGAACAGGGAACGCTGCGCTTAAATGCTTTTCATGAAGGTGGGTATGTCAATATTGAAGTCACAGACGATGGCGGTGGCATCTCAGCTGACAAGGTAAAAAGCAAAGCCGTGGCAAAGGGATTGATCAGCGCTGAGCAAGCGGCACGTATGAGTGAACACGAGGCCATTAATCTGGTGTTTTTACCAGGCTTATCTACCGCTGAACAGATTACCAATGTCTCCGGACGAGGGGTGGGTATGGATGTGGTTCGTACCAACATAGAGCGAATTAACGGTACAATCGACATACAAAGCAAAGCAGGTATTTCCACTTCACTCAGGATTAAGATTCCATTAACGCTGGCCATTGTACCTGCGCTCATTGTGACCTGTGAGAACAGTCGCTATGCCATTCCGCAAACCAGTCTTTTGGAACTTGTTCGTCTTGAAACGGAGGAAATCACGCAACACATACAATTTATCAAGGATACGCCTGTTTATAAGCTCAGAGGAAAAATACTGCCCTTGATTTACCTATCAAAAGAACTACGTTTAACGAATGAATCAACATCAAATTCAGCAAATGAAGTCATCAGTATAGTTGTATTACAGGCAGGTGAAACAAGATTTGGTCTGGTCGTTGATAATATAAATGACACACAGGAAATTGTGGTCAAACCATTAAATAAATTCTTTAAAAACCTACAGGCCTTTTCAGGTGCAACCATTATGGGCGACGGAAAAATATCACTTATTCTGGATCCCGTAGGCCTTGCCCAAAAAGCCGGGTTGATTTCGTTTAATACGCAAAAAAGCAATGCCGTTCAAAGCGCCCATTCACATGCCGAGTCTTTTGAAAAACAATCTTTATTACTGGTCCGATCCGGTAACGATAATCTAATGGCAATCATGTTGGATAAAGTGGAACGAATCGAAGAATTTCCAGCTTCCAGTATTGAGAAATCAGGTTTACAGGAAGTCGTTCAATACCGGAATTCGATTATGCCTCTGATTCGTTTGAGCAAATTTATAAATACCAACACAGAAACGTTATCTGTAGATGGAAAAATTCAGGTGATTGTCTGCATGAGCAAAGACAAAAGTTATGGATTTATCATTGATCAGGTCTATGACGTTGTGGAGGGAGTATTTGATTTGCAGCAGGAAATCAGCCGCCCTGGCGTGTTGGGTACTACCGTCGTTGAAGGTAAGGTTACGGAACTTCTGGATATAGACGCCATTCTTTGTACGGCCTTACCAAATTACTTTAACATCATTGAAGCAGCTTGAGTATAACTATGACTACTGAAAGAAAAGTTTGTACTTTTTGTGTAAACGATCATTATTTTGGATTAGACATAGCTGAAGTCCAGGAAATTATTCGTTATCAGGAGATGACCAGCGTTCCACTGGCTGACGAAACCGTTAGTGGTTTAATCAATTTGCGCGGCCAGATTGTAACGGCGATTGATATGAATGTACGGCTGGGTTTTGTGCGGACTCTGGATGCTAAACAGCTGATAAATATCGTTGTGCGTACTGAAGACAGCGCTGTAAGCCTGCTGGTTGATGCCATTGGAGATGTGATTGACATCCCCGAGAACTCTATTGAGCCGGCACCAGACAACGTGAAGGGGCGGCTTCATAAGATGCTGAAGGAAGTTTGTAAACTGGATGACAGGCTCTTGTTAATTCTGGATTTGGAGCAGGTGTTGAAAATCGAGCAGGAAGCCTGAGAAAGTATGGATAAACATAATAAGGGAATATGATGAATACAAATGAACGTGTCCACACCGAAAATAATGCACATGCTATCGGGTTCCAGATAATGAACCAGCCAGGAGCAGCTGGCTTTACATACAGTCCTGAGGAGTCAGAAGCATTGTTAAAATGCATCAACACCTCCAGCATCCTCGCTACAGCGGACACGCAAGGGAATATCCTGACAGTCAATGACAAACTGTGTGAGATCTCCCAGTATGATCGCGAGGAGTGTATTGGAAATTCGTACAACATATTCAGACACCCTGATATGCCAAAGAGCTTATTCAAGGATTTATGGGCAACCATTAGTTCGGGCAACGTTTTCCGTGGAAAAATAAAAAACAAAAAGAAAGATGGCTCGCCCTTTTTTGTGGATGCCGTTATCTCTCCAGTATTAGGCGATGATGGTAAACCGGTCAAATACCTGACTGTGAGCTATGAAATTACTGACGAGGAGTTAGAAAAGCAAAATATGATCGGCGCCCATAAAGCCATTGATGAGGCCTATGCCTGGGTGGAGTTTGATCTCAAGGGAAATATTACTTATGGCAATAATAGTTTTCTGTCCTTAATGGGTTATCGGGCTGATGAGGTTATTGGCAGACACCATCGGATTTTTGTTGACCCCGCTTATACCGAAACCCCTGAATACGCTCGATTCTGGGAAGACCTGAACAGCGGTAAGGCTTTTCACGACGATTTCTGCCGGATTGCAAAAGATGGATCCCCTGTTTGGATACGTGCTGTTTATACCCCGGTCAAGGATAACTTGAATCGCGTTGTCAAGATAATAAAACTTGCGATCGATATCACGGAACAAAAAAAGAGAGAGCTTGATTTGCCTCTAAAAGTCGAGCGTATTCTGGAGGTTGTGGACGCTGCCGCAAAAGGGGATTTGACCAAAGAGATTTCCGTTGACGGTACCGAAGCGATCGACAAGGTTTGTGATGGCTTGAAAACATTTTTCGGTACATTACGCAGCAATATTCACGCCATTTCAAAGAGCGCCGAAATTCTGGCATCCTCAGCCACAGAGCTTTCGGCTATTGGCCAGGAAATGTCTGGCAATGCCGAGGAGACATCGGTGCAATCCAATATCGTATCGGTAGCGGCAGAACAAGTCAGCCAGAATATTCAGACAGTAGCGGCTGGAGCTGAAGAGCTGGATGCCAGCATTAAGGAAATCGCGAAGAATTCCGTGGATGCGGCGCAAGTGGCCATGCAGGCAGTAGGGCACACCGAAGAGGCCAATCTTACCATGGTGAAACTCGGTGAAAGCAGCGCTGAGATTGGTAATGTGGTCAAAGTGATAACATCTATTGCTCAACAAACCAATTTACTGGCTCTCAATGCAACCATTGAAGCCGCTCGCGCCGGTGAAGCGGGTAAGGGCTTTGCTGTTGTGGCAAACGAAGTAAAAGAGCTCGCTAAGGAAACGGCACGAGCCACTGAAAATATCAGTCGTAAAATCGAGGCTATTCAGGCTGCTACTCAGGATTCGATGAACGCAATAGTCAAAATCAGCTCGATTATCAAGGAAATCAACGAATCACAAAATACTATTGCCAGCGCGGTAGAGGAACAAAGTGCAACAACCAAAGAGATAGGACGGAATGTTTCTGAAGCAGCAAAAGGCGGATCTGAAATTTCTGAAAATATCATGAGTGTTGCCAAGGCTGCGAAGGAAACGGCCGAAGGCGCAAGCAACAATCAATTGGCAGCCAGCGAATTGTCTAAAATGGCTGTTGAGCTTCAAAGCATCGTGTCTCAATTCAAATGTTAGGGGACGTTGATATGTGCGGACCCAAGTCCTGCGCTCTATGCGCAGGATCGATGCAAAACTGGCTGATAAATACCTGTTAATGCGTTTGGAACAGACTGGATTACCGGGATAAAGCGCGGAATGCAGGCAGGGAACCAAATGTGAATTTCTGAAAACAAAAGGGTAATGGAGGTAGTGTTTATGAGAGTTATGCTTGTAGATGATTCCAAAACAGCCAGGTCTATTCTGCGACGCATTTTTACAGAATTGGGAAATTGGGAAATATTGGAAGCAGAAAATGGTCAGGATGCACTGGATAAACTGGCTGGAATCGATTCAATCGAACTGACCTGCATTGACTGGAATATGCCTGTAATGAATGGACTGGATTTCCTGAAACAGGTGAAAAAAATTCCACGTTTTTCAAAAACATGGATGATGATGGTTACATCAGAAACGGAAATGGACAATATTGGCCGTGCCATGGTTTCGGGCGCTAATGAATACATCATGAAACCATTCACGAAAGACGTTATTTTAGGAAAACTCGAGATGATGGGGCTGGGATAATATGGAACAAACAAATCAGGATGTAGCTGTCCCCAGGACTCGGGTCATGATTATAGATGATTCGGCATTAATGAGGCGGGTCATTTCAGACATGATAACGCGCAATTCCGATATGGAGGTTGTGGGTTCATTGGCTAACGCCAGATTTGCCATCGCTATGGTTGAGCGGCTGAATCCAGATATTATCACCCTGGACATTGAAATGCCCGAAATGGATGGATTAACGGCCCTGTCCGAATTGAAAAAAAAGTACCCTGCCTTGCCGGTAATCATGTGCAGCACCCAAACGAGGCACGGAGGTCAGGCAACCCTTGAGGCCTTGAATCGAGGTGCCGCTGATTATATTGCCAAGCCAGGCGGGAATCACTCCCGCGATGAGTTATTCGAAAAAATGAGCCACGAGCTTACGTTTAAAATCAGGGGATTGGCCAGGCAGTCCTCTCGTAACAAGCCAACAACGGTTCAATCAGTCATACGCAGGTTGAAAGCAGCTTCTGACAATGATCGCATCGATATTCTGACTATTGGAGTATCTACGGGTGGCCCCAATGCCTTGACAAAACTGCTGCCCGCCATTCCTGCCAATTTTCCCATACCCATCGTTATCGTGCAGCACATGCCACCTGTTTTTACAGGGCTCCTTGCCGAGAATCTGAACAGCAAGAGTGCTATTCGGGTATCTGAGGCCAGGCACGGTGATGAGTTACAGCCTGGATGTGCTTTGATTGCTCCGGGAAACTATCACATGAGGGTTGAGCGACAAAATATGAAGCATATTGTAACCCTGAATCAGGACGAGGCTGAAAACTTTTGCCGTCCGGCTGCCGATGTTTTGTTTCGTTCTGTTGCTGCAGAATTCGGCTCTCATTCATTGGCAGTGGTCATGACAGGAATGGGTAAAGATGGCCTGCTCGGCTGTGATGATATTAGCAAGCGTGGTGGCCAGATTATTGTGCAGGATGAAGCAAGCAGTGTTGTCTGGGGCATGCCAGGCGAGGTTGCAACGGCGGGGCTCGCGCAGGAAATACTGCCGCTTGAAACGCTCAGTCATGCGATTATTCAACGTGTTAATAGAAAAAGAGTCCTATTATGAACCCGGCCGACTTTGATTTTATCAGACAATTCATAAAAAACGAGGCGGCTATTATCATCGAACCGGGCAAAGAGTACTTTGTCGAATCCCGTTTGAATCCAGTCGTCAAAGATGCGGGCTATCCCTCTCTGGAGGGATTAATCAGTGACATCAGATGCAAGCCCATCGAAGATTTAAAGTTGAAAGTTATCGATGCGCTCACCATTAATGAAACCCTTTTTTTTAGGGATATTCATCCATTTGAAGCGTTAAAAAATACCATACTTCCCGCAATTCTGGCTAAAAAAGGGAAAGACAAGAAGCTCAATATCTGGTGTGCCGCTTCCTCCGGCGGGCAGGAGCCATACACTATCGCCATGATTTTAAAAGAGCACGATGACAGCATGAAAGATTGGACAATCAATTTTATTGCCAGTGATATTTCAGAAACCATGCTTGCAAAAGCAAAAGAAGGTATTTACAACCAGCTGGAGGTTAACAGGGGCTTGCCCGTTTCTTATCTAATGAAATATTTTAAAAAAAATGGATCCAACTGGCAGATTAATGATGATATTCGCAGAATGGTTCGATATCAAAAAATTAATTTAATGAGTCCATGGCTGTTGCCAACAATGGATTTGGTTTTTATGCGCAACGTACTGATTTATTTTAATATTGAAACCAAGAAAAATATTTTTAAACGGGTTGAAAAAATGCTGCATCCAGATGGTTATTTTTTTCTGGGTGGTGCTGAAACAACCCTGGGAATCAGTGATGAATTTGAGCGCACAGATATCCACAGAGTTTCCTGTTATCAACTAAAGAAAGGGAGCGTTCGATGAATTGCACTAACGCATTGGATAGTTGGATTCATGCTGCAGCCGAAGCGGCACATGATTTTTCAGGACAAATGCTCGGTCTGGACGAGTCGGATAATGTCTACGATATAAAGCGGGTATATGATGACGTTTCTGATTCACTACCTGGCTCATGCATTGCTCTTTCCTGTGGTGAAGATCTGATAGAAATTTCCTTTTTGTCTCAGGAGGAGGTACTGACAAAGATTGGCAGACTGATGCTTGTTATGCCCCCTGAGGAGGAGTTAAGACGCGAAGACATGATGGATGCCATTAAAGAAGCCATTAATATAATATCCGGCGGAGTAAAATGCCGGCTTAACAACGAGGTGACCGGGGGAATTTTGTTAGGCTTGCCCACTTATTCTGAGCAGAAAAAAATCCATAATACAGGCAAGGAATCGATTGCGGGGATGATTCACGTGGCCAATATGCCCGTGCTTTTGTCCGTTAATCGTATACGTTGATTTAGTCTTATTCTAAACAACATACAGGAGGTGTAGGATGAAAATACTTATCGTGGATGACAGCAAGGCTATGCGCATGCTGGTGTCATTAAACCTGCGCAAGGCTGGTTATTCAGGACATACCATTATTGAGGCTGATAATGGAGCTGCAGGTCTTGAAATGGTTCTTGCCCATGAGCCTGATCTGGTGATGTCAGACTGGAACATGCCGCAAATGACCGGAATTGAATTATTACAGGCAATTAACACGAAGCATGAATCTGATCAACTGGAAAAAAAACCGGTATTTGTATTTGTAACCAGTGAATCTACTCATGATATGGTATCTGCAGCAACCGATCTGGGAGCAAGGTGTTTTATCACAAAACCGTTTTCGGCAGATATTTTTGAAAAAAAACTGACAAACATTATCAGATAACCGGAGACAGATCATGAATAAACGCTCATTCCCATCCTGCGGTGAAACTCAAAAAGTTCTTGCTGATTTAACCGGGTCGGAAATCAGAGTCAGAAGTATGAGTCAGTCAGAACAGACCGCGTCTCAGGGGGTTGGTTACCTTGGATCATTTTGTTCTGCCAATAACGAAATACGTGCATTAATAGGAACTGACCTCAAACTTTCAGCAAGTCTGGCCGCATTACTGACACGATTTATGTCAGGGGTAGCCAAAGAGGCGATTGACTCTGGGGAACTGGATGAAACGCTGCACTCTAATCTGTTTGAGGTAATAAATGTTTTGGGCGGAAAATTGAATGCTGAAAATGTTGAGCATGTGAGATTTATTAATATACACCATATTAATAAGTTACCAGAAACATTTTCCTCATTTCTCAATGATTCGCAAGTCCAGCGGGTTGATTATCAAATAACAGTTCCAAGTTACTATGATGGTGTATTATCTTACTATATTCATTCGGCCTAGTGCCTTGTCAACATTGAATGCGTGGATAAATAAATTATGATAAGCGATAGAGCTGTATCGTCGCATCAGATTTTCCCTCATAAAACCAGCCTTTTTGTCTGGTTGTTTGAGTAATTTATTACCACGCTCCGATATTCAGCCTGTGTTAAAGGATTAACTTGCTGGATATACAACTCTAAAGTGCTATTCCATTATAATTCAGAGAGGTTACCATCGCATCTAATGAGACAAAGGATTGCAAATGACAAGCAAAAATCTAATTTTACCCAGTGTTGTAAAATTTCAGCGTATTGGAAAATTTTTCATTTGATCACTTAAATATAAGTGCAATATTCCAATAACAATAATGGCTATAAAGTAGTATTTAATATCATCTGAGTTTCTACCTATATTCATCATTGGTAATTTTTTAATTGTCGCGGACAAATCATTAGTCCGCGAGATTTCTTTAAAGTATTGTGCAACTTGTAAATTTAGAAGGATGAATAATTTCATTTGATTCAATATTGTTGGTTTTTGAAGTTAAATCAAAATAAGGTAAATTATTGGAAAGTTGATATTCACTATCTAGTTGACGAAGTTTTCCAGCAATTAACTGTAAATTTGAAGGCTCTAACTCTATAAAATCATTGTTGTCAAAAGATAATTCGATTTCTGAACCGACTATAAAAAGAGGTGCTGTTTCGAAATGAAGGGTACTCGTTCCGGAAAAAGCAGGGTTTTGATCAAAATAGTCCAACATTGCACTTTCTGATGAGAACACCAAAAATTTTTCTGTTTTATTAAATGCGGAAATTAAATCCTTTTTACGAATATTAAAAGTAGTACTAAAAAAAATACTCGCAATGGGGTTTTTTGTAGAAACAGTTCCTGAGCCAAAGCTAATATCGTCATTTATAGATTCTGTAATTGCAAAATATTCGTACACCCCGATCTCCTATTGATTTAATTAGGAATGAGTTATATCAAAATTCAAACATAATACCCACCTTTATCACTTACTTTATTTCAGGTTACAGAAAATCACTGATAGTTAGAATCCGTCAATTTGCCTGGTAATTGAGATACGAAATAATCGCTTGGTGTTAACAATAAAAGTTGTAGTAGTTCAAACTTGATCTGACAGTTGCCGGATTTTTAGAAGTGTCTGTCGGGTCAAATTTAGTTGATAAATTTTTCCATCCAGATTTGTTTACCAACATTCAATGTTTGCATTGGTGTTCGTCCGCAGCACATTTTGTCCCATCCATTGCCTCATGCAAGATATCAGTTTAACATATTTATCTGTATGACGGTTTTCGGTAGCAACATGTATCTATATTGACCGAAAGCATAGGTTTTTTATAATGCATATGCACGGCTTCAATTTTTTTTTAAGCAGTAATACCATTTATACCCGGGAGTAAATTGTGTCAGCAAACAGTGAGTCCGTTACAGAGCAGATAGATAAAGAATCAACAGCAAAATCACCTGAGCTTTTTATCCGGGATCATAGCCTTCAAAAATATGTAGATAAAAATATCGTCAAAATTTTAAAAACTATTTTTGCAGATAATAACCCTGATTCTTTGATCGAGTTAGTGCCCGGGTTTGTTGGAATCGTCACAATAAAAAATTTTGAAGGCATCGAGTATGATGCCTTTAAAGATTACATTATTAATAACGAAATTGACCCTAATAACATTAGTACAAGCCGGCAAGCACAATACAGGTCAAAACACATCTTTCTTCCGCGATCAAGAACATGGGATTCTTTCTTTAAAGCTAGAGAGTCATGTGAACAAATAAAGATTACTTTAAAATTTAAAGTAGATGTCCCAAACCCAATAGGCAGTACTTCCAAGTATACTATGTGTATATTTGACATATATTTTAAAGCGTTGCGTTTAGATCAGGAACGCATTGAAAATTTATTGATAGATAATCCTCGTATGCTTGTGTTTGACGAAGAGGACGAACAAAATATTTGCTCCATACAATAAGATTTTCTGCTATCAGTCATCGTTTTGTCACTTGATTCCCGCACTACTCAGTTTGACGAGACGATAACGACAGTTAAAAAGCAGTATATATTCTCATGATGAACTGATAATGGTGTCGAGAGATCGGACTACCAGATATATCAGGATTCGATGTAGTACGTCATTTAAGATTTCTGGAAAAGGAAGACGGAAGGATAAGGACTCCAGTAATTGGACTAACGGCGCATTCTGTGCAGGATACTGAACAGGAAGCACTTCAATCAGGCATGAATGAGGTGCTCAGTAAACCTCTGCGGCCTGAATATATAAATGATTTGATAAAAAAATATGATCTACATCAGAACCTTGCCACTGAAGACGTTAAAAAAATCGAAACACCCAGAAAAAATTTGACCAGGCATGATTTACCTGAAAATGCCGGCGACATGTTTCAGCTTGAGCAATTTGCGCTTTTGGATGAACAACTGGGTATGGAGAATTGCGGAGGCTTCGAATCATTAAAAGAGCTTTTAGGCATTCTGATAAATTTTGAGCTGCCCGGCGACAAAGAAAAAATGCAGGAAGCATTCAGGCAGAAAAATTATGCCGATGTTGAAAAACTGGCTCATAAAATCAAAGGCGGCGCCGTATACGTTGGTACAGTCCGGATGAAATATGCCTGCCAGTACGTAGAGCGCTACTGGAAAACAGGGGAGCGCGAATTATTCGATACCCTGTATCACCAGGCAATTTCAGTGATTGATGAAACATATCGGCATATTAACATTTGGCTTGATAAACAATAGATAAGTTGATATCCCACTAAATGGCCTCGTTCTTAGGGGCAGCTTAACTCGAACACCAGATCGAATGGCAATTTTGTTGCTCATGGCAGCTATTGCTACTTTCGCTGCATGGCTTGTGAGAATAATCACTATTAAGCGTGACAATGCATCTGACTATCAAGCTTATGAGGGTGATGATATCAATAATCAGATTGTCCAGGGCTTCTTTGATCAGTAATCTATGATCAACTTTAATCACGTATGTTTCAGGGGGCGTTGCTCAGTTGATTGCACTGGTGTTTATCATTTTTTTTCAGGGCTCGAAGTTTATTAAAAACCAGCATGTTAAAAGAATTGCCAACCTTACACTTTTTTAAAGGTTGAATGATCACATTAATCTCTTTCAGATCAACTCAGGAGAAGCAGCTATGCCAGGACATGTACTTGCCGGGGATTATCCCGATAAAAAACTCGTTATTGTTGGCGGTGGGATCATTGGGTATCTGGAAGCATATTATGCATTTTTGGATGCCAGACAGCGCGGTGAACGCCTGCGTGTAACCATTCACGAAAAAAATGCCAGGCTACACGATACGACCGTTTCGCATCTGGTTCCAAGTCTGTCGTCATTGGAAATACTTGCTGTTGTGCCAAAAGGAAGCAAGTTGATAGATTGCCTGCAGCATAAGTTTACTGAAAGAGATGGTTTGCGTGTTGATGATGTCTCCGGGGCAAATGACTCTGTAGAAAGTCTGGCCTTTTTGCAGGCTGTGCTGGCTGATAGTCATGATGAGACAAAGTATGGGCTACGAAAGAAAACATTGATGGCATTGGGCGAAAAAAGCATGGCCTTATGGCAGGCATTTTACGATCAGGCAGATAGCGAACTGCAGGCGATATTAAGGGCTGCAAATTTTCAACCTTCCCACGAAAGGAGCGGAATCGATGAAAAAAAACTGCATGACGGTTATCGCTTTCATTTCTGGTTTAACACTGAAAATGCCCTTGATAAAGCACGCGAATTCCAGGAGTCCTTTGAGCAACTGGGTTATCAGGATTGCAAGATCCTGTCACCGGATGAAGTCATGGCGATTGATCCGGTTTTTCAGGACTTTTGCAGGATGCATTCATCGACAAGCGAAGAGGGAGTACGGGTCTGGAATAGTGATGCTTCTGTACTTTGGCGACCGGGAGGTTGCATTGATACCCAGGTATTTTTGCCTTTGTTCCACGATTATTTGCAGGCTTTGATGGGGCAATATGTGAATGAAGAGGGCGTCATTAAAAATGCATTCAGCGTGCATTTTCAGCACAAGGTTGAGAAGGCGATCTGTGGTATAGGGAATCGAATTCACGGGTTGCAGTTTTTTGGCATCCCTGTTGTTAAAACCGATAAACACGCCTATCACCAGACTGATTTTGTTTTTTGTCCCGGCGAATCTGTTGGAACTTTAAGGCGACTTGGCTTTATGGAACCTCCTTATGCCCGGTTTGCAGGAGCATCGCTGGTCTTGAATTTTCCTGTTCCGCCAGAAAAACGCGCTCAATACGAGCATTTGAATGAGTATATGTCAGCGGTCAGGGATGGCGTTAGTTCGGTGTGGCAAACCCGACTTATTGGCGACAGAATTTTTATGGGTATTGCCGGAACCAAAGCGTATTACGGTGTTGAAGAACCCTCAGTTGAGCAGGAATTTGCCAGGAATAGAGCCCTTATCCAGCTTGATATGTTGAATACAATATTGCCAGAATTGATTTCTTTGGCATTAGGTCGTGATACAAAAGGGGTGGCCATGAGCGAGACAGATTTAAATATCCTGGAAGAGCAACAGCTGGCCACTCGATGGGTGGGCTCCAGGGCTGTCGCGTATGATGGATTTCCGACAATTGGCCCGCTCTATAATGAAGAGGGTAAAATTCAAAATGGACGCTGTACGACACACCTCGGCTCAGGCGGAAGCTCTTTTTCACATGCAAGCATTCTGGCAAGCCGACAAAGTGATTTAATTGACCCAAAATTGGTTGCAGACGTTTTGGATTTCGGAGACACAAGAAGAGGGCCAGCACCAGGGTGATATTCGCCCATACCCTGTCAAAAGCCAGTTAAAATAAGCTGAACAGCACATAATTTTTTTTGTGGTGTAATTGTTGTTTGGGGTAGATAACGTACCTTATCTATCTCAAACAGGGTATAATGGGAAAAATGCTCACGGAGAAGCCCTTGAATCCATTGGCCGCCAAAAATGACAAAAATCGGAAGTTTGAGGTAGATAAGATTTTTCATCCCCTGGATGTTCATTTTGATACCAACTCACTTTCAGCCTGGTTGTCATTTTATTATCAGGTTCATGTCCTGGGTGCGCCTGAAAAAACAGAGCAGGCAAAAAAAAATGATCTCGCCAAATTCCTGAATTTTTTTCAGAGCGGGGTAGGGCACGACCAGGTTGATAACTGGACGCCAGCTGTGAGCAAACAATTTCAACGATCCCTTTGTAATACTGTCTCTGAGAAAACCGGGAAAGCGTATAAGGCCACGTCAATCAACCGAACCATGGCCACCATTCGGCATGTTGGTCGATGGCTGCATCAGCAACGCCCCTTGATCGCTGGCAATCCTTTGGCAGGCGTTAAGGATTTACAGACGGAGGCGCCGGAATGGAATGGCCTTACGTCCAGGCAAATTATGCGCTTGAAAGCGGCCTGCGAGCAGCGGGCAAAAATATGTACCCGCAAAAACCAGAATGCGTTACTGGAAACGGCGGTCTTTTATGTTCTTCTCGGAACCGGCTTGCGAGAATCCGAGCTGGTGACATTGAATGTGCATCAGTATCATTCAAAGGGCTTGCAATCCGTAGTGCGCCACAAGAGTAAACGCGTCACCAATAAAATACCCCTGCCGCAGGAAGCCCGTGAGCATCTGGATGCGTATCTCGCCAGTCGTACTACTGGATCAGACGAGCCGTTGTTTGTAAACCGGGCAGGTAATAGAATTAACACTCGTAACATTTACCGGATTTGCCAGCGTGTTTTACAGCAAGTTTTGGCATTTCTGCCGGAGCATGAGCAATTTGAGTTTACACCCCATAAATTGCGACATACTTTTTTGAAAAAAGTAACGAACAAGCATGGGGTACATTTTGCACAGGAGCTGAGTGGTAATGTTTCAATTAAGGAAATTTTTCGTTATGCCAAACCGAGCCAGGATGAGATGCAAACTACAGTAGAATCTTTGTTTGAGGTCTAACACATGATTTTTTTCTCAACATACATGGATTTGATTGACCCCAAATAGTTTAATATATTGAAATTAATTTTCATCTAATACAAGTCAATTTATGGAGATACTATGGATCCAACTACAACTTTAATTATCAGTAGTGCTGTAGGTGGTGCGGCGGGGAGCTTCATAAAAGAAATCTCATCAAATGGCGTTAAATGGCTTATTGATTTAGTGACGGCACAATCGCCTGAAATGCAAGCCGCTGCTAAGAGAAATTTGGAAAATTTTGTAACTCGGCTAGCACAAAGAGTAGAACGTTTAGAAAAAGAAATTCCTGCTGATAAATCTGAAATTTTTGAGAAAGCGCTGAATCATCCTGGTAGTGCGTTATTAATTAAAACAGCAATGGTTGATTCTGCAACAACAGACGATGATGACCGGCATGAACTATTATCTGAGTTAATTGCTCAAAGGCTTACTGCAAATGCTGACGATATGATTGCCCTAGCTGGATCTGCTGCTTGCTCCGTTATAATCTCATTATCAAGTCGACAAATTAGAATCTTGTCAGTTCTCTCTACGATTTATAGTATAAGGCCATTACAAAAAAATAATGTTACAGAACCAACTGACGCAAAAGATTACATTAACAAGTGGTGGCAGAAAAATATCAACCCCTTAATTGATGATGGAAATATTGATAATGCAACATCTCTTGATTTTGAACATTTAGCGGCTATGGGTTGCATTAGAATAAGTATCGGAACGTCAGATCTTGCTAAAACTATTTCTACTGGCATTGTATCACCTGACTTAGATTCTAATATAACCGACTTTATTGGTCAAAAATGGTTTGATACACTTAATAATCAATGGAGCTATCTAGGTCATGCAATACCAACTTCTGTTGGTCAATTAATTGGAATTCTGCATCGAGATTCAAAATTAAAAGAAAAAACACAAATAAATTGGTAGGCGTCAATACTACTCAACTCAATGTTCCATTTAGATATGTGTTTTAGAGCTTTTTAATTTTTTATTATATAGAACTTCTTGGTTTGCGCGCTAGTAAGTGAAATTAAAGAAGCAAATAATGTGGGCTCATTCGCAATTAATCTAGGCTAATAATTTTATAGTGGCGATTAATGTGTGTCGCAATCGATTTAAATTCGCAGTTATTTTGGACTAGAAAAATACGATAATTATGGGAGAAGTGATTTGTGATTGCGAGCTGAAACACTCGCCCATGCTGGATGGCATACAGAAATTTTCATGTTACGTATTTTTCATTTTATTTTATTGCACTAAAAACGTGGAGATTTTACCATCCAATAAAATTTATAGTGTCAATATCAATTTTTATTTCATTTAAAATATATGCTTCTATTCCATCATTTATTTTTATCTCTTCTATGTTATCAGGACTAAAATTCTTATAATCGAATTTTATCCCTATAGTACCTTCAATTAGAACTTCACATTCACTTTCTGCTTCATAATAATGATCACTGTGATCAGTTACAGAGAATTTAGTTGCATTGTTCATGGCATAATAATCAGCTTTAAATATATAAAAATAAATAGATACTTGAAATGTTGCTCTAAAATTAAAGCCTAGTATACCATCACCATAATAGGATAATTTTTCTATATTAATATCAATATTTCCTTTGTCATAAGATGATATGGTCGCCTCATTGTTATCATCTGGTATTGTATGATGTTCGATAACCTCCCCTATTAATCTATCACCAAGGTTTTCCCCAAGAAAAACCTCTAAGTAATGTGATTTATTATTATATAATTTTATTAGTTCATGAATAATTTCAAGATGATCAATAAAATCTAATTTTTTTAATTCATCTTGAATCTCATCGAGACTAATGAATTCGTTTAATGATGTAAATACCCGTACTTTATCATTGTCTACATATGTGTCTTTTATCTTTCCATCTTCACAAACAAGATATAATAACTTAATTTTCGGAAGAATTTCTTCAATAGATTGGACAATAAAACTATCAGGAATATCATTTCTTATCTTAGGTTCCTTTAATGGAAGAAACCCCATGAAATATGCATCCCAAGCCTTATTTGATTGTTCGATGGACAAATGAATAATCGTTGCATTAATTGATGCCGCCCATTTGGTAAAGAAGACTTCTGAATCTTCTAATATATTTATATAATTATCGTGTAGTTTATTTTTTATCTCCTCTATGAGATCCTTTGTTGAAAAAATTAAATTATTGCGTGTTAAACCCTCTAAGTTATTAATAATTAAATCCATTGCTTTTTTTGATTTCAGTCGCTGCTGACTCTGAAATTCTCTGCAAACTATATAAGGTATATATAATTTCATTTTTTTGATTTACCCAATTTATTCAAAGCATTAAAATCAAGGTCATCTCGACGCGGATTCTTCGTGTAAATATTTGTATCAATGATTATATTTATCATACGGAAATTTTAATTCATAAGATGGTTTATTTTAGTTTAGTAGATATTAAGAAATTTTTAATAGTCCTGACATCCTCTTTTGTCTATAAGAGGATGTCATTTTGGTTGATTAAAAACCGCACTACAAAATATGCAGAACAATCCGCCCATCCTTCCGCGGCATTTTCTCCATGCCTAAAACAGCCATCGGCAAAAAATTCATTTTGCAATGCTCATTTGAGCTAAAAATGGAACTTAATATCCAACCCCATTAGGGTTGACAAATAACCCCTATGGGGTCATAATACTACTATGAAAAAAATAAAAAAATTACAGGTTGTGGTGGAAACTGCGGAATATTTAAAGCAGGCGGAATCTTGTATGGATAAAAAGAGCAGGGAGGATTTTATAAGCTATATTGCTCAAAATCCTACAGAGGGTGCTCTTATATCTGGAACTGGTGGAGCAAGGAAAATTCGATGGACAGCTGATATTAATCAGGGTAAGAGTGGTGGTTCTAGAGTTATCTATTATTACCATAACCAAAATATGCCCATTTTTTTATTTACGGCTTACGGAAAGAATCAAAAGGAAAATATTTCCGATAGTGAGAAAAATATATTGAAAACCATTATTAAATCTATTGTTAAGGCTTATGGGGAGACGGATCATGAGTGATTTAGGTGAAAGTTTATTGCGTGGAGCAATGGAGGCTCTTGAGTACGCCAAAGGAAACAAAAAAGGCGCGGTTGCACATGACGTATTAGTTCCTGCTCAGGTAGATGTTATGGCCATTCGAAAAAATATGCACATGAGCCGCCAGAAATTTTGTGAAGAGTTTGGGTTCAGCGTGCGAACATTAGAAAAATGGGAGCGGGGCGAACGAACTCCGGAATCATCTGCTAGAGCTTATTTGACTGTTATTGCAAGCAATCCTGCTGCTGTTATTACAGCGTTACATAAAGAGAATTGATTAATTAGTTGACAGGGGATCCCTAAAAGAAAAGGTCGTAATATTTAATAAAGTTAGGTCTGATTACTGTGATAATCAGACCTGAAGGGATTTACGTCCAGATAAAATGACCCAGGCAAAACTTAGACTTGCAATGGTATCTTTAGGATAAGTTGAGACTAAAATCGGTCGCTTTATGCGAGGAGCCTGGAATCACCAAACAAACATTATATAGACACCTGTCACCAACAGGTAAGTTACGTTGTGATGGTAAAAAATTTCTTGAAATCAATTGATTGCTGGAGCCACTACAATTCACAGCAAAATAATACCAAAAATTTGTATTTTCCAATTCATAAAAATGGCAAATTTCAAACATCTTGGCCGCATTATGTTCGTGACGAAAAAATAACAAGTTTAAGGGGATGAAAATGCAAATAGAAGATCTTTCTACTACAAGTATCAATAAATTAACTGCAGCTGGATTTAAACCTCATCAAAGCATTGAGCGAGAAAGAATTTGTGGTGGTTATATTTATTCAGATTTTTTCACGCCATTAACATATGCAATTTATCATAATGATTTCGATTTGGTTCAAGATCTCGTAGAGCACGGAGTTGATATTAATAAGATCTGTCCTCGTGGTTTTACTCCCTTAATGAGAGCTGCTGAGCAAGGAAGGGATGTTATTGCGGATTATTTATTACAAGCGGGCGCAGATGATAGCTGTAAAGTAACATATATGGGGAAAAATCGAGACGCTTACTCCATAAGTAAAAAAATGAATAAAGTCCCTTTATGTAGTCTCTTGGGACTTTGGCAAACAGCGAAAAAAATATTAGGTACTGCTAATACAGATAGAACTACTGAGATACTAAAGCCCAAAAGTCCATAAGTGTGTGATTCATAGACATCGTTTCAATTAATTGATAGATTTGTCCGTCTTATGAAACAGCAAATTAAAGCTAGATTCACTTGGGTAAATCTTTATCTGGAAACTAAAGATGCAGGATATGTTTGCCGTAAATGCGGTATTTCTCGTCCTACCCTGAGGAAGTGGTACAGACGATATTTAGAGGCTGGGATCGATGGATTGAATGATCAAAGCAAAAAGCCTCATTTATCACCAAGTAAAAAGTTAAATTCAGAGCTGATGAACTCATTCTTGATTTGCGTATCAGCCGTAATCTCCATAGATTATGCGTTTTCTTTCATGGAATTTTTTTGATTCTTTAAAGCCTGCTTCCAATCTTTGTCCTTTGTGAAGACAAGTTGAGCCGCCTCTTCAAGAAAAAAACCTATATCAACAATGTTTGCCCACTTGCAGTATTCGTTAATTTTAGTCAGAACTTAAGAATGGATTTCAATTTTGATTTTATCTTTTGATTTTCTATGTAGACCACTAATAATGGCCATTGTTAATTCGTTATCTAAATTGGATTAAATTTCGCAATTATTTTATCACCATATTCAACCTTAAAATATATTGTCGTGGTGAAAAAAATATGAATCTCTTTAACGTGCTTTTGCCATTAAATTTAAAATCAATTTATAGCCAAAATTATCATTTTATTTAATTCTGGCTAAGAAGATTCTCTTAGAGGCTTAGTTAATTGAATCAATCGGTGTGATTTCTTTGTCAAAAAAGTAGTAATGAATAATCGGGGTACTTGAGTTAAATGCATTTTCAACGATGTAATATTGAGAAACGTTTCCAGCTTGTCCTGAAGAAGATAATGGATTATCAATACATAGATATGCAGCATCATTAAATTCTATTTTCCACCAACTTGCAGTAACAGATAGCTCCCCACCGGGCCCGATATTAGGATTAACTGAATGATTCTCTGCTAATTCAGTATCGTATTTTGAGTTTTTTATTATCAAATTGACATTATTATTGCAGGTTATGAATCCATAAATAAAATTACTGGTTGTATTTTCAAAGTGGTCTACACATCCTGGTTCAACATTATCATCTTGCATGCCAAGCGGGCTTGGTATTGATGAAATTGTTACTATAGACCTTGATGCTTTATTATTTTTACAAGATCCAATCACTTCCGGAGGAAGTGCTAACGCTAGTGGAGTTAGAGTAACTCCTAAAAAAAGAGCGCTAATACGTTTTATTGACACTGTTTACCCCCTTGCATTCAAATAATCGTTAGTATTTTTCCAAAAAACCGTATGTCCATAGCCTGCAGTAGACTCCAATATATAATCATAATGTCCTTTAGCCTTGGTTACATCTTTTCGGATGGTGACCGGTCATAACCATCAAAAAACTCTCAGGGCTGGCGAAAGTGGCGAGTAATAGAAAATTTATGAAAAAATGTTCTGCCTATTAAGCGCAAAAAAATCTGAGCCAGATTTTCAGTCTGCTGATCATCAAGATAATTTGTGTCATTATAGATCTCTTCAATCTGATCTATCGAAACGTTGAGGGCTAACGCCAGTCTGTTCAGATCAAATTCATCGAGTTGTAGCAGCATATCGATCATAATTTTTTGGTTGTCTCCTTTGAATTGAAATTGTTCACCTGTAAACTCCATCATACAGACCATGCAATTACTCCATATACTCAAATAAAAAAAGGATCGTGGTTAACCTTAACTAATTTAGTCAACATTAAGCTGTGGCAATTATAATCGAAACAAATACTAATGCAATGTTAATATTAGTTTCGATTATGGCTGAATATGAAATAAATATTAATATTTATTATAAATTTGAATGCATTAGATTTATATGGTATTGTTGGCACCAGTGAGACATGATGCAAGAAATACTCATAATGGCAACCGGAAAATATAAAGAGTTTTCAACCCGTCTGATTGACGCTATGAAATCCAAAGGTTATGTAGCTACGCGTTCATCAAGTGGTATTTGCGTGGAAATGCTATCTCAGTTTGCAGGTGCCTCTGAGCAAATCTGTCGGCGCTATGTTCGAGGTGATGCTCTACCTGATTACGAAAAAATCAAAAATATCGCAAAATATCTAGGTGTTTCACCAGGCTGGCTGCTTTTTGGGGAAGACTGTACACCGGTTATCGAGAAAATTGACGATGATTTACTGCATTATATTTTAAAAATGAGCCACCAAATTTATCAGGAAGAAGTGGGCGATACAAATGATTATGCTGATTTTGTCTTGGGATTGATCAGACAGGTTCGGGAAATTGATACATCAAAAGAAAATTTGCATAAAATCATTAAACTGGCGATCGGTTCTATTTCTTTTATTGAAGAAAAATACCAGAAAAAAATCATGTAAAATTTGTGGAATATATATGGATGTAAACGATTTGCGAGTTACATTACACTCCCATGCGAAAGTTTTTCTTTACGAACATTATCGCAAAATCAGAAAAATTTTTGGAGATGTGTTGGGTTTAATGGAGCTGGATTATATCTCGATCGTTCTTTTAAACAATAAAAATGAATTGTTTTTTTTATCTTCCTGCCCATCTATTGAATACAATTTAATCGAGCAGAACATATGGCATAAAGATAGTATATTTCGCGAAGATTTTTTTCAGAAAGGTAAAGCACAATGGTGGAGCGATTTGTACTCAGATTGCTGTGATGAAATATATCGCTACAAACAAGTCATCCCAAATTTAATGATGGGACTTTCCATGCCTGATTTATACGATGAGTACAAAGTTATTTATTCGTTTGCATTCCGATCAAACAAAGAACATATAAAATCTAACGCCGAAGCCAATATCGTAAACCTAATAAATATTGGTCGTTTTTGTTTGCAAAATATTACAAAAGCAGTACCTTTACCAGACAGAAAGCAGATACTCTCTGCTAAAAAACCTGATTTGAAACTCATTACTTCCCGGGGGGGCATATGATAGAACAGCTTGAAATGCAAAAACTACTTGAAAAAGATAATCCATTGCTGAAAGAAAAAGCTGCCCTTGTTCTGGAGTCTGAATTTGGAAGCTCGTGGTTACGAGAACTGGCGGACAACTTACTTCGTATTATGAAAGAAAAATGTGCTGTAGGAGTCGCTGCACCTCAGATTGGTGTGCAAAAAAGAGTCATTGTTTTTGGAACCTCCTACACCAAAAGCAGGAAAATTGAAGAACCGGTTCCAGATACAGTACTGATCAACCCATCGTTAAAAGCTCTCTCGGATGAAATTCAAATTGGTTATGAGGGTTGTCTGAATTGTGGCGATCTGCGAGCCGAGGTCCCTAGATCGCTGGATATTGAATACTCCGGCTACGATTTGGCTGGTAGATTTTTCAGTAAGCGTGCCAGTGGGCTTGAAGCGCGTATACTCCAGCACGAGATAGATCATCTGGATGGTTTATTGTTCACTGATCGAGTACAAGATGAAAGTACGTATACCACCGCAGCCGAACTACAGAGCAGAGTGTAGGCTATGAGGCATCGTGTTCGCATAATCGCAGCTGGCATGCTGGGAAATCTGATAGAAACCTTTGATATGGCGATATGTGGTCTGCTATCAATGTATCTCGCCCGTTATCTGATTGGGAATGAAGCCCAGGGGTTGTCTGTTGTTTTTGCTACTTTCTTCGCAGGATATCTTGCACGACCGATTGGCGCCATGGTTCTGGGTCTTTTTTCGGATGGTTATGGCCGTAAAATTACCTTGGCGGCCTCAATTCTCAGTATGGGAATAGCGACAACTTTAATCGGATTTGTTCCTCCAGCCAGTTCAGCAGGCATTGCTTCTATATCTGCCTTACTGATTTTACGTATTGTTCAAAGCTTTTCCTGTGGCTCTGAATATCTTAACTCATCTGCTTATTTAGTCGAAAATTCAGATGAGTCGAACAGGGGCTTTTCTGGAAGCTGGGCCTCTTTTGGAGCAATGTCAGGTTTTTTACTGGCATCAATTATTGCTCTGATTGTCGCTTTATTTATACAAAAATACCCTGATCTTGAATGGGCAATCTGGCGTGTGCCATTTGTTTTAGCATTAGCGGGCTCGTCTGTCGGTTTATATGTGCGATTATGCGTCCCGGAAAGTATGGAGTTTGTGACTTACTATGCGAACAGTCCAAAGCCCAGGATCAGTAAACTATTTGTCCAGTCTTTTCAGTATATTGCTGGTAATAAATTAAAATCTCTGTATGTTTTTGTTCTGAGCTGTCTGGGTGTTACCACCACGTTTCAGATTTATATATATGGTCCTGTGCAGGCCCAAATTTATGGTAGCTTCAGCGACCATCAAATTCTCATTTCCAACATCATTTCTCTACTGGTGTTGCTTGCTGTATTTCCATTTATTGGAAGGCTGTCAGATAAAATTAATAGAGAAAAAATCGTTTTTTACTCAAGTATTGGATTCCTTGTTCTATCTCAACCCTTGTTCTATCTCTTATCTTATGGCACGTTTGGTGAATTCGTTTTAATGCAGTCATTAATATCTATTCCCGCTGCGGCTTATTATGCAACAGTACCTGTCATGTTAACTGAGATGTTCCCCATAAATTTACGATGTACTGTTTTGTCCGTTTTATATTCTACTGCGGCCAGTCTTTCCGCAGGATTGGCGCCATTACTGTCGCTGGTGCTCTTAAAAAGGACACATAGTTCGATTTCTCCAGCCCTCCTTACCATAAGCCTCGTAGTTATTTGTTTGATTGTAATGTGCTTATGGCAATTACGAAATCTTAAACGCGTACAAATATTTACCTCGACCACCACATGAAGCTCTGCTGAAGAAAGTCTGGTTCTGAATCCAGGCTGGCACCGCCCCGTCCGCCGCCCCAGACGGCCAGACCTGCACAGCCACAGCCAACACTGCAAGACGTCAGTCTGCCTTCCCCTGGCCTTCTGCTTCCCAATGCCAGTATGTAGAGCGCTACTGGAAAACAGGGCGGCGCGAATTATTTGATGCCCTGTATCGCCAGGAAATTTCAGTGATTGATGAAACCTGCCAGCATATTAACGTCTGGCTGGAGAAACAACGGATAAGCTGAGATTCTGCAGAGCAGGGCTGGTTCGTTGTATATACCGCAGTCTTTCTTATGCGATATTTTTTTTGAAAATCTCTGCCGGCAAGTGGCAAATTTTAATTCCGGAAATGAATTCAGGGCGTGAATTGATAATCAGGATATTCTCGCTGACACCTGGTCGCATCTTCCAGTAACTCCTGATAACGGTCTCTGCTGGTTGAGGTCTGTGTGAGAATTAGCGATGGTATAGACAAGGCTTTTTTGCAGGTCAAAATGTGATTTGAACTATGTATGAAGTTGGTCGAGTGCGGAATTGAGAATAGCCATCTATGGCAAAATTATCATCCTTGATTTCTTCTCAATTGCACGCCTCGTAATGATAGATTATCAGCGGGCTGGTTTTCAGCAAACCGTAAGAGGATTTTGTTTATGTAGGAAATATCTCAAAATATCACTACGACAATCTTACAATATGTTGATTTCAATTCGTATAGTCTGGCTTAGATACATTGGTAAACCATATTGATTTTAATTGACGCTTAATTTTAACTTAGCGTGCGTTTTCGGTCGTGAGGATTTCAAACCCCTTTATCAAACGCCATTCCCGGTTAACAGACAAAAGATCGACCCGGCAATAGCGCGATTTTTTGATTTTCTTTCACCTCCGGTTGCAGTAAAAGATGTCATTGATTTTAAATTGCGTGAAAAAAATCGTCGTGGCAACATGAAGAGGGAAAGACGGTTTTTTTATTTCAAGTAATTTTAAAGCGGTTTTTAGTGAGCAATGTTCATTTTTTCCGGCATGGCATGGTGTTATCCAAATTGATGAAACCCACATTGGCGAACCTTGCTCACGTTGGGCTGTCATCACTTTTTTTGTACCCTGGGGTATTACCGAACTAGCCCCTCGATGACACATCAATGTCTGGATGAGTATCAGGGGCACCTACAAGAGGTTTGATGCGAAAATAACAAAATCACTTAACATGAGTGACATTCCGTTCGAAAATCATGTGCGAATAACAATACGTGTGCGAAATAAAATTACATACTTTTGGGCTTCATAATAACAGGATGTCTGAAATCGCTCCTTTTCGGATATCCTGTTAAGTCGGTTGGCCGTCCACTTACCCCCCAGGAGCCCAATACAGACAAAAATTTTGATTCTGTGAAGAGATGATTGTTCTAATTTATACAAAATATTCATTAAAAAAGACTCTAGTTTCGTAATTTTACGGATTGATTTTTTTTTATATTTACTTATCATTCGCGAGTCTCTCAATGAAGTAAGTCAGCACGGTGTTTGAGATGATGTGAGTAGTTACCTTAATTTATCAGTAGAAGGAAATGCATCATGACAGTTAATAAATTTTTAAAGCGTCATCATTTGGTTTCAGATGAGAAAATAAAAAGCTTCATGCAGGACAATAATGATGCTGCTTTATCGGCGCGTGCAAAAAAAATTATAGCGCAATATCTGAAACAATATGAGTTATCTCTTCAAGCGACGAAAGAAGCACATTCTGAGGAAATGAGACAAAAGATCATTGCGCTCTGTGCCAGTCATCCTGGTAACGACATTATGCAAGAAATATTGGCGGAATTTAATGCGAAGAGCTCGCCATCCGGGAGTCAGGAAGAAATACCACCAACAATTCATAAAGAGAAAGAAAAATCATTGCAGAATGCATTGGCGGCTCTTAAATTTCTGGCACAGAAAAACAATAAACAGGCCTTTTCCAGTCTGATAGATTTGTATATTGCAGACAGGATATTGGCGGTTAAATACGGGGATGAGCAGGGATATCTCTTCTCTCCAACTAATGTCCTGGATTGTTTGTTGTACTCATATAATCCGGATTCTGCTTCCGATTTGGAAACGTATTTGAAAAATGTTCAGGTCTGTTTCGAATGCAATTTTTATAAAAAAGATGATCCTGAAATATTGCTCAAAATGCAGGCAGCCATTTTACCTGTTGCAAGCAAGATGCCAGTCGAACTTGCTTCAAAAATTACCAGATTACAAGGCATGTTTGATCGTGAAATGAAAAAAATATCACCCGATAATTTTTGTAAGTTGATCGATCAATTGCCCGGAGAATTTTGTAAAAACATAGTTGATTTGCGAGAAAACAATAAAACAATTGCCAAGCTTTGTAAAAAAATAAAATTATATCAAACAATTGCAGAGCATATTGATGCACCCAGGAAAAGCAGTGGTTTTTCATTTTTTGGCAGTGATGTCTCTTCAAGTTCATCAAGTTCATCAAGCCCATCAAGTTCATCAAGTTCATCAAGTTCATCAAGTTCATCAAGTTCATCAAGTTCATCAAGTGAATCTGAGTGTTCATTTAGCACCGGTCCACGTTAAACTCTGTTTAAGCCTGGTTTAAATCAGGCTCTTTTTTTTGGACATTTTTTTAACATTGTTCGCCGCAAAGGGTGTTAATCACCAGGGCGTGTCCTCAAAGTTAAAACCGCACGACTTCAGGCAGGAAAACAGCGTTTCTATTTCCCAACGCCGGCTATATAGTTCGATAGGTGAATCAACTTCTTTGTCTGTTGCGACAATCAGTAATTCACCATCTGTAAGTCGAAGTGCACTCAACCAGATTTTTTGTTTCCAAAGCCTGCGCTCACCACTCAATTGTCGTTGTTCACCAGGCTTCAGATCGTAGAAAAGAGCATCTACATTTACGTCAAGCCCAAAGCTGTTGCTGGTTTGAGTGTTGCTTTTGATTCGAATGCAAAATGAGATACCTTCACTACGTAACCATGAGAACCATTCATTTCCAACAAACTCCCGGTCGGCCAGCAGGCAGGCGATTTATTCCTTGCCAAATTTCTCTATAAAACGCTTAAGTAAGGCTATACGCTCTGTGGTGTTGCTGTTCCCGCGCTTGGGCAGCAAATCCCACATGAGAGGGATTGCTATTCCTTTGTAGGCAATGGAAAGCATTAATATATTGATATCCTGCTTTCCCCACTGCCAATTGGTTCTGTCTATACTGAGATGCAGCGGCGTCTGGGTAAAATCAAAAAAGTCATCACCCATCCGGACAGAACAGTGAAACATATTGTGAAATCCCTGAAAAATCGCTTGATACGTTTGTAGCGCGATTCTATTGTGGCCTCACTTTCAAAGCCAAAGGCCAGTTCGCTTAAATTTACTGTCCTTACTTTGAATAAAGAAACCAGAATACAAGCGAAACAGGTCATTTTTGCCTTGTTCCAACCAAAATATCCGTTTAATATAGCGCTCAGCTCGTTGATTTCCATGACTCCATGCCTTTTCCTTGAACAGAAACGCACGGATTGTCTATTAATCAATGAGCTACTTCAAATTTTTTGTCCCGTACAAAGAAATTTATTCCCTCGTATTCGTTTATCACTGAGGATCTTTTAGAGTTTTTACCATGCCAAGTCAGCTTTTTCAACAAACATTATTTCAATCCGGGTGCTCACTGGCCACCATAGAACAGGTTAATGATTACTACCAGCAAATGATGTCAGTTTTGGATCAGTTCATCGACGCTGATCCACAGGCACCAGATTTTTATTCTTTGGTATTGATTTTAATGCAACGAATAGATATTTTGCGAAGTTATGTGGAAGATCTGCTACATCCTGTTCACGATAATGTCACAAGAGAAATTCTGGTGGAGCAACTGATGACTCCTTGTTTTAGCAGCTTGTCTTCGTTGGCTGGTCAGGCAAAACTAATTACAGGCATTTTGTCTGATCAGAGTTGGCTTGCTGATGTTGTAAGTCGAACAGGTGAGCATCCGATTGGTTTTTTAAAAATCCCTCTTATCAGTTTTGGTGGTTATAACATTCCATTGAAAGAGCGAGCCGATTTATCATCAAACAAAACGTTTATCCCTCGTCCAAATTTAGAACTACGTCTTCATCTATATCCTGATACTCATGGGCGTGTACTTAGTGAGCATTTGCATGCTCATGGATTTGATTTATTTTCGCGCGTTGGTATGCAAGGAATTTTATGCGATCAACGCTTTGATTTATATGAAAACCTTTCAAATAAGACAGACAAAAGACGCATGGATAAATTGGGAGTTGATCTTCCTGAATTTTCGTCAGAGAGCAGCAGTTTTCAAAAAAAAATAGATCAACTTGGTGTCGATTCAAATACATCTATGACCAAGTGTTTTTATGCCCATGAGACATATCGATTTGAAAGCAGCAAAAAATCTGGTTATAAACCGGTACTATTCACTCCTGTTGGAAAAACTTTTGTTGTAAAGCCACATAAGGCCGCTGTATCCACTGCTGGATCAATGCGTTATCATGCCAGTCAATATCCACATTTCGCTATGATTTATGGAAGTAATTTGCATACATTTTGTTTGACGTGGCGACGACAGTCGGTGTTTCATGAACAACATTTTAAACCATCTTTTTTATTGGTTGACAAAGCATTATCAAGTAAGTCCACTCTGACAAATATCAAGCTTCTTGGTGAGGAGAAATTAAAAACGATCCTGCAGGAGTTTAGCAGAAAGCTGATAACAGAAATCGATGTATTTAACCAGCTGGAAAACCAACCAGAAGCCCGGAGTAAATATACATTGATAAATTTGTTGGAATCATTATTAACTCTCAACAAAATAAAAGAAGGTGAAGTGTCTATCGATACTTTGAGAGATATTTTTTATCCCATAAAGCGTCCAGTATTTTCTATTGAAAACTTTTCTGCAAAAGATTCATCCGTTGATCCCTTACTGTGCGTGTCATTATTATGTAATGAATTACAGCAACAGATTCGAGTTTATTTTGGGGTAGTCTATCGACAATTTTTTTCTCATGAAAATGAACACCACCTCGAATTATTAGCTAATCTTTTGCCCCACTCCCTATGCGCAACGGCCTCTTCCTCTATTCCATAACAAAAAAGTTGTTAAGCGTATAATTGAGCTTTGTACGAGACAACAATTTGAAGTAGCTCATTGATTAATGAAACTTCGTCTCTGGTTTAACTTATGAGCGTAGATTTAACCAGAACACTGGAACCGATCCAAGCGTTCCAATATGAATTTTTTGTTTACTAATTTGTCTGTATGGGACAAAAACTTGAGGTAGCTCGCTAACTCATGGAAAATTCATACTTTTTCCGACCAAAGACAGGGCTGAATGTGATGGATGCTGGTTTCGTTGTTCAAAGTAAGAATAGTTAATTTGACCAGGCCTGCTTGTGGATTTGAAAGTGACGTCCGATATAACAAGCACTTTAATCAATCTTTGCAGCCATTTTTGAGCCCAAACCACACCAATTGCAATATACCTGTTTATTTTAGATTAGTAATCTTCCCCTTCACTAACCAATCTTCGTTCTTAGCGTTTTTGGTGGAAGTAATCGCAGTTTTGTTGCGAGTATCTACAATGAAGGTGTCAAAGTATCCTCTCTTCTCTTTCCATTGAAACACTTCAATATTTTTTGAAAGTGTCATATGTTTAATGGTGACAGTCTCTTTCATATCTTTGTCTTCGCCCGCTACACCGGTCCAGGCTAAAGAGTTACCTTTAATTGATACCTCATAAGTATTACCTGTATTAAAATGAACTGTAAAATCCATGCTATAAATTTCCGAGGTTGCATATGCGAAGGAAGATAGAGCGAATAAAATAAAGCTGATTAATTTTTTGTTTTTCATTGGATAACCTTATTGTCAAAATTTTCTCTACACGGGACAAAAACTTGAAGTAGCTCGCTAACCCATGGCAAATTAATGCTTTTTCCGACCAAAGAAAGGGCTGAATGTCATGGATGTTAACGAGCTGAGAAATATGTTAAACCGGTATTTCGGCTGGAACAAGGCCAGAATGGCCTGTTTTGCAGGGATGCTGGTTTCGTTGTTCAAAGTCAGGACAGTTAATTTGACCAGACTTGCTTGTGGCTTTGAAAGTAATGCCACAACAGCGTCTTGTTACAGACGGATCAAACGTTTTTTCAGGGAGTTTGCGCTGACCGATTCGGCACTGGCAGCATGGGTGATTATTTTTTTCGATTTTGGAAACACACCGCTCTTTCTCAGTCTGGACAGAACCAATTGGCAGTGGGGAAAACAGGATATCAATATCCTGATGCTCTCAGTAGTGTACAAGGGGATTACCATCCCGTTGTTCTGGGACTTGTTGCCCAAACGTGGCAACAGCAATACAACCGAGCGCATCGCGCTGCTCAAGCGGTTTATGGAGCAATTTGGCATTGGGCATACAAAACCGGGGAGTGGAGGCATGGGCAAAGACCCATAACTATCAAAAAGCATGGAAGGAAGGCGATCAGTTTGTTTCGCTATGGCCTTGATTTACTGCGCGATGTTGCGCTTAATGCCAAGAGGGCTTTGCATCACGCGGTTGTTAACTTGCTGAGGCTGAGCCCACCCCTTGGGGTGTCGGCATGAATTTTTGTCCCGTATAGAGGTAATAACATATTGTTTTTTTTATGTCTTTTTTAAGTATTTTCTTCTTATTTTGCATTTTTTTCGCTCGGACTTCGCGATATCTTCAAGATCTCTCATAAAAACACACACAAATCATTCTAATTTGTTCAATTTGATATTATTCATCAAGAGATTGCAGCGCATTTGTTCTGTCAAAATGAATGATGCTATCAAATTGACAGGGTAAATGAGTAAAGAAATAATGGCTAAAACGCTCTGTTTCAGGCCGATAAATTACACCAATAGCTCTTTGTAAGCGTAGAATTTTAAGAAAATGCTCTAGTTGTTCATTACCACTCGGAATTGTAATGCGCGCTCTGTATTTAAAATAAAATGGGACATAATTCACCTGGAATTGGAAAGGGATTTTTTTAGTAATTCAATGACCTCATTATCAGAGGTTTGGGGAAATTGTTCATACCATAAACCTACCGCATAAAAATCGATTGGTTTTAATGGGCAGACAATCTTGTCAACCAAAGGAGCTAATTCTTCACAAGTTGAGTAGGCGGCAACAGGAACAGCGATAACAATTGATGCTGGATTGTGTTTGCGGAGAGCTTTAATCGCTGCCTTCATTGTAGATCCTGTGGCAATTCCATCATCTACCAATATGATTGTTTTTTCTTTAAGGTTTGGGAAGAATCTATTACCACGATATAAATGCTCTCGGCGCAGCAACTCTTCTTGTTCCTTCTCTACTACATGCTGTATTGACAGGCGATTAATATTTAATTGACTCATCAGGGGTTCATTAAAAAAAATCGTATCCCCTGAAGCAATAGCACCTAAGGCAAGTTCTTCATGTCCTGGAAGTCCTAATTTGCGAACAATAAAGACATCCAGAGGCACAGATAGTGCCGTGGCTATCTCATAAGCCACAGGCACGCCTCCCCGCGGCAAAGCCAAAATAATAACATTCGGCTTATTTGCATACTCTTTTAGATTTTCTGCTAAAAAAATACCCGCATCAAATCTATCAATGAATTTATCCATCCTTCACCATGATAAAAGCTATTGTGCATATGTTTAATTATAGGTCACTTCTATCGTCAGGAAATTTCAGTGATTGATGAAACCTGCCAGCATATTAACGTCTGGCTGGAGAAACAACGGATAAGCTGAGATTCTGCAGAGCAGGGCTGGTTCGTTGTATATACCGCAGTCTTTCTTATGCGATATTTTTTTTGAAAATCTCTGCCGGCAAGTGGCAGATTTTAATTCCGGAAATGAATTCAGGGCTTGAATTGATAATCAGGATATTCTCGCTGACGCCTGGTCGCATCTTCCAGTAACTCCTGATAACGGTCTCTGCTGGTTGAGGTCTGTGAGGGAATGGGCGATGGCATAGACAAGGCTTTTTTGCAGGTCAAAACAACTTCATCCGCAAAGCTCTGAAATGCAGATAATTTATCTTCATAATAATCGTTTATTAAGGTCCGGTATTCCTGAGTCAGCCAGGTCATGGTTGGTATATATTTACTTTCATCAAAAACAAATTCACCATTTTCCTGTTTTGAGATGCAGGATAAAAGCCAGCGGGCTCTTTCAACGCCAGTTTCAAAGCCATATCCTATTTCATGATGAAACGTCAGTTGCGCATCGCCCATGGGAATAATGACAGGTAAGCCCGGGCTGCAATACACAAAACAGTCCGAAAATTCTGGAATGACTTTAAATGCCTGAAAATCGGTTTTATTGGGAGGTGTTTTATGCAATCGGGTATAGGTGATTCCATCATGATTCGTTACGGCAGCAATAACGAGCGACACCCATCCTTCATGTTTTTCCTCAGGCAGGTCTTTGGGCGCCTCAAGATAAAAACATATTTTTTTACCAAATTTTTTGTGATAAATGTATGGCAATTTGCATTCATTCCAGCCATATTCTCGCAGACGTTCCATGTAGCCAATGTATTTAACAAAATCGGGAATACAGCTTCTTGTTTTTTTGTACATTTGTTCATAGAGCTGATACTCTGAGTCGGTCATGCTTACGTAGGCAATGAAATGCATTTTAACAGGCATGCGCTCAACAACGCGCTTGAATTGAAACGGTTGCGGTGTTCTGATTTGATTTGCTGCCTTCATCAGTGCACGCTTTGCACCTGTGCAGTCGAACGCATAATTGCAGGCAAAAAACGACTCATTGCCATTTGCGTCCCGAATTATTACGCCTGTTGAATCTGCCTGTTCCTCAAAGCGCACAAATTCGCTTTTTTCAATGGTTATACCGGATTCAACTGCCATGTCATATAATATTTTTTCGACTTTTTTAATATGTGGCTTCATGCTGGAATCATTCCAGAAGTCGCAGCCTAATCCTGCTTCTGCGTAGTCAATGCTTTCTCTGGTTAAATGGCCTGGGCGTACATAATGGCCAGCGCGAAGATCGTGTATTGTTGGAGAAAGCCCCAGCTTTTTAAGACAATTGGCGAGAAAAAGACCAACGGGTCCAGAACCAAAAACAGCAATTTTTTTCACGTTATTCCATACCTCTTTTCTACGACACGGAAGCAAAGTCAACTATATTATACCGTAAAAAATACGGTATAAAATACAATAACAAATTGTATATAATTGACACAGAAAAGATTGCAGTTCACGTTTTTAGAGGTAAATTATCATGTCGATTTTTGATAGCGCCCGCGCCTTGTTCAACCGTTATACGCAGACAGAACCCAGGAAACCAACTGCAGAGAAAGCCCTGGAACACTTATCTGCCAGCAGGTCACCATCTTCCCAAAACACGCCAGCACCGGGGCAAAAGCTGCTTGCCCGCTTACTGTCTGCCAAATTGAACGACAGCAAAATCGCGCGTCTTGCCAGGACTGGTAACAACAAAGAGCTTGTTTTGGAAGCGATTAGCTGGCTAAACGCCTCGTTCAAAGGGGGCGTGATAAGCGCTGCTCTCGATTCATCGACCCCACTTGGCAGATTTTTTGCAGTAAAACGCGGCTGGTTTCCCACCTCGGATAGACGAGGAACCCTTGCCAGTCTCAAGGTTATGCAGGCAAGATTTACTGCCTATTCTCAATGGATTGCACAAGACATGACTTTGTCCTTCCTTTCTATGTTTACGGCCGACCTATCAATACCAAAAATACCCAGGCCGGAAATCGATATCATTGGGGCGCTCAAAAAGGTAGAAACGCCCGGCGCATCACAATGCGCCGGCCTTGAAACGCATCTACAGGAGCTGCCTTTGGCATTACCTAAGGAAAATTCTCTTCGAGGGAGTTATGCGCAAATGGAGCCTGTTCTGCTTGATCGGCCCCAGTTATCAGAGCCGGCAATGGTGATGTCTGCTCAACCCAGCCATGGTATACCGGGCCTTTCTTTTTTAAAAATACAGAAGACAGGCATGTCCCCCAGCTGCGATACATCCACCTCAATCAGCAATAATCCTTTCTGATTAGACGGAGGGGGGCAACCCCTCCTGCTTACCTTTGACTATGTGTCATAAAAAAGGTACATCACTGACGCGCTGGTGAAGAATGTCGTCAGGTGACAATCAAATTCCAGTTTAAAGTCGAAACACGCCCTATGCTGACCAAAAAAACAGAAAAAACTTAGACAATTGCTGATATTCTGGTTCCCAATCGGACTCTCCGGGGGATTATTGAGGAATACAAAGCGTCCCTGCCAAAACCTCAGCCATGATTTTGGGACTTAGTTGGGCCTTGGCCCAATGGCACTACCTTAAGTAATTTTGGATAAAATTTTACCAAACCTACGTCCCGCGACTTGTTCGCGGGATCCATGAACCTTGCTCTGTGCGTAGATTTCTGGATCCCGCGAACAAGTCCCGGGACGTTGGAGGATAGGTTTTTATCCTTAAGGTAGTGCCATTAGGCCGTTGGGCCAAGGCCCAACCTACTGCTTGTCAGAATAATTATGATGAAAGTTAATTCAATATGGACTTAATTAGAGGCATAAGAATTGTTTTAAGTCTTCAACCCAGCCCCTTACTCTTTCGCCAGCCAGGCGCTAACATACAGGCACGTTTCCTCGATAACTGAAATGGCCTGATGATACAGGGCATCAAGCAGTTCACGTTCCCCGCTTTTCCAATAGCGCTCCAGGTACTGGCAGGCATATTTCATGCGGGTTGTTCCAACGTAGACCGCTCCGCTCTTGATTTTATGCGCTGTTTTTTCAACGCTGTCGTAGTCTTTCCTTGCATACGCCTGTTTCATCGCTGCCAGATCTCTGGGCATTTCCTGGTTAACCATCATGGATAAGAGCTCAATGACCATGGCTTTGTTGCCACAGTTTTTTAACGCCTGCCTGCTGTCAAGAAGAGCAAATTGACCCAGTTGGAATAATTCGGCATCGCTGTCCGGTAAATCGAGCCGATCGGTTTTTTGCTGACCAGCCTGTGCTACGCTACGGGCTGGAATAAAGGTTGACAACATATCGCTGGCATGAGCATAGGTGAGTGGTTTGGTGAGTACTGCGTCTATGCCAGCCTCAATGCAGTGTTGTTTGTTTTCTTCTCCGCCATGAGCAGTCAGGGCAATAACGGGTATATTCCTTGTTTCTGGCATGCTGCGCAGATAATGGGTAACTTCATAACCATCAAGACCCTCTCCCAGACCAATATCCATAAAAATCAAATCGTATTGATGCTTTTTGCACAAGGCGAGGGCGTCCATGCCGTTGGCGGCGATATCAACCTGGCAGGAAAGGGCGGTTAACAGCGTTTTCGCAGCCATTTGAGCAATGCCGTTGTCTTCTACAACCAGTACTCGTGTTGTGGCATTTCCACTGGTCTTTTCAGAGTCCACAGCCCTTTTGTATTGATTTAACGTAGTTAAACAGGGCTTTTCAGTAGCCAGCACATCGTCGCTGCTCACACCTGTATCGTCATCCAGCAATGATTCCTGGAGGGGGAGGAGACAGGTGAAGCAGGTGCCTTTGTGTGGCTCGCTGTTGACATAAATTTCGCCCCCCAGTTCATCCATAAACTGTTTGACAACAAACAAGCCAAGCCCCGTTCCTTTGTAAATGCCCTGATAGGAAGGCGTCAGGCGTTTAAACTGAAGGTAAATTTCCTGCTGTTTGTCTTTCGGGATGCCAATCCCAGTATCGCTTATGGTTATTTTGATAATCAGTCGGTTATTTTCATGTTTTGCCAGCGAAGCGTTAACCCTGACATAACCTGTTTCAGTAAAATTAAGCGCGTTGCCTACCAGCTCCAGCACGATACGATGCAGGCGGATTTTATCGCCGATAGCGTAATCAGGTAATCTGGGATCCAGTGACAGTGTAAGATCAAGGTTTTTTTCACGTGCCCGGGCAGCATAGAGGGCTATGATATGGTTGAGTGTCTGGCCAATATTAAATTTTCGTTTCAATATTGGAATTTCACCTGAACTGACGCGAACCGCTTCAAGCACCTCATCCATCAAAGTCAGAAGCGCATGACTTGAGGCGATCAGATTATCTGCATATTCCTTGATACGCGGCTCCTGAGCTTCCAGTTTTAAAATTTCGGAAAAGCCAACAATACCGGAGAGAGGGGTGCGGATATCGTGCCGCATGTTGGCGAGGAATTCGGTTTTGGCTTTGTTGGCGGTTTCGGATAATTCCTTGGCCCGCACAAGTGACATCTCCATATTTTTTCTTTCAGTAATATCGTGAAAAATACCTAAAATTCCCATAAGCTGTCCGCTGGATGAAAACAACGGAACCTTACTGGTCAGAAGAAATATTTTACTTTTATTGGCAAGGATGAGTTCCTCTTCTATATTTGTCTTTGCTTTTTCGTGGAAAAGTACATCCTTGTCATCTTTAATAAACATATCCGCCAGCTCTGCTCCCCATGGCAGGTCGTAGTCCGTCTTTCCGATGATTTCCTGCGGAGACGTAAGCCCCGCCAGTCTGGCAAACTGCGTGTTGCACCCAAGGAAAATACTGTTGACGTCTTTCCAGAAAACTGCGGTTGGCAGTAAATTCAATAGGTCATCCGTAAACTGTCGTTCTTTCCAATACAGTGTATCTTTCATGCTGTTCTCCATGGCGTTTTTCTTTATTCGCCCTATGGTAGACAAGGCCTTTCACCTGGTTCTGGCTGGCTCGACGAGGACGCCCTGGTTGCCCAGAATGAATGCAGAGAAGATTTGTTTTTTATCGTGTTTATAACGGTATTGGCTATTGAATCCATATGTTCCATCGTAAGACTGGTGCTTTCATAGCGCTCCAGTGTTTCGAGTACACTGCGCTCTATCCTGCCGTCAAACGGAATCCGCTGCTGAGCTGCTTTTTCTTTGATTAAATCCATACAGCTGCAGATGACCTCTGTTGCCTGTTGATGTTCCGGTATCATTTCAGAAACAGTTTTTCCATTTCTGACCATATAAAACAGTTTCATGCACGGATTGGAGATAAAGCCTATCTGCTCTGCTCTTATGCGTGATTCTGCACGTTGACGGAACTCGTGCGTCGGATCGTTTAATTCGGACAGTGATAATTTTCCAGCTGTCTGAACAATTCCGAACTTTAAATCAATTGCCCTGGCTTCCGCTATTTTAGGGATGTAGTAACTTATTCCATCGATCATTTCTCTCATCCACGTCGCTTTTTCTTCTGGTGTAACGCCACCATTCAGCAGGCGCTCTGCGTTTTCACTGACGGAAATGTCCGATGATGCCTCCAGATTCGTGGTTTTGGCAAAGGTCGCCATGGCTTTGCGATTGCCAAGGTTTGAGATCATGCAATGCAGTCCCATACAAAAAAACATCGAATGCGTGTTTTCCATTGATTCTGGCAGCTCCAGCGTCAACAGCGTTTTCAGGCGATTGGTTCGTTCTCCTGGTATCATTCGAAAGCCAGCGGAATCATTTAATCGCTCAATGTCCTGCCAGGTAGAGTTGACAATGTAATCCGTTTTCAGTGCAATTGCTTCACCATCTGCCGATTTCGCCATTACGGTAAAACGGGCGTCGCCGGGCGCGTTTCTTGAGATATCGGTGACTTCTGTGTGTTCTCTCAAATGAATGTTTGGGTGATTGAGGATTTTTTCCCTGATGTGTTTTGAAAACCCGCTCCAGTCAAACAGGTGTTCACAGGTTTCAACACCTGCTTCAACACAGTCGACATTAACGTCATCCTGATATTCAGAAGGGTCCAGGATTCTGAAAAACTGCCCGGGTTCACCGAATACCTTGTTGTCGGGATCTAAATCAACCAGGCGCTGATATTCGGACTGGATGGCTCTGTATGTTGCAAGAATTACCTCAGCAGGTTCGTCGGAATCTTTGGTTATGAAGTAGCGCCCATGTCGGATCGGCGCGTCAAAAGGGAGATCCTGTCCCACGAGAAAACCCGGATAGGTTCTTTGAACCTCGATGCTTGCTCTCAGGTATGTCAGCGCCGTATTGATATCCACAAAATGGAAACCATGCCCCATTCGGCCGGGATTTCTGCCACTGGCACCGGAACCGAGGGTTGCTTTTTCAAGCAGCTCTACCTGATACCCTTCATCAGCCAGCTCAAGCGCCGCACTGAACCCCGCAGCGCCTGCACCGATAATAACAACTCTTGTTGCGTGTTTTTCGGTTTTTTCTCTCATTCATTTCTCTAGGTATCATGTCAGGATAAGCGCGTTTTTCCCCACCCTTGTACTGCAGAGGCAATGCCCGCGCTATGAAAGTATAATGCGCACCATGATTATTTATTGGATTATAGTATGTCTGGTATAAACCAGCAAATTTTTGATTGGCAATCAAATGCCTGAGAGCGCGGCTCAGACCCTCGAAAAAACTTATCTGTGACGTTGTTTTATCATACAATATTTTTTTAGCAGCCTCTCAGTAAATTTTACGGACATCCATTTCAATGACAAGCACAGAATTCTGCGACGATGACTTCAAGGCCGTACTATTCGAAAATGGCCAAAACCCCCGCATTAAAGTTGAGCCCATGTATTTTAAATCAGGTTTTAGTCCCTGTGCGCAGGTTTTTGGACGAAAAGCTGTCTTGACCCGACTCCTCAAGGCCCTGGCCTTCCTGCCGGATCACTATGGGTTTCTTGTCTGGGATGTCTATCGATCCCGGCGTGTCCAGGCCAATCTTTTTAACTGGATGAGAGTGGAAGTTCAAAACAGATACCCTCACCTCAGTGATACGGAAAATTATGCTGAAACCCAGAAATACATGTCGGCACCGTCCCGGGTTGGGGAGGACTATTGCCCTCCCCATCTCAGCGGTGGCGCAATTGACCTGACATTGTATGATACCAGGACGGATACCGGGCTGGAAATGGGTACGGTATTTGATGATTGTACGGAAAGGGCTCACAGCGATTATTTTGATACAAAAGCAGCGTTATTACCGGAAGAGTTACGCATCAGGGAAGCACGGCAGATATTACGTGCCGCTATGGAAAATGTGGGCTTTACGGCTTATCAATACGAATGGTGGCATTTTGATACAGGCAATATATTCTGGAGCCGAAAGCTTAACAGGCCGGCTGTCTTTGGACCTCTGTTTGGTGACCTTGAATGGCCCGATGACGGTCACGGTTCGGTTGGGGCTAGAGGGTGAATTCTTCACCCAGATAAACAGCGCGAACCTGTTGATTGGCGAGAATGGCTTCGGCGTTGCCTTCGCAGAGTATGCGGCCCTGGCTTACAATGTAGGCGCGTTCACAGATATCCAGGGTTTCGCGGACGTTGTGATCGGTAATCAGCACACCGATGTTTTTGTCGCACAAATGCGAAATGATTTTTTTGATGTCCAGTACCGAGATGGGATCCACGCCGGCGAACGGTTCATCAAGTAATATATAGATGGGCTCTATCGCAAGGGCGCGGGCGATTTCCACGCGTCGTCGCTCACCACCGGACAGGCTCATGCCCGTGCTGTTACGGATGTGCGTGATGTGAAACTCTTCGAGCAGCTCGTCCAGTTTCTGGCGTTTTTGCTGTTCATCCAGATCCTTGCGAAGCTGCAGGATGGAATAGATGTTGTCAGCTACGGACATTTTCCGAAATACTGAGGCTTCCTGAGGCAGGTAGCCGATGCCTCGTCTGGCGCGCTGGTGCATGGGCTCCTGGGTGACGTCTATGCCGTCAAGCAGAATACTGCCCTCGTCACAGGACTGCAGCCCGACGATCATGTAAAAGCAGGTGGTTTTTCCGGCACCATTAGGGCCGAGCAGGCCAACGCATTCTCCTCGTCGAATGGTAAGGCTTACGTCGTTGACGACGGTTCGTGTCTTAAACGATTTTTTCAGATGCCGGGCACATAAATCGGTCACGATGCTTTCTCCGGGTGGAAGATAATCATGGTGCGGGTTTTGCCCTTGCTGTTCGCCACGACGTGCTGTTTTTCTGTGTCGTAACGGATTTCAGCCGCAGAAAAGGAGTCGTTACCCTGGACGATACGGGCATTGCCAATCAATTCAATCAAATGTCGCTCTGGGTAATAGCGTATTTCATTGGCCCAGGCGTGCAGCAGGGGTTTGTTTTCGGCGGTTTTTTCCCAATAATGTGCCTGTTCGGTCTGGCTGCCATAGGCGGCGGCAAAGGTCAGTTTGTTTTGTGCATTGCCTTCCGTAATGGCTTTGCTGGCGCGAAGGTGCGTTGTCCCCTGATCAAACTGCACATTACCCAGGTATACGCCTCGATGCGTTAACTGATTCAGATCCGCGCTGTCAGCAGCCAGTCTGGCGCTTTTGCTGCAATCATCGCGCATGGCCTGAGCCGGTTGGCTGAACAGAGCAGCAAAACAGAGTAAGGAAATAAAAAGCTTAGCCTTGTGCATGATCAGGCTCGTAAGTGGCATGTGTTTTTCCGAGTAGCTCGACGTGTCTGTCTTCCAGCCAGGCGTTCATGCCATTGGCGTGAACCACACTGCCGGGTTGTTCAAAAATCACAGCAGCATTGCTGGTGGCGTATTTTTTCTTTGGAAAATAAACCAGTTCTTCGGTTTTAAACGTGCTGGGCTGGTTGCTGCGGCCTTTGCCCTGGTGAATGATGACATTCTTTGTAAACGTGATGCTGTCGCCGCGATTGATCGCTTTGGCCTGTTCGGAACGGATATCCCAGGCCGGCAGATCATCCTGCTTCACGGTGATATGCGGCGAACTAATCAGATTGGTATCCTGATTGGGTATGTGCTCCAGTCTGGGACTTTCGATGAAATTGATCAGCGTGCCTTTGGCATCGTACTGACGCAAAGCAAAACCCTGGATGACATAATCCGGCGTATTGGCCAGAGTCTGTTCATCCAGCTTGACCGGCACCGGCGTGCTGGCAAAATACCAGCCGGAGCAGGCCAGAGCAATCATGGCGCAGAAGAGCCAGGCGGCTTGTCTTGCGGCATTCATAAGGAAAAATAACCGGAAAGGGCGGCTTCTTCCTTGTTTTGTGCCTTGAGAATAAAATCGCAAAGCTCACGAACGGCGCCGCGCCCACCTGACTGTTCTGTCTGCCAGTCCGCAAACTCCTTGACCTGAGAGACCGCGTTGGCAACCGCAACGCCGAGTCCTGCCTGTTTGATCATCGGCAGATCGGGAAAATCGTCACCGATGTAAGCGCATTCTTCGTCGCTGACGCCGAGGCGCTCTTTTAATTCGGCAAAGGCCTTACGCTTATCAAGCTGGCCTTTGAAATAATGCTGAATGCCCAGCTGCTCCATGCGATGATCCACTACGGCGTTGCGTGAGGTGGTGATCACCGCCACATTAATGCCAACCGCCATCAGTAATTTCAGACCAACACCATCCTGAACATGAAAGGCTTTCAGTTCATTGCCATGATTATCGAGATACAGCAGGCCGTCGGTCAGTACACCGTCGACATCGCAAATGAGGCAGGTGATTTTTTTTGCCTTTTCCAATACCTGATTTGTCATGTGCTCCTCTCCTAAAATACCCCGGCCCGCAGCAGATCATGCAAATGCACAACGCCAACGGGTCGGTGTTGATCGTCAATGATCACCAGTGATGTAATTCGAAAACCCTGCATAATCGACAACGCCTCGGCCGCCAGAATGCCCTGAGGGATGGTTTTACACTGTTTGCTCATGACCTCTTCGAGTCGTGTGTTGTTGATATCCAGCTCCCGGGTCAGGGTTCGTCGAATATCTCCATCCGTGTATACCCCGGTCAGTATGCCACGGGAATTGACTGCGCAGGTCATGCCCAGCTTTTTCGCGGTGACCTCAATCAGGGCGGTGCTGAGGCTCGCAGTTTCGAGTGTCACAGGTAAATCCTGACCGCGATGGCTGACATCGTCAGCGCGCAACAGCAGCCGCCGCCCCAGTGCGCCGCCAGGATGTGCCATGGCAAAATCGTTTTCGCTGAAGCCGCGGGCCTGCAGCAGCGCAATAGCCAGAGCATCACCCATGACAAGCGACACGGTGGTGCTGGTGGTGGGAGCCAGGCCCAGCGGGCAGGCTTCCTGATGGATACTGATATCCAGATTGACCGTAGCACTCCTGGCAATAATGGACTCTGGATTGCCGGTCATGCTGACCAGTGGAACGTTCATACGCTTCAGCAGGGGAAGAAGAGTGACCACCTCGTTGGTGGAACCGGAATTAGAAATGGCAAGTACAGTGTCCTGCCGGGTGATCATGCCAAAATCACCGTGACTGGCTTCGCCAGGGTGCATGAAGAAGGCGGGCGTGCCGGTGCTGGACAGGGTAGCGGCAATCTTGCTGCCAATGTGCCCTGATTTGCCCATGCCGGTCACAACAACCCGACCTGTACAGGCCAGCAGCAGTTCACAGGCCCGTTCAAATCGTTCATCAATGCGCTGCGTCAGTTCAAATACGGCCTGCGCTTCTGTTTCAATAACGGCCAGACCCATTTTGCAAAAGTTCATAAGCCACGCTAATACGGTTTAGAATAAAACGGGAAGTTTAACACATTTGTTCTTTGTGTGATATGTTCAAATCCTTTCGGCCCCGGGCTGTCCCGTCTTAATTTGAACTGAAGTTAATCAGTTGAGACGATCTGCTCCCTTCTCCCTTGAGGGAGAAGGGCTGGGGATGAGGGTGGTGGGTGTGGCACAGTCTCGAGTAAATTAAGCATGCCGTCCATCACACCCTGTATATTTTTAAAAACCTCATGCTGTTAAATCAATCAAGTACCGTATGTCAATGTATTTATTCAGGACGAGCCACACCCACCACCCTCATCCCCGACCCTTCTCCCTCAAGGGAGAAGGGAGCCGATGGTGCCAACTGATTAACTTCCCTTCACATCAAGATGGGACAGCCCTGCGTTCCGCGCTTTATGCGCACAATCCAGTCCGGATCTCGATTCAAGTAGTCTGGATGCAGTGCATAAAGCACGGCACGTAGGTAAATAAGACCCTTATTAATCATGTTGTCAGTATTTTGACGGTTTATTATCCTCCTGCCAATCCGTGTTTTTTCGTTGCGGATGGATTTTAATTTGATCTAAGAGCTCGCTATATATACACTTTAAGCATCACCTTTATTTGGATATTCACATGAATGCCAAAGAATTCGCTGATTTTTGTACCGAACTGGGTTTTCTGTTTGAACAAACCATTACTGACGAGAGCTTAACCAAAGAATATACGGGTGAGCTGGATGTTGTTGCAGCCAGTCGAGGAGAGGAAGCCTGCTGGGCAACGCGTGATGTTGTCACGGTTGCCAGTAAAAAAAATCTCCTGCTTACCAGCTGGTATTTTGATACGCTGGATGACACCAGTCGAGCGCATGTTGAGCGGTTTTTTCTTTTATTGCTGCGCGAAGGATACACGCTGGCTTTGTCAACAGCGAATGGTATTAAACCCATTGAAAACAGTGCCAGCCTGAGGCGCCAGCTGGCGGATTTTACCCCTGTTCGGCTGGCTGACGATGTAAGACTAACTAACACGGCTCTCATCAATGCGGCCGCATTACTGGCCATCGTCAACAAAATGAGCGGTGAAACCCATGCACTGGTGCAACATGCCATGCTACCAACAGAGTTTAGAGAGAAAGACTGCGCCCGCCTTGAAAGCACCATAGCGCAGGATGATGCACTGGGACTCACACTAGATAATTTTTTTACCGCCAATCCAGTCTTAAAACACCCGGCCCTCTGTCAAAAAGTACGTCAACTGAAGCTGACCATACAGCACATTCAACCATTTGATATCGATTTAATTATGATGCATTTCAAGCACATTGAGCAGCTAGAGCTGTCTTCTCTGAAAATCGACTCCCGTTTGCTGCAATTACTCCTGACCCTGCCAAATCTTAAAAAGCTGACGATTGACCGTGTTGAAGTTTTGAGCCAGGACGAGTGTCGCATCCTGTCAGATCCGTGCAATTTGACAGAGCTGACAATCAGTCGCTCTGATCTCAATAGCTCGCAATTGTCGGCTCTGTTACAACACAGCCCACATCTTAACCGTTTAATACTGAAAAAAAATGCACCACATTACAAAGAACCTCTCACCCTTTTGCCCGATACGCTGCTTTCGCTCGACGCGCTGACGCTGGATGAGCCAGACCTGATACCGCAACACAGAAACGCCCTCATTGATGCCGCACCGAATCTCACGGCCTTATCACTTAGTGATAAAGTGATGTCCCGGGCTGTTATTACCTCAAAACCCTCGAGAACAGAATGGGATATTAATGCTCTAAAACAAGGACCCAGCGAACAATCACATTTTCACGATAATGAAAATCATGGATTCTCATCAGCCTCCTCAAGCAGTTTCGATAATCAAATTCAACGAGACAATCAGTACGACCATACCGTTGACATGTGGGATTTTAAAACGCCGTCATTTGGCGGCTCATCCAGCGCGGCCGGGCAACCCCAGGCGCCCTCGTCCACGCAGTGGCTTAACCAGCGTTTAGAAGCCGGGCAACCGACCCTGAGGAAAATAACGCATTTGAAGTTAGAAGGAGCGTCTCTTGAGACATTGACGTTCGAGCAACATGTTGGCTCCCCTTCTCTGCTGAAATCACTGGATTTAAGTAATACCCAAAACGTCTCGGCCTTTATCGAAAAAATCCTCACTGACAGACCCGAGGCGCTGGCTGCTTTAACACATTGTATTCTTGATGGCAGTGACATCAGCGGCAATGCGCTTCATATGCTCATGCTGCATTGCCCGCGCCTGACGCACTTGTCCGTGGCCAACTGCACACAGTTAACAACGTATCAACCGCAAGATCTGCCTGCGCTGCAAAAAGGACAATTGAGCGCGTTTAATGCGGCGAATTCCGGTCTGACACCAACACAGGCCAGCAGCATTTTAAATGCTTCGCCAGCGTTGTCTTTTTTGAATCTGAAAGACACTCAAAACTGTCTGGATGGTCTACGTTTGCCTCCTGGACATCTACTGCTCCTGCAAACGGCTCAATTGGGAAAATGGGTTGACCGAGACAGCTTTGGCAGCTTATGGCAGGCAGCACCGAATCTTACCAGCCTCATCATGGATGGCAGCAACATCGGGATACCGTCGACATTGCGTCAGGGGCAGTTGATGCGCATTCAGGCAATAGATAGCTTATGTCATGAAGACCATGTGGCTACCTTGATCCGTAGCAATCCCGGGCTGACCTGCCTGGATATTTCCAGAAGCCACCTTTTAGGAACCTATCTCGTTAAGCGTCTCTTTAATCCCGACAATATTTCGTTAACGCAACTGACGGCATTTCATGCTGACGGGGTCGGTGGGCTTAGTGAAATACAACTGGACAATCTGTTTCAAACGGCGCCGGATTTAAGCGTTATCCGGCTGGATAGGGCCAGTCTGGATCACGATTGTCACGACTTCAGTCCTAAAAAAATGCCTTTGCTGAGAGTCTTATCAGCCCATAATTGCGACGAGCAAACAAAGAAACTGCTGATTAATCTTCTTGAAGGCGCCGCCAATCTGGAAGAATTTACGGCGAGTTGGGAAGGCAGCGAGTATGGCTCCTTCGCGCAACTCCCCCCAAACTCTCTATCTCGCCTGAGGACAGTCAGACTGGCCAGAGTTTCGGAATCCAACGAATTGAGCGGTCTGCTTCGGGCGGCACCTAATATTACGAAACTATCACTTAATGACATTCAGCTGAACACCCCTGAAGCCTTTAAATTAAAATCAAATCAGCTGCGCCGACTAACCGAACTGGATGTATCCGATTCCAATATTTCATTGCAGCAGTTGATGTCGATTATCAACGCAGCCCCGGGGTTAGAGCGGGTCGTTGTTAACGCCTGTTATGCCTTGAGTCAGGAAAATATCGAGTATATTCAGTCAAATTATCCACAGATTAGAATAGAAGGTGCGGCTCAAATCGAAAAATACGCTGACTTTGATTCTGAACCGGACAGCGATAGGCCTGACATGTCTTTTCCCTCTGATTACGCAGTCAACCCTGCAAAAAGAGGAATAAAAACATGGGGAGATTTTCAGAACAATCCCGACACCCATCATACCGCCCAGTCCATTTTTATCGGTGACGCTTCCACCCCTCGGATTCCCACAGGCTTTTATCATTTGCAGACCTATCGCTGGGATGCGCCAGAGCAGCTGTTTACTCCCTACGTTCCAGACGCATCTAATTTAGAATCAGTTCATCCAGCCAGGATGAATCTTTCAGCGATCAGACGCGCCAGGGAGGCTGGACAACTTCATGCTTCCTGGGAGCTTCCGCAACTGGAGGCAAATACCTGGTACCAGTTACCCGCCACCAGCACGCAGGATACGCTCACTGCCTTCGCTGCCAGTGTACCCGGTCAGAATTTTGAGTTAGTACACGATCGCGAAAGCGGCTATCATTTTTTTCGGGTACCTGTCTCTCATCCAGTACCCATCTCTTTCCGATTTAACCTGACACCTGGTTTTGGCCAGGACACCCTTGTCAGGGACAATGCTGATACGACTGAGCTGCAGACTCTCATTCGCCAGCTACGCTTTGACGCCAGCGGGCATCTTCAGCAAAACGAAACCTGGTCTGAGGTCATGCGGGCATCGACTCAGGACATACTGTCTGCGCTGCAGGCAGTATGCACGTTCGAAAAGGAATCAGGCGACAACACAGAGGGAGAGCCATGGCAAATTTTTAACCATATGCTGGAGCACCGCGAAGGTGCCTGCCGTCACCGTGCTCAGCTGTTTGTGGTTCTGGCTACTGAACTGCAGATACCTGCCTGTTATCAAACGAATGCGTCGCATGCGTTTGCGATTGCCCGCACAGAAGATAACGCGCTGGTTACCCTTCAACTGGGTGGCGCCGAAGCGCACCTGACAGAGCTTCCCGTACCAGATGATGACGAGGTGGAGGAAGAGCAGGCTGAGCCTGAGAATGCGTTCAGGCACGATGTCATGACCCTGGCTCCAGAACCCCATCCGACGAATCGCTACCAGACCTGGAACAGTCATCCTCTGCAAGGCACGGAGGCGCAGCTGCTTATTGATGAAATCCTTACAAACAGCAGGCTGCTGATTCAACAGCTGGTCGTAACAGAAGATAAAACCAGCCTCGAATGCCTGCATCGCGCTATCGTAAAACAGTACGGCACCGAAGGTCATTGTCTGTATACCTCGGATATTGATACCATTTCATTAACAGCCCCTCAAATACGCGAGAATCAGTTTGAATCGACTCCGAGTGCTATCGCCCGCTTAATCACTCGCGCTGAGAACCATCCTGATGAACCCTTTACCTGGTTCATTGACTGGTCAGACGCAAAGCTTAAGCACAAGGGATTGCACAGCCTTATCTCGGGTACGCCACGTCAGTTATTCGGACATATACTGCCTGATAATCTGCACGTAGTCGTGATGATGGATAAGGCAGCACTTGCGAATACCGGTGATACCTTGACCTCCTTACTGCCCGCGCGAAGCCTTGCTCCGAGGCTTACACCACCACCGCGTCCACCCGAAACGCATAAACCCGTCGAGCAGGGGGATGCGGTCATCACCCAGACGTTGGATTGGAAAAAAATCCTGCTGGGCGGGCCGGTTTTTGAAGGGCGACAGGCAACTTTGACTGACGGCGCCCTGTTGAGCGCCCTATCCAGGGGGGCGACGTCTCTGACGATTCATAATCCCCCTATGGAAAACAAGGCGTTTATGGATTTTCTCATCCAATTAGAGGAAATCCGGCAGTTTGAAGTGAACGGGGAAATCCATCACCTGCCTGACGGATTTTCGTTTCACCTGGCTCAGCCGCTTATCAGCTTTTCTGACAGGCCTTTTGATTATGACGCCTTTCCTCACAAGGATAATTCCGTAACGCTCGCCCTGAATGCAGCCAGTTACAACTCATTTTTTTCCATGATGCGCCTGGATGAAAACGGGTTTCATACCATGCCGGGTTTGATGGAACAACACAAAGAACATGTCATTCACCTGGCTATAACCAGCGATTTAACACCCCTGCAATGGTGGGAAATAACAGAAGAAGCGGTACGGCATGGCATTTGTCTGGTGTTGGAGCCATGCCCCGGCATCTCACTGCCAAAGGCATTAAGCCGGCACGCCTTGCCCGCGGCCTGGCTGAATAATGACGCATCTCATGTCAGGTTCCACCCATCTACTGACAGTGATTGGGCCATGAGAGCGCCCAATGATTATGAAACCGTGGTTCCCATTAGCCTGAACACCCGTTTTGAGTCACTTTTTATCACGGTTCAGCGCCAGCCTGACGGGCGCATTACCGCTACAGACAGTGATTTGCTGCAGGCCATTAAACGAGGGGAGAGGGTTATATTGAAGGGCAGGTTTTCTTTAGAATTTGTGCAAAAACTCTCTTCGATTTTTACCCGGGACAGGGCTCTGATCGTTAATGGCGAACGTATTCCCATCAAAAATGAATTCATTATTCTGTCTGAGGATACAAATTCCTTTGAAATCTTAAACAGTAGCGTTTTCAGCTCGTTTGATAGTCAAAGTCTGGTAAACGATGCTTTGTGCGAACCGGCCAGGAAAATCTTACTGGCTTGCTACGACCGTTTAAAAATCAGCCCCTGTTATGCACACTTTCAAAACTGCCCTGAAGAGGCCTCTGCACAAATCCCCTGGGCTCAGCAGCTCGTCACCTCCCTCGAATTAGCGGCGGGAAAACCGCCCGTAGCGGCAGCGCCTTCGAATTCAGGCAGTAGTTCAGCCGTCATCACCAATCAGGTGTCAACGCCTGAGGAATTAATGGCCTATCTTAATTCGCACCCATTTGCCTTTCTTATCAGTGAATCGGGCGCAGGAAAAAGTTACCTGATGCAAAACCTGTTGCCCAAATACGGGAAGGAAATCAATCAACCCATTACCGTGTATAACAATTTGTCTGATCTTGAGGTCTGGGCGCGTCATACATCAGGCAACGCCATTTTATTCATAGACGAAGCCAACATCTCCACTCAGGATTATCTGATGTTTGATAATCTGGCGCGTGGGCAGCGCGTTCTCTGGATAAATGGTCAGCGCTTTGATCTCTCTGACCAGCAAAAAGTGGTATTTGCCGGCAATCCCTATGCTTACGGCGGGCGGATGCAGGCGGATTTATTTCGGCGTTATCCCTGTTACGTGGCCTTCAAAACTCAGCCATTGCATGAGCTGCTGAGTCCTATGCTGTCTACTTTCGAGGATCCGGCGGCGGCTCTCGAGATGGTTGACCGTGTGTATCAAGCGGCCTTGAGGAAGGGGATTACCATGACAACCCGCAATGCGTTGATGGTTTGTCTACGCGTTGCGGAACTCAAACTGCACCAGAATTACAGGCTTTTTCCAGAAAAGGTATTATTGCAATATGCCTTATTGAACGAATTGAAAGGTATCAAGGCGGATAAAACAGACATTCAGGCGATTCGTGCAGACATTAAGGCCGATGCCCTTTGGCGTGCACAGGGTCAGGAGCTCAGGCAGGCACTCTGCAGCCGCCTGCCCGAAACCAGTCGAGATTTCCACTGGACGCCTGCGCGTATAAAAGTTGCGCTTGCCTTGCTTGGTTTTTTAAGCATACGCAAACAGAAACATGAACAAAATACGGCTCAGGAACTCGGTACGAACGGATTCCTGCTGGAGGGTCAGGGCTTAGGAAAAGGGCGGCTTATCATGGAAATTCTGACAGAGCTTAAACTTGACCCGCCGCTGAAGATTATCTCTCTCGATAATCCCCGAGTCGCCCGTGAACAGCTCATTGACGCTCATCGTAAAGGCCTGGCGGTGTATATCCCCAAATTCAGCAGTCTTATTGACGAACGTCTTGTCAATGAACTGCTGTCAACACCGGGCGAGAAAGCGGGGTTTTGCATCCTTGGCGTCCACGATGGCAGCGAACTGTCAAAAGCATTGAGCAATCGATTTACCATACTGAATCTGAAGGAAGACAGTATTGAAGACTTGCAGGTGATTATACAAACCGCCTCCGGCGCACCACAATCTCTGATTGACACCCATCTTGAAGAGTTCAGGCAGGCCCGGGCTTTTGGCGTGCAACAAAATCTGTCCCCCATCCCAACAGGAAGGACGATCTTTGAACAGGTGAAAAAAGCACGGGATGATCCAGATGCTGATGCCTCATCTTCGCTCGCGCCCTGAATCGCCGACCCTCGACTTACCCCGGCACGCTCGAATCAAACCAGTTTCAGGGACAGGCGTGCGCTGCTGCTTAACAAATGTGGCATAATCTGCGTTGACCGGTATATACTAATCACTTATCTATTACACTCTTCAAAGCGGGATTCGTTATTTCATGCAAACTAATCTGGTGGAAATTACCAATCTCACCTTTTCGCGCGCTGGGCGGCGTATTTTTGATGGCGTGGATCTGGTGGTGAAGCGTGGTGGAATTACGGCAATCATGGGGCCCAGCGGCAGCGGTAAGACAACCCTGCTGAAGTTGATTGGCGCGCAGTTGCAGCCTGATTCCGGTACGGTTATGGTGGATGGCACCAATATTCACCAGCTGTCCCGTAAAGCCCTGTATCAGGCCAGACGTAAAATGGGGCTGTTGTTTCAAAGCAGTGCTCTGTTTACCGATTTATCCGTGTTTGATAACGTGGCTTTTCCTCTGCGTGAGCACACGGCACTGAACGCGGCCATGATTCGTGATATCGTTTTGATGAAACTCGAAGCCGTGGGCCTGCGTGGCGTGGCCAATGCCATGCCGGCTGAACTCTCTGGCGGTATGATGCGCCGCATAGCCCTGGCGCGAACCATCGTGCTGGATCCCGAACTGATGATGTACGACGAACCGTTTACTGGCCAGGATCCCATGTCCATGGGCGTGCTGGTTCGCCTGATTAAGCGTTTGAATCAACTGCTGGGCACAACAACGGTGATTGTATCGCATGACGTAGAAGAAACCTGTTCCATCGCCGACTACGTTTATCTGATAGCCGGAGGCCGTCTGATTGGGCAGGGAACCCCGCAGGAACTGCGGGAATCCACGCAACCCCATATTCATCAATTCATGCATGGGGAGGCTGATGGCGTGGTTCCGTTTCATTATCCGGCCAAACCTTATACTGAGGATCTGCTCGATGCTTGATAAAATAGCGCAAATGGGGCACCGGGGTGTCAATACTCTGCAGTCAATAGGCAGTTCCGGTGTATTTTTATTCATGGTTTTTTCCCGCAGCCCGAATTTTCGTAAACTCTGGCCAGCCTTGCGGGTTCAGTTGCACTTTGTTGGTGTGTTATCATGTCTGATTATTGTGGTATCTGCTCTGTTTATAGGTATGGTTGTTGGCCTGCAGGGTTACCATACACTGGAAAAATTTGGGGCCAGCAGTCAGTTAGGGCAATTACTGGCTCTGAGTATATCCCGCGAGCTGGGGCCTGTCCTTAGTGCCCTGTTGTTTGCCGGCCGTGCCGGCTCGGCTCTGACAGCAGAGATTGGTCTGATGAAGGCGACCGAGCAGCTGGCCAGCATGGACATGATGGGCGTCGATCCGCTGGGTCGTATCATTTATCCGCGTTTTCTGGCTGGTCTGATTTCCCTGCCGACCCTGTCGCTGATTTTTTCTGCCGTGGCTGTATACGGTGGTTACTTTATCGGCGTGCAATGGCTGGGCGTTGATGGTGGTAGTTTCTGGTCCAACATGCAGTCTGCGGTCGATTTCAGACTGGATGTTCTGAGTGGCATCATAAAAAGCGTTGTGTTTGCATTCGTTGTCGTGTGGATAGCCGTTTTTCAGGGATTTAGCTGTGTTCCTACAGCAGAGGGTATCAGTCAGGCTACAACGAGAACGGTGGTGTATTCCTCGTTGTCGGTGCTGGGTCTGGATTTTCTTTTGACGGCCATGATGATTGGAGGTTGGTAAATGAATACAAGGCAGCGTTATCTGGATTTGAGCGTTGGTTTTTTTATGTTGTTTGGTGTGCTGGCCTTACTGGTGATGGTGATGCAGGTCAGCGGAATTTCCACCATATCTTCGAGTAAAGGCTATCGTATCACTGCCGATTTTGCCGATATTGGTGGTTTGAAGGTACGTGCGCCGGTTACCGTGGCTGGTGTTCGAATTGGAGAGGTAACGCGCATCGAGTTGCAGCCTGGCGAGTTAAATGCCAAAGTAACCATGATGTTACGTAAAGACAAGCCCATTCCTTTTGAGGATGCGTCCGCGCGGATATTGACGGAGGGTCTGCTTGGATCGAATTACATCAGTATTGTTCCGGGTTTTGACGACAATGCTGACGGTTCTCATCCATACTTGAGGGAAGGGGATGTCATCGCCAAGACCCAGGAAGCCATTATTCTGGAAAACCTGATTGGTCAACTGTTGTTTAACATTAAAAAATAGGTGATTTGTGAAAATTGCAAAAATAATAATTATTGGATTTGCTCTGACGCTGTCTCAATGGATCTGGGCACAGACAACGCCGGTTCCCATGTTGCAGAATACCGCGAATCAGATTATCGATACCCTCAAAAAAAATAAAGCCAGCCTCAAGAGCAATCATCAGATTATTTACCAGGCTGTTGAACGCTATCTGCTGCCTAATGTCGACGTAGCCGGCATGTCCCGCTCCGTTCTGGGACGACAGGCCTGGAACAAGGCTTCTGCTGCCGAACGCACGCAGTTTTCGCAGGCATTCACAAAGCTGGTTATCCGCACCTATGCGGGTCCCCTGGCCGAATACACCGATGAAAAAGTGACGTTTCAGCCTGTCAGAGGATCGCTTGAAGGCCGTTTTGTCCGCGTAAACAGCACCATCGTTCGTCCCAGTGGCCAGACTATTCCGCTGACCTACAGCCTGGTTGCACAAAACGGACAATGGAAAATCTATGACCTGAGCGTAGAGGGCGTCAGCCTGCTGCAAAGCTTCCGTTCGCAGTTTGCCGATGCTCTGCAGAATTCCAATATGCAGGCACTGATTGCCAAAATGAACAAAAACGGTAAGGCATCCTGATGAGCAGTGCGGTCTTTATACCTTCAAATGAGATGAGCTTTGAGACCGTCATGTCGGATCGAGAACGCCTGCTGGCGTACAGTTTGGAACTGAAAACGCCCGTCATGATTCTCGATTTGAGTCAGGTCGAACAATGTGACAGTGCAGGCCTGGCTTTTTTAATCGAAGCCAAACGCCTTGCCCGCGATCATCATCTGGAATGTCGTATTGAAGGCGTAACCCGGGCGGTGCAGAGCCTGGCAGAGTTTTGTGGTGTGAATGGTACCCTGGGGTTGAATACATGATCAGTAACGAAGAAATCAGGCAGCGTTTGCTTGACAGTGGTGAAACAGAATACGTTTTGGTTGAAGGCGATGGCTATCATTATCAGCTGATTGTCGTTTCCGAGGCTTTTGCAGGAAAATCGCTTGTTGCAAGACAGCAATGGGTGTACGCAAAATTGAAAGATTATATTACTACCGGCGGTCTGCATGCACTGAGCATGAAGACGTGGACACATGAAGAATGGGAGAAAAAACGTGGATAAACTGGTTATCAATGGCAATAAGCCTTTGTTCGGTGAAGTTGTCATTTCCGGAGCTAAGAATTCCGCTCTCCCGGTTATGGCCGCAACGCTGCTGGCAACGGATAACGTCACGGTGTCCAACGTGCCACATCTGAAAGACGTAACCACCATGATGGAACTGCTGGGCCAGCTGGGTGCCGAGCTGACCATTGACGAAAAAATGAATGTTCAGGTTGATGCCAGCAAGGTCAATGAATTTGTCGCTCCCTACGAGCTGGTTAAAACCATGCGCGCATCCATTCTTGTACTTGGCCCACTGCTGAGTCGTTTTGGTAAGGCTGATGTGTCGCTGCCCGGTGGCTGTGCCATTGGCACACGCCCGGTCGATTTGCATCTGAAAGCCCTGAAAGCCATGGGTGCCGATATCTCTGTAAAAAATGGATTCATCAAGGCACGTTGCCGACGAGGGCGGCTGCAGGGCCGGCCACTGGTATTTGATACCGTAACCGTAACCGGTACAGAAAATATTCTAATGGCGGCTGTTCTGGCTGAAGGAAAAACCACGATTAAAAACGCGGCGCGCGAGCCGGAAGTGGTGGACCTTGCTAATTTCCTGATTGAAATGGGCGCTAAAATTACCGGTGCGGGTACCGGGACCATTGAAATTGAAGGCGTCGAAGCGCTTTCAGGCGGCTCGTATTCTGTCATGCCTGATCGTATTGAAGCAGGTACTTATCTGACCGCGGGTGCCATCACACGCGGCAAGGTAACCGTGCGCCGTGTGAAGCCGGACAATCTGCTGTCCATGCTGTGTAAATTTGAGGAAGCTGGTGCTGAGTTAACGCTGGGCGAAGACTGGGTTACCCTGAATATGAATGGTTTGCGGCCACAGGCAGTCAATATTGCCACCGCCCCTTATCCTGCCTTTCCAACGGATATGCAGGCGCAGTTCATGGCTTTGAATACCATTGCCGAGGGAACCTCCTCTGTTATTGAAAATATTTTTGAAAACCGCTTTATGCACGTCCAGGAGTTACAGCGTATGGGCGCGCAGATTCATCTCAATGGCAACACTGCCATCATCACCGGGGTCGATCACCTGACGGGCGCGCCTGTCATGGCAACGGACCTGCGCGCATCAGCCGGCCTGATTCTGGCTGGTCTGGCCGCTGAAGGTGAGACCTCAGTGGAGCGGATTTACCATGTGGATCGCGGTTACGAGCGCATCGAAGAAAAACTGTCCATGCTGGGCGCAGACATCAAGCGGGTTTCCGACAGGTGATCGCTCGTTTTGAACTGGCAGCTTACCTCGGTAAGCTGCTGTCTGCCGACAGCTTCACGGATTACGCACCCAATGGTCTGCAGGTAGCTGGCAAGGAACGAATTAAGAGCATTTGCACGGCTGTGACGGCTTCACACGATGCCATTCGGGAGGCCATTCGTTTGAAAGCCGACGCGCTTCTGGTTCATCATGGCTATTTCTGGCGTGGCGAAGCACCTGAAATTATAGGCATGAAGCACGCACGCATCGCGGATTTGATCCGACACGATATCAATCTCTTTGCCTGGCATTTGCCGCTCGACTGCCATCCCGAACTGGGTAACAACGCCTGCCTCGGGCGTTTGTTTGGCGTGTTGGAACCAACAAGACACCGTGTGAATAATACCCCTGATTTGCTGTGGTCTGGGGAGATGTCGCCTGGCCGCTCAACGGAGTCGATGTCAGCTTTTTTGGCTGAAAAGCTGGGGCGCGTACCTCTGGTTGTTGAAGGCCATGACCGACCGATTAGAACGATTGCCTGGTGCAGTGGCGGAGCGCAGGATTTTATAGCGGATGCCCATGCTCTCGGCGTTGATGCCTATCTGTCAGGCGAAATATCAGAGCGCACCTTCTATCAGGCCAAAGAACTGGGAATCAGCTATTTTTCCTGTGGTCATCATGCCACGGAACGCTATGGTATCCAGGCGCTGGGGCAGCATGTGGCTGAGCGCTTTGGATTGTCACATCATTTTATTGACAGCGACAACCCGGTCTAGGTGGCTTCCAGCTATATTAATACATCGTAGGTTGGGCCTTGGCCCAACATGGAATTGGCATCGAGGCTAATTGTTGGGCCAAGGCCCAACCTACTCAAAATTAAATAGAAACGGTACTAGCTGGGGAAAAGCTCCAGGTTCTCCGGCTCATCTGCTTCCTGTTCCTCCTGCATGCCGTACTCAACAGAAGGCATTTTTCCTGAAACGTCAAGCTGGAGCAGCTCACGCAGTTCATTCATGTAAGGCAGCTTCCTGAAATCCCATGGGATAAAAGCCGTTTGTTCGCCGATTTTCACTTCCAGTCCGTCAGCCTTGGTTTCAAGGATCACTGCCTCACCGCCCTCGGCCGAAATCGGGCATACCAGACCGTTTACGATACGTTGTGAATCCACGAGGGTAACGCCTGAAACGGCCGGATAGCGGCTTTCGCCATGATAGGCCCGCATCACCATGCGGCAGGCTTTCTGCAACAGCAGCATACTCATATCCATGGTCATACCCACGCCCCAGCCTACACCAGCACCTGCAATTCCCATTGCGGCTCCCAGTACATAAGCCAGAGACAAACCGCAGAACATATCCAGAATTTTTCCGGCGCAGGTAGGAACAAGCACCATTACACCCATACGCGCTGAGGGGCCCATGAGCATGATAATGCCTGTGCCTAAAACCGTCGTAAAGGCCTGACGTGCCCCGACCAAAGGTTCTGAACGGCTCAATCCGTCACCAAACACATAGCCTGTTGAAGTGCCTATTGCCTCTCCCAGAATACGACCAGAACAGACCATGAAATCGCGACAGGGGTAATCTGAGTAGTCTTTACCGTTCTTACTCGTTTCTTTTTCTATATAGGCAAGAAACTCTACCCAGCTTTTTTCAGGAGCGTAGTCCGGTTCGTCAAATACCTTGCGGTTAACCAGAAACTGTTTTGCAGTCAGCAGGGCCGCTTCACGTGATTTGTCATCAATCTGGTTGTCATGCTTCTTTTCACAGGTCAGCCTGAGCAGGTCGTTAATGACCTGACCCAAATCGGCACTGCTGCTGTCACGCGGATAAGTATAGGTCTCATCAATCTGAGCTTTTACATAAAGACATCCAGCAATCAGAATTCTCAGCGCACTGATGTGATTCTGTTGCTCTGTTTCCGTTTTAAAATCAAGCAGGGGTCTGAGTCTGTATTTGACAGAGTTGTACAAGGATTCCAGAAATTCAACCTGCTTTCTACGGGTTTCAATGTCGGTGGCGCCGAGTGCTACAAAAAAACCATAGGGCTGAGGGCTTGATGTCAGACTGACCAGAGCTTTCTCTTCGTATCGTTTGCGTATGTCTGGGAAGTCCTGAAGGAATGTATCGGGTACTACATAATAAGTTGTGGGCATCATGCACCTCGTCCTTGTTTGCGTTTCGTCCTTTATTTATATTACGACTTCATCGCTTAAAAGCAATGCAGATTATTCAAATTTTACGGTTTTGTTGCATCCTATGGCTGTGATAAATTGCAACTCATTGAAAAATTTATGATCTTTGTATCATGCTAAAAAATTTTATTCTTACCGCATTATTGGTTGCGGGCGAACGGCATGGTAGGGGATAATCACGCACTGAATATCATGATATTAATAAAAGGACAAGTAACGTAATGTTGAAGTCTGGTTCTCTGTTTCAGAAACTATATAAAAAATTTCCTGTTATTGCCTTTGATGTTTTGTCGATTCCGCTGGCCTGGTATCTGGCATATTGGTTGCGATATAACATGCAGCCATTCCCGTACAAGGTAATAAGCCTTGATTCTCTGCTGTCTCTGACCATCGTAACGCTGGTGCAGACTGCCTGTTATTATTACTTCAGAGTATACCGCGGACTATGGCGCTATTCGTCGATTAACGACGTCATCCGGATTATCAAATCGGTTTTCTCGGCTGTTTTTCTCAGTATTCCTGTGCTGTATCTGAGTTCTCTGCTGCATCAGATCCCCCGTTCGGTTTTGCCTTTGTTTGCTCTGGTGAATATTACCCTGCTGTGCGGTGGACGCCTGTTGCTGCGGTTTTACCGCGATCAGCAGGTCGTGGATGATATGGATGAGCATCAGCAGCGTGTGCTGATAATTGGGGCAGGGCAGGCTGCAGAGAGCCTGGTTCGCGATTTAAAACGCAGCAATCGTTATCTGCCTGTTGGCCTTATTGATGATAACAGTGCGAAGCTCGGCCTGGATATTCATGGCGTTCGCGTTTTGGGTACCACCGCTGAGTTACTGCGCGTTATTGACAAGCACAGGGTCGATCTCATCTTTATCGCTATTCCTTCCGCGAAATCGGTGGTCATGCGCCGTATTGTCGAGTTGTGTGAGCAAAGTGAGGTGCCGTTCCGGACCTTACCTGGCCTGTCGGCCCTGGCTTCTGGTCTGGTTGAGGTTAATGCCTTGCGCGAGGTCAGCATTGACGACTTGCTGGGACGCGATCAGGTGCAGCTGGACTGGGGAAAAATTGCCAGCGGTATTAAGGGAAAACATGTGGTAGTAACCGGTGGGGGCGGATCAATTGGCTCGGAATTATGCCGTCAGATTCTGGCATTAAAACCGGCAAAATTACTGATTGTCGATAACTCAGAATATAATCTGTATGCCATAGAGCAGGACCTAAAGGCTTCATGGCCTCTGGCTCATATCGAGGTGGCTCTGATCTCGGTAACGGATTCTGTCGCCGTTGACTGGCATTTTCGCCAGTTTCTTCCGCATACGGTATTCCATGCCGCGGCTTACAAACACGTACCGATGCTGGAGCCGCAAATGAGGGTAGCGGTGCAGAATAACGTCCTTGGTACCCAGATCGTGGCAGAAGCCAGCGTTTATGTGAAAGCCGAAAAATTTATTTTGATCTCGACTGACAAAGCCGTGAATCCAACCAATGTTATGGGTACAACCAAACGCGTGGCGGAAATCTATTGCCAGAATCTTGATGAACGTGTGGAAACCAGCTTTATTACGGTGCGTTTTGGCAACGTGCTGGGCTCAGTTGGCAGCGTGGTACCTTTGTTCCAGAAGCAGCTGCAGGCCGGCGGCCCCCTGACTGTGACTCATCCGGATATAGAGCGATATTTCATGACTATTCCCGAGGCCTGTCAGTTGATTTTGCAGGCGATGGTGAATGGCCGTGGGGGTGAAATTTTTGTTCTGGATATGGGAGAGCCCATTAAAATCCGTTATCTGGCGGAGCAGATGATCCGTCTGTCTGGAAAAATACCGGGTAAGGACATTGAAATTGAATACACAGGGCTCAGGCCAGGTGAAAAATTATTTGAAGAGCTATTCCATGAAACGGAACAGCTAACGCAAACCGATCACGCCAAACTGTATCGAGCCAGGTTTCGCAAGGTGGATTGGCTGGAGCTGCAAAAAACATTCAGTCTGTTAAACAGTGCCTGCAACGGTCATAATGATGAAGAGCTTTATATTCTTGTTAAAAGCCTCGTTCCGGAGTTTAAGTCGCAGATGGATCGTGTTTTCTAGAGCAGATCCCGGATTACGCTTGCGCTAATCCGGGCTACGGAGTGTGAAGGTGTTGGTGTGTAGCCCGGATTAGCGCAGCGTAATCCGGGGTTAGGACGGAGTGTGTGAGTGTTGATGCGTAGCCCGGATTAGCGCAGCGTAATCCGGGGTTGGGACGGAGTGTGTGAGTGTTGATGCGTAGCCCGGATTAGCGCAGCGTAATCCGGGGTTAGGACG